>DASTDJ010000343.1:0-36199 GCA_035710425.1 Nocardioides sp.
GGCCGGTCGGCCTCTCCGGCGGCACCGCGACCAGTGCGGCGATCAGCACCCTGGGCCTCGGCTTCCACGACGTGACGGCCGTCCACCTCGGTACCGCCGACCACGCGGGCAGCGAGTCGGCGCCGTACACGTTCCGGGTCCGCAACCCGCTGCTGGGCACCACCACGACCTCGACGGTCGCGCCGACCTCGGCGGTCTACGGCCAGCCGGTCACCCTGTCGGCCGACGTGACCAGCGCCGGCGGCGACGCCACCGGCTCGGTGACCTTCACCTCCGGCTCCACCACCCTGGCGACCACCGGCATCAACGGTGCCGGTCACGCCGAGGTCGTGGTGGACGACATCCCGGTGGGCTCCCACCAGGTGGTCGCGACGTACTCGGGTGACGACGTCTACGCCGGCAGCGTGGCCGCGCCGAAGAACCTGAACGTGACCAAGGCCGAGGTGGACGTGGCCCTGTCGTCCTCCGACACCTCCACCGTCACCGGCGAGGCGGTCAACTTCACCGCCACCGTGGGGGTCCAGGCGCCGGGCGGCGGCTCGCCGAGCGGCACCGTGCAGCTCCGGGTCGACGGTGCCGACATCGGCGCACCCGTCGCGCTCAGCGGCGGCACCGCGACGTTCCCGGCCGTGACGTCGCTCGGGGCCGGCAACCACACCGTGGCCGCGGTCTACTCGGGCAGCCCCGACTACGACGGCGGCCAGGACTCGCTCCAGCAGGACGTCTCCAAGGCCGACACCTCCACCATCGTGCTGGCCACCCCGTCCCCCGCCGTCGAGGGTGAGGGCGCGACCCTGACCGCACGGATCGGCGCCGTGGCCCCGGGCTCGGGGGCGCCGACCGGCACCGTGAGCTTCACCGCCAACGGCGACTCGCTCGGTGCGGCGCCGCTGCAGGCTGTGACCGGTGGCGCCGAGGCGGTGCTCGACATCTCCGACCTGGCCCCCGGCACCTACTCGATCGTGACGACCTACGCCGGCGACGCCGACTACGACGGCAGTGCCTCGGAGCCGGTCAGCCACCAGGTGATCGCGGCCACCGCGATCATCGCGACCAGCACCGTGCTGACCTCGTCGGAGAACCCGTCGACGTACGGCGAGCTGGTGACCTTCACCGCGAACGTCACCGCCGAGGACGGCAGCGCGCCGGCCGGCACGGTGCAGTTCTCCGTGGACGGCGACGACTTCGGCGACCCGGTCCCGGTCGGGTCCGACGGTGTCGCCGAGAGCGCGACCCTGGCGTCGCCCGACCCGGGCGACCACACCGTGATCGCCGCGTTCACACCGGCGACCGGCTACTCCGGCAGCGGTGACATCCTCACCCAGACGGTGGACGCCGCGGGTGTCGACGTGGGTCTCACGTCCTCCGCCCCGGCCAGCGACTACGGCCAGGGCGTGACCTTCACCGCGACGGTGACGTCGCAGCAGGTCGGGACCGGCTCGCCCGGCGGTTTCGTCCAGCTCGTCGTCGACGGGCAGCCCCTCGGCGACGCCGTGGAGCTGGACGGCGACGGCGTGGCGACCAGCCAGGCCGTGTCCGACCTGCTGCCGGGCGACCACGACGTGCGGGCGCTGTACTCCGGCGACGTGCACTTCGTGTCCGGGGCGAGCTCGATCACGCAGAGCGTGGCCAAGGTCGCCACCAGCACCACGCTCACCGCCACGCCCACGTCCACGACGTACGGCCAGACGGTGGAGCTCCGCGCCACGGTCACCCCGGCCGTCGGCAGCGCCGGAACCCCGGGCGGCACCGTGACGTTCATGCGCGGGACCACCGCCATCGCCACCGTCCCGGTGGCGGCGGGACCGGGCAGCAGCGCGGTCGCCACCGTGAACCTCAGCGACCTCGGAGCGGGCAGCCACGCGATCCGCGCCGAGTACGCCGGCACGGCCGTGTTCGCGGCGAGCACGTCGGCGCCGGTGACCGTGAACGTGGGTCAGCTGGCGACGTCCCTCAAGACCGAGCCGGCGGTGGTCAAGCTGATCCCGCTCGGCCTCCCGCTCGGCCTGCTCAAGGTGACGCTCACCGGCGGCGGCCAGCCGGTCGTGGGTGCACCGATCGATTTCCGGATCGGCCCGAACCTGATCTGCACCAGCACCACGGACGCCCAGGGTGTCGCCACGTGCAACGCCCGCCCACAGCTCCTGCAGCTGACCCTGGCGCTCGGGTACAAGGCGTCGTACGCGGGTGATGCGAACCACCTGCCCGCCCAGAACTTCGGTTCGATCATCAAGTGACCGCACCAGGACAAGGACAAGCCATCATGCGCAAGCTCATCGCGGTCATCACGACCATGGTCACGGCCCTGGCGATCCTCGCCGTGGGTCTCGTGTCGCCGGCCTCGGCGTCCCTCACCTCGCCCGCCAACGGCGCGGTGCTGCGCGGATCCGTCACGATGTCCGAGACCGGCGGGTACGACGACAGCACCCTCGACCACTGCGGCTGGTTCGGCGGGTCCGGAGGCAGCACCAGGCTCCAGCTGATCAACTCGAGCGGCACGGTCCTGATCAACCAGTTCTGGAACACCGGAGGTGCCCGGAGCCACACCTTCGACACGCGCAGCTACCCGAACGGCACCTACACGATCCGCGGCATCATCGAGATCCGTCGCAACAGCGGCTTCCTCGGCCTCGGTTGCAAGACCGACACCGAGACCTCGAACCGCACGGTGACGATCGACAACATCACCGCGATCACGGTGGAGGCGCAGGCCTCCGCCCCGCAGAACACCTCGATCCCGGTCTCCGCGCGGCTGACCGACGCCCACGACAGCGGGCCGCTGTCCGGCCGGACCGTCACCTTCTCGGTGTCGGGCGGCGGGTCCGTGAACGGCACGACCGACAGCAACGGCGTCGCGTCCGCCACGCTCCCGGTCAACGGCGGTCCACGCAACGCGACCGTCACTGCGTCCTTCGCGCAGACCTCCTTCTACAAGGGCTCGAGCGCCGGCTCGCCGCTCTCGATCACCAAGAACACCGCCGCGATCACGTTGGCGCAGCCGGGCGCGGTGGTGTTCGGCCAGCCGACCAGCTTCTCAGCCACGGTGACGGCCGCCAACGGCACCAGCGCGCCCAGCGGCACGGTGCAGTTCACGGTCGACGGCAGCGACTTCGGCGCTCCAGCGAGCGTCGGCGCCGGTGGCGTTGCCACGCTGGCGAACGTCGCGTCACTGGCGGCGGGAACCCACACCATCGGTGCGAAGTACTCGGGCGACGCGAACTTCTTCAACGTCGACGCGAGCTCGAAGCAGCAGGTCGTCGACAAGGCGCCGACCAGCACCGTGCTGACCAGCACCGGATCTCCCACCGTGAGCGGGCAGCCGGTCACGTTCACCGCGACCGTCGCTGTGGTCGCACCCGGCGCGGGCTCCCCGGCCGGTGGCGTCCAGTTCAACGTCGACGGGCAGCCGTTCGGCACCGCGGTGCCGCTGACGGGTGACACGGCAGCGCTGACCATCGCCAACCTCCCGGCGGGCAACCACCAGGTGTCGGCGACGTACAACGGCAACGCCAGCTTCGCGTCGAGCACGTCGGCCGAGCTGACGCACGGCGTCAACCGCGCTGACACGACCCTCCAGCTGAGCACCTCCAACCCCAACGCGGTGGCCGGCGAGCCCCTCACCTTCACCGCCGACCTGTCGGTGGTGGCCCCGGGTGCGGGTACCCCGACCGGCGACGTGCAGTTCTTCGTCGACGGCGATCCGCTCGGCGGTCCGGTGCCGCTCAACGGCACCAGCGCCACGTCGCCCACGGCACACCTGGACGCCGGCGACCACGTGATCACCGCCGACTACCAGGGCGACGCCCGGTTCGCCGGCGCGAGCGACTCGATCGACCAGGACGTCGAGGCGGCGCAGACCACCACCACGGTGACCTCCTCGCCGAACCCGTCGGTCTTCGGGCAGCAGGTGACGATCCGCGCCGAGGTGGCTCCGGTGGCCCCGGCGACCGGGACGCCGCAGGGCGTGGCCCGGATCATCGTCGACGGCTCCACGGTCGACTTCGTCGACCTGACCAACGGCGTCGCGGAGTACCAGACGAGCGACCTCGCCGTCGGCGCGCACTCGTTCCAGGCGCGCTACGTCAGCGAGGACCCGAACTTCGTCACCAGCCTCTCCTCGGAGGCGAGCCACCAGGTCAACAAGGCGGCGACGAAGACCACGGTGACCACGTCCGGGTCGCCGTCGGTGTTCGGCCAGCCCGTCACGTTCACCGCCAGCGTCTCGGTGCAGGCGCCGGGTGCGGGCGACCCGTCCGGCACGATCACGTTCACCGACGGCTCGACCGTCATCGACACCCAGCCGGTGAGCTCGGCGACGGGTGGCCAGGCGTCGATCACGGTGTCGAACCTGTCGGTGGCCCAGCACGCCATCACCGCGGCGTACGACGGCGACGACAGCTTCCAGGGCAGCAACGGCTCGGTGACGCAGAAGGTCAACCGGGCGCAGACCTCCACGGTCGTCACGTCCTCGGCCAACCCGTCGCAGAGCGGCCAGGCGATCACCTTCACCGCGACGATCAGCCCGGTCGCCCCGGGCGCGGGTGACCCGACCGGCACGGTGCGGTTCACGGTCAACGGCGCGCCGCTGGGCGGGGCGCGGACGGTCGTGGACGGCGCGGCGACCAGCCCGCAGTTCTCGTCGCTGGCCCCGGGCATCTACAAGATCGTCGCGACGTACAGCGGCGACGGGAACTTCGTGGGCAGCAACGGCGCGCTCGACCAGGGCGCCGGGCAGAACGTCACCAAGGGCGACACCGCGATCACGCTGGAGTCCGACGACCCCACCTCGGCGTTCACCCAGCCGGTGACGTTCACGGCGACGGTCGACGCGCTGCCGCCGGCGACCCGCCGGCCGACGGGCGTCGTCCAGTTCTGGGAGGGCGGTGTGCTCCTGGGCGCCAGCAGCCTCACCCCGGGTGGGCAGAACCAGGGCACGGCGTCGTTCGTCAGCTCCACGCTGGCGCCGGGCAGCCACGCGGTCCGGGCGGTCTACGTCGGGAACTTCAACTTCAACGGCGGCACCGCGTCGACGGTGCAGACCGTCCAGGGCGCGCCGACGGTCACCGGCCTGGAGTCGTCGAAGTACCCCGCGACGTACGGCGACGACGTGACGTTCACGGCCGTCGTCTCCGAGGGCGTGCCCGCCCCCGGCGAGCCGACCGGCACGGTGACGTTCACGGAGGGCGGCAACGTGCTGGGTACGGCATCGGTCGCGACCGTGGGCGGTCGCCAGGAGGCCAGGGTCACGGTGCCCGGCCTCGGCGCCGGGACCCACCAGGTGAAGGCGGCCTACTCCGGTGACGCGACGTTCGCGGGCAGCGAGTCGTCGGCGTTCTCCCAGGTCGTGCTGAGGGCCGGGAGCGGTCTGGAGGCCCAGGTGATCGTTCGCGAGGTCGGCGACAACGGCGGCAAGGTCCGGGCGACGCTCACCGGCAACGACGGTGCGCCGCTCGCGGGCCAGACGCTGGTCTTCGACACCACGCAGAACACCGATCACCAGACGATCCACATCTGCACGGTGGTCACCGACGCCAACGGGTACGCCGAGTGCGACGGCACCACGGAGATCCTGGCGAGCATCCTCGACGTGGGCTACGACGTCCACTTCGCGGGGAACGCCGACTACCTGCCGGCCGACGACCACCAGACGTACTTCTACAGCGGCGACGACTGAGCCGAGCCGATGCTCACCGTCTCCGCGATCGCCTCGAAGACGTCGCAGTAGTCGGGGTAGTCCTCACGTGCCACCGAGCACGTGAGGACCACCCCGAGCCCGTCGGTCAGCCACGCCCACTGGTCGCTCAGGACGTCGGCGCTGCCGAGCCGGTGTGCGAACCGGTGGTAGTCCACCTGCCGGCCAAGCAGCTCGAACACGTCGTGGTCCTCCACATCGAAGTCCACGAGTCGCTCGGCGAGCTCGCCGATCGCCGCGCCCCGCCAGGTCTGGAGGTCGGCGTCCACGGCGACGCAGCGGAGCGTGAGCTCGGGAGGCACGCCGCTCTCCGGGAGCACGGTCGACCGAGCGCTGACCACGACGCCGTGGGCCGGTGCCGAGCGGCGGCGCCAGGTGACCGGCAGGCAGATGCCGATGTCGTCAGGCCGCATCGCCGCCTCCCCACGGCACCCACACCGAGTCCAGCGGCACGGCGGTCGACGGCGTTCCGGTGGTCGAGGTGCGAGCAGCGAACGGGACCGCGGTCAAGGTGCGAGGAGCGTCGTCGACGGTGGTTGAGGTGCGAGGAGCGCCAGCGACGAGCCTCGAAACCACCCCACCAGGGATCGTGTTGGCGGTCGTGACCTCCGGCAGGCAGAGATCCTCGACCGGTCCGACGGCGTACCTGCCGATCGCGCCCAGCCAGGCATCCCGCAACCGGGCCTCGTCGCCGCGCGCGGCAGCGACCTCGCCGGCGATACGCCGGTAGAGGCGTCGCTGCCGGTCGGTCGCGTAGCCACCAGGAGCGGGGATCACGTGCCCGTGCAGCACCAGCTCGCAGCGGGCCACCTCGCGAGCCCCGGCCATCTCCGCGAGCACGTCGTCGAGGCCGTCGGCGTACTCGTCCAGCGCCCGGGCCAACCCCCGGCTGCTGTCCGCGGCGGCATCGACGGTCCGGCCGATGGCGGCACATCGCGCGCGGTAGGCGTCGCCCGACAACCCGTCGAAGTGCGCAGCGGCGAGGTGGGCCTGGCCGTGGAGGTACGACCTGGCCTCGACGAGCTGGCCGTGCAGGCCGTGCAGCCTCCTGGCAGTACGTCGGCAGGTGGCGGGATCGCCGTCGACAGAGGTGTCGATGCTCATCGGAACACCCCGGCCAGTGTCAGGTCGAACAGCTCGCCCACCTGACCATCGGTGAGCCGGGCGACCGCGACCACCCGTTCGGTGGCCTCGCCGACGTCGCGCAGCGACGCGGCCGTCGCCGCCACGTGAGCGGTCAGCTGCTCGATGGCGTCCTTGCTGTAGCCGGACGTGGCGCCGGTGTCCGGGAACGGGATCCGGGTCGCCTCGTCGACGTCCAGGCCGTGGCGGATCAGGTCGCGGCTCGACTGCTCGAGCACCTCGGGGTCGATCGTGTAGGTCATGCCGGGCAGGGTGCTCGGCGCCGACGGTGGCCGAAACCGGGGCCGGCAAGGCCTGTGGACGGCCGCCTCAGCGAACGGCGCGCAGCCAGTCGGCGATCTCGGTGCCGACCTCGTCGAGCAGTGCTCCGGCCCGGCTCATGCTGCGCGCCGGGTCGGGCTCGCGGTCGGTCAGCGCCCAGAGCCGAGCGACGCCGGCAGCGGCCGTCTCGCCCGGCCCGAGCGTGCAGCGGCCGCAGACCACCGCGGTGGGGACCCCGGCGGCGCGGGCGCCTGCCAGCACCCCGAACGGCGCCTTGCCGCGCAGGCTCTGCTCGTCGAAGGAGCCCTCGCCGGTGACGACGAGGTCGGCGCCGGGCAGGGCGTCGGCGAACCCGACCAGCTCGAGCACCGTGGCGGCACCCGACCGGATCTCCGCCCCGAGCAGCGCCATCGCGCCGAAGCCGGTGCCACCGGCGGCGCCGGCCCCGGGCACCTCTCGCAGGTCACGTCCGGTGGCATCGGCGACCAGGTCGGCCCAGTGGGTCAGCGCCTTCTCGAGCAGGGCGACGTCGTCGGGCGTGGCGCCCTTCTGCGGACCGTAGACCGCGGCCGCTCCCTCGGGCCCGAGCAGCGGGTTGTCGACGTCGGAGGCCAGGGTGATCGTGACGCCAGCGAGCAGCCCTTCGAGGTCGAGCCGCGCGGCCCCGAGCAGACCGGCGCCGCCCGGCGCGACCGGCCGGCCCCGGGCGTCGAGGATCCTGGCACCCAGCGCGGTGACGAGCCCGGCTCCGCCGTCGGTCGACGCGCTGCCACCGAGGCCGACGACCAGCTCGGTGCAGCCCGCGTCCACGGCAGCCCGGATCGCCTCGCCGGTGCCCCTGGTGGAGGCGTCCAGCGGCGCGAGCCCGTCGCCGAGCCGGCTCAGCCCGGACGCGTCGGCCAGCTCGACGACGGCCACGCCACCACGGCGCGCGTACGCCGTCCGCACCGGCTCGCCGCGCGGTCCGGACACCGTGACCGGGTGCCGCTCGAACCCCGCCGACACGAAGGCGTCCAGGGTCCCGTCGCCGCCGTCGGCGACCGGCACCCGGACCACCTCGACGTCCGGGACGACGCGGCGCAGCCCGCGGCCGAGCGCCTCCGCGACCTCGGCGGCGGTGAGCGACCCCTTGAACTTGTCGGTGGCGAGGACGACCCGCATGCGCGGCCTCAGCCCCGGACGGGTCCGGACGAGCCGCGCACCACGAGCTCGGCCCGCACCCGTTGCTTGCGGGGGCGGCTCCCCGGCTCCTTGAGCGTCAGGGCCAGCGCCCGCGCCCCCATCTCGGACATCGGCAGCCGGATCGTGGTCAGGCCCGGCGCCAGGTCACCGGCGACGGCCACGTCGTCGAAGCCGGTCACCGTCATCCGGCCGGGCACCGCGATCCGGGCGCGACGCAGCTCGGAGAGGCAGCCGATGGCCATGTCGTCGTTCAACGCGACGACGGCGGTCGTGTCCGGGTGGTCCTTCAGGATGCGGATCGCGCCGGCGCGGCCGCCGTCGCGGGTGAACGCCTCCTCGATGACCGGTACGTCGTCGGGGTCGACGCCGGCGGCCCGCATCGCCTCGTGGGCGCCGTCCAGGCGGTCGGTGACCGTGGTCAGCCCGAGCGAGCCGGACAGGATCGCCAGCCGGCGGTGCCCGAGCCCCAGCACGTGCTCGGTGACCATCCGCCCGCCATCGGTGTTGTCGGGCTGGACCGTGTCGGCCTTCAGGTGGTGGCGGCCGATCACCGCGACCCGCCCGCCCGACGCGGTGTAGCGCTCCAGCTCGTCGCGCACCGGGGCCTCGACCGCCGGGTCGACGAAACCCGAACCGGCGATCAGGATCGCGCCGACCCGGTTGGCCACCAGGGTGCGCACCTGCCGGAGCTCGGTCTCGGGATCCCTTCCGGTGTGACAGATCTGGACGGTGAGCTCCTCCTCCGTCGCGACCCGCAGCACCCCGCTGGCGATCTCGGAGAAGTAGGGGTCGCCGATCTCGTGCACCACCAGCCCGATCGCGCTGGTGGTGCCACCCGCCAGCGACCGCGCGTGCATGTTGGTGACGTAGCCCAGCTCGCTGGCGACGCGCTGCACCTGCTCGGCGACCGAGGGGCTGACGCCGGAGGTCCCGGAGAGGGCTCGCGAGGCGGTGGCGATGGAGACGCCCGCCTCGACGGCCACGTCGATCAAGCGGGGCTGACCCGACTGCCGTCTCATTGTTTCCCCCTGATCTCATAGTGACCCTTGCCACTCGCTCCGCGGATGTGTACGTTCAGCGTAACCGCTTACGTAAGCGCTTACGCAAACCGACTCTAGGAGTGTCTCCGATGATTGCTTCTCGGAAGGCCCGGCGTCTCGCAATCAGCTCGGCCGCCTGCATCGCCCTTCTCGCCCCGCTCGGCGGGTGCGGCCTCGACTCGGGCTCCGACGGGGGTAGCGACGACGAGATCGTCATCGGGATCTCCCTGCCGCTGACCGGCGACTTCAGCGAGCCCGGCAAGGGCGTGCAGCGGGGCTACGAGGCCTGGGCGCAGTACGTCAACGAGAACGGCGGGCTGCTCGGCAAGGACGTCCGGCTGGAGATCCTCGACGACCAGTCGAGCGCCGACCGGGTCGCCTCCGACTACGAGAAGCTGATCAGCCAGGAGAAGGTCGACCTGGTCTTCGGCCCCTTCTCGACCAGGCTCGTCGTGCCGGCCGCCCAGGTCGCCAAGGACTACGGCTACCTCTTCGTCGAGCCGGCCGGCGCGGCCGAGGAGGTCTTCACCCAGGGCTTCGACAACCTCTTCTACGCCGCGCCCGCCGTTGCCGACGACCACTACAACCTGCTCGCCGAGGAGATCCTGGCGATGCCGGACAACCAGCGGCCGAAGACGGTCGCCTACGCGAGCATGGACGACCCGTTCGCGATGGGTACGGCCTACGGCCTCAAGGACAAGCTCGAGGAGGCCGGGATCAAGACCGTCGTCGACGAGGTCTACCCGCCCAACACCACCGACTTCAGCAGCATCGCGGCACAGATCGCGGACTCCAACGCCGACATGGTGGTCGGCGGCACGCAGTACCAGGACGCGGTCAACCTGATCGTGGCGCTGCAGCAGCTGAACTACCAGCCCAAGCTGGCGGCCTTCTCCACCGCGCCGACCAACGTGGAGTTCCCGGAGGCGATCGGCGACAAGACCGAGGGCATCCTCTCGCCGACCGGCTACACGCCGGACGCCACGTACCCCGAGAACAAGGAGTTCGTGGAGTTCTACACCGAGCTCAACGGCACCCCGCCGACCGAGGACGAGGCCAACGCGTGGACCACCGGCGAGGTGGTCGCGGCCGCGGTCGAGGCGGCCGACTGCGCGGACCCGTCGACCGAGTGCCAGCAGAAGCTGATCGACCACCTGCGCGAGGCCACCGTCGACACCGTCGTCGGCCCGCTCAGCTGGGACGAGGAGGGGCGCCCGGAGAGCGCGCACCTGATCCAGCAGTACGTCGACGGGAAGATCCGGATCGTGCTGCCCGAGGACCAGGCCGAGGCCGAGTTCATCCCCGTGAAGCCGGCCTGGTGACGCTGACGTGTCTGGTTCCCTGCTCCTGCAGAGCATCATCCTCGGGCTGCTGCTCGGTGGGCTCTACGCCCTCCTGGCCGCCGGGCTGACGCTCTACTTCGGCGTGATGCGGGTGGTGATGATCGCCCACTCGGCGTTCCTCATCCTCGCCGCCTACCTCGCCTGGTACTTCCACCGCGAGACCGGCGCCGACCCGCTGCTGTCACTGGTCGTCACGGTGCCGCTGTTCTTCGTGGCGGGGGTGGCGATGCAGCGGCTGCTGCTGTCCCGGCTGCGGCCGGCGACGCTGACGATGATGTCGGTGCTGCTGACGTTCGCGATCGCGCTGACGATCGAGGGGATGCTCGGCTACGTCTTCACCGGCACCCAGCGGCGGATCCAGCTCGACTACTCCGGCAGCAACTTCGAGATCTTCGGCGCCAACATCGCCGCGGTGAAGCTGATCGCGTTCGGGCTCGCGGCCGTGTCTCTCCTGGGCCTCTACCTGCTGCTCAAGAAGACCAAGTTCGGCCAGGCGCTGCGGGCCACCATCCAGCACCCGGAGGCGGCCCGGCTGCTCGGCATCAACACCGACCGGATCGCCGGCTACGGGTTCGGTCTCGGGCTCGCCACCGCCGCCATCGGCGGCACGGCGCTGTCGCTGGACTCCACCATCTACCCGTCCCTGCACTGGCACTGGATCGGCCCGCTGATGGCGATCATCGTGATCGGCGGCCTCGGCAGCATCCCGGGCGCGGCGATCGCCGCCGTGCTTCTCGGGCTCTCGCAGAGCCTGCTGCAGGTGCCGATGGGCACCACCTGGGCCCAGACGGTGTTCTACATCGCCCTGTTCGCGACCCTGATGATCCGTCCTCAGGGCTTCTTCGGAGGTCGACTTGCCCAGCGCTTCTAGCCCCGGCGTCAGCGGACGCACCGGCTTCGACCGGGCCCTCTTCGGCGGCAAGGCACTCCTGCTCGTCGCGGCCGGTGCACTGGTCCTCGCCTTCCCGAGCATGGCCCCCGACGCCTTCATCCTGTCCGTCGGAGTCGTGATCGCCAGCTACGCCGCTCTCGCGGTGGGCTGGAACTTCGTGGGCGGGTTCACCGGCTACATCTCGCTCGGCCACGCGGCGTACTCCGGGCTCGGCGGCTACGCCACCGCGCTGCTGATCATCGACGGCGGCCTCAACCCCTGGGTCGCCCTCGGCGTCGGCGCCGTGGGTGTCGCGGTCGTCGCGGTGCCGATCGGCGTCGCCTCGCTGCGGGTCCGCGGAGCGTCGTTCGTGATCGTCTCGATCGCGATGGTGCTGATCCTGCTGCTCGTCTCGCAGAGCTGGGCCGAGGTAACGGGCGGCTCGTCGGGCCTCCGGGTGCCGCGGCCGTTCGACGAGGACGTGCTCCGGCCCGAGCAGCACGAGCGCTTCTTCTACCTGCACGTGGCCCTGGTCGTCGTCGCCCTGCTCGTGTGGTGGGCGATCGACCGGTCCCGCTTCGGCATGGGCCTCAAGGCGATCCGCGAGGACGAGGACAAGGCGCAGTCGCTCGGGGTGCCGACGTTCAAGTACAAGCTCGTGGTCTTCGTGATCTCGGCGTTCTTCACCGCCCTCGCCGGCGGGATGTACGCGCTGTGGTTCGGCTACCTCGACCCGATCTTCCAGTTCTCGATCCTGATCGGCTCCTACATGGTGCTGATGTCGCTGCTCGGCGGGATCCGCAGCCTCTTCGGGCCGGTCGTGGGCGCGGTGATCGTGGGCTACGCGTTGGAGTTCTTCAAGAACCAGTACGGCGACACCCAGTTCCATCTGGTGGCGCTCGGGCTGCTGCTCGGCATCGTCGTGCTGTTCATGCCCGACGGCGTGCTGCCGGCGCTCGGCTCGCTCGTCAACCGGTTCCGGCCCAAGGCCGCCTCGATCCGCGAGGAGTCCGCCGCGGAGCTGCTCGAACGCTCGGAGCAGCCCCGCCAGGCCGAGGAGGTCAGCCGATGAGCACCCTGCGTTCGCTCGAGACCGAGGGACTCACGAAGTCCTTCGGCGGGGTCCGCGCCGTCGACGGCGCCTCGGTCGCCTTCAAGGACGGCCGGATCAACGCCCTGATCGGCCCGAACGGCTCGGGCAAGACGACGTTCTTCAACTGCGTGACCGGGATGATCCGCGCCGACGGCGGCCGGGTCTCCTACCGCGGCAAGGACGTCACCGGCGCGGCTCCGCACCGGATCGCCGCCGCCGGGATCGGCCGCAGCTTCCAGCTATGCCGGATCTTCCCGCGGATGACGGTGCTCGACAACATGCTCGTCGGCGTGCGCGCCCAGGGGCTGGTGCACCGGCTCCGCGGTGGACACAACGCCGACGACATCGCCCGGGCTCGCGAGCTCTTGGGCCGGGTCGGCATCGACCACCTGGAGCGCTCGGAGGCCCGGGACATCTCCTACGGCCAGCAGAAGCTCCTCGAGCTCGCCGGCGTACTGATGACCGACCCCGAGACGATCATGCTCGACGAGCCCGCCGGCGGGGTGAACCCGGCGCTGATCGGGCGGCTGGGCACCCTGGTGCGCGAGCTCAACGCCGAGGGCCGGACGTTCATCATCGTCGAGCACAACATGGAGATGGTGATGAGCCTCAGCCACCACGTCGTCGTCTTCGACCGTGGCGCCCCGATCGCCGAGGGCGAGCCCGCCGAGATCCAGAACGACCCACGAGTGCTGGAGGCCTACCTTGGCGTCTGAGACCCCCACCCCCGACTACCTCCTCGAGCTTGACGAGATCGAGGCGGGCTACGGACGCGCCGCCCTGGTGCTGCGTGGGCTGACCGTGCGAGTGCGGCCGGCCGAGATCGTCTGCCTCGTCGGCCCCAACGGCGCCGGCAAGTCCACCGTGCTCAAGGTCGCCAGCGGCATGCTGACTCCGCGCTCGGGCACGATCCGGGTGGCCGGGGTCGACATGACCCGCCACGGCCCCCAGGACATGATCCGCAACGGGCTCTCGCACGTCCTGCAAGGCCACTCGGTCTTCAAGGAGATGACCGTCGCAGAGAACGTCCACCTCGGTGCCTACACGGTCCGGGAGAAGGCGTTGATCGACGAGCGCGTCGACTTCGTCAAGACGTTGTTCCCCGTGGTCGCCGAGCGGTGGGACGCCTTGGCCGGCGCCCTGTCGGGTGGCCAGCAGAAGCAGGTCGAGTTCGCCCGGTCGCTGATGGTCAGCCCGCGCGTGGTGCTCCTCGACGAGCCCAGCATGGGCCTGGACCCGAAGACCACCAGCAAGGTGTTCGAGCAGGTGGTGCGGATGCGCGACGCCGGCATCGCCGTGCTGCTGGTCGAGCAGAACGCCCGCCGGGCCCTCGAGACGGCCGACGTCGGCTGCGTGCTCGACCTCGGGCGGGTCCACATCACCGGACCCGCGCCGGAGCTGCTCGCCGACCCCCAGCTCGCCGAGCTCTACCTCGGCGGCCGACCCGCCGCCCTGACGAACGAGGAGAAGGCAGTCCGATGAGCGACCGCACCCTGCGCATCATCATGAACGGCGTCACCGGCCGGATGGGCCACCGCCAGCACCTGGTGCGGTCGGTGCTGGCGATCCGTGACGAGGGCGGCATCGAGCGCCCCGACGGCTCCCGGCTCCAGGTCGAGCCGGTGCTGGTCGGGCGCAACCGCGACAAGCTGGCCGATCTGGCCGACCGCTACGGCATCGCCGAGGTCACCACCGACCTCGACGAGGCGCTCGCCGACGACAGCGCGGAGGTCTACTTCGACGCGCAGGTCACCTCCGAGCGGAAGAAGTCGATCCTCAAGGCACTGGCCGCGGGCAAGCACGTCTACACCGAGAAGCCGCTGGCCGAGTCGGTCGGGGAGGGCCTGGAGATCGCCGAGGCCGGTGCGGCGGCCGGCACCGTGAACGGTGTCGTGCACGACAAGATCTTCCTGCCGGGCCTGATGAAGCTGAAGCGGCTCGTCGACGGGGGCTTCTTCGGCCGGGTGCTCTCGGTGCGCGGCGAGTTCGGCTACTGGGTGTTCGAGGGTGACTGGATCCCCTCGCAGCGGCCCAGCTGGAACTACCGGACCGCCGACGGTGGCGGGATGGTCCTGGACATGTTCTGCCACTGGAACTACGTGTTCGAGCACCTCTTCGGCCGGGTCGACTCGGTGATCGCGAAGGCGGTCACCCACGTCCCCGAGCGCTGGGACGAGCAGGGCCGGCGGTACGACGCCACGGCCGACGACGCGGCGTACGCGATCTTCGAGATCGGCGACGTCGTGGTGCAGATGAACTCCTCCTGGGCGGTCCGGGTGGACCGCAAGGAGCTGGTGGAGTTCCAGGTCGACGGCACCCACGGCTCGGCGGTCGCCGGGCTGTTCGGCTGCCGGGTGCAGCCGCGGGTGCGCACGCCCAAGCCGGTCTGGAACCCCGACCAGCCGACAGACGAGGACTTCCGCTCCCAGTGGGACGAGGTGCCGGACAACGAGGTCTTCGGTAACGGATTCCGCGCGCAGTGGGAGCAGTACCTCCTCGACGTGGACTCCGGCCGGCCGCACCCCTACGACTTCATGTCGGCGGTGCGCGGGCTGGAGCTGGTCGAGGCCGGGCTCCGGTCCTCCGCCGAGGGCCGACGCGTGCCGCTGGAGACCCGCACGTGGTGACGCTCGACCTGCCGGCCGCGGACGGCGGCTGGCGCACGCTCCGGCTCGGACCCCCGGGCGAGTGGGTCGACCACCCGGGTGGGTTCGCCAGCCGGGAGGCGTTCGCCGCCGCCCACGTGGTGGCGAACCCGCGCCGCGACAACACGCCGGGCTCGCCGGCCGAGATCGACTGCGACGCCACCCTGGCCTTCCGCCGCGAGCTGTTCCGCTACGGCTTCGGCGTGGCCGAGGCGATGGACACCGCCCAGCGCAACATGGGCCTGGACTGGCCCGCCACCCAGGAGCTGATCCGGGCCAGCGCCGCGCAGGCCAGGGAGCTCGGCGCCCGGATCGCCTCCGGCGCCGGCACCGACCACCGCCCCGGGGTGCGGACCGTCGACCAGGTCGCCGACGCCTACGCCGAGCAGGTGGAGTACGTCGAGTTCACCGGCTCCCAGGTGATCCTGATGGCCTCCCGCGAGCTGGCCGCCACTGCCCAGCACGCGGAGGACTACCTCAAGGTCTACGGCCGGATCCTCGGCCAGGTCCGCGAGCCGGTGATCCTGCACTGGCTGGGCGAGATGTTCGACCCGCAGCTGCGCGCCTACTGGGGGAGCGCCGACCTGGACAACGCCACCGCGACGTTCCTCGAGCTGGTGCGTGAGCACGCCACCCGGATCGACGGCGTCAAGGTGTCCCTGCTCTCCGCCGAGCACGAGACGGCGTTGCGTGCGGAGCTGCCCGAGGGCGTCCGGCTCTACACCGGCGACGACTTCAACTATCCCGAGCTGATCCGCGGCGACGGCACCCACCACTCCGACGCCCTGCTCGGCGCGTTCGCCGCCGTCGCCCCGGCCGCGTCCAAGGCGCTCGCCGCGCTCGACGACGACGACCTCGACGGCTACGACGCAGCGATGGCGCCCACGCTGCCGCTGTCACGACACCTGTTCGAGGCGCCGACGTTCCACTACAAGACCGGGATCGCGTTCCTCGCCTGGCTCAACGGCCACCAGCCCGGGTTCACCATGGTCGGCGGGCTGCAGTCCGCGCGCAGCGCCCTCCACCTCGCCCGTCTGGTCGAGCTGGCCGACACCGCCGGCCTGCTGCGCGACCCGGAGCTGGCGGCGTACCGGATGCGCGCCTGGCTCGAGGTCAACGGGATGGGTCGATGAGCACCCCACGACGTTCTTCGCCTCCACTGCTGCGCTCCTCCGTCGAACAACGCCGTGGGGACCGCGCATGAACGGTCTCGGTCGCCTCTCCCTCAACCAGCGCACCACCGCGCGCTGGTCACTGCGCGAGGCGATCGACGGCTGCCTGGCCGGCCGCATCCCGGCGATCGGCGTGTGGCGCGAGCAGGTGGCCGAGGCCGGGCTGGCGACGGCGGCGGCCTGGCTGCGCGACTCAGGACTCCGGGTCTCGTCGGTCTGCCGGGGCGGCTTCTTCACCGTCGCCGACCCAGCAGCCCGACGGGAGGCCCACGACGACAACCTGCGCGCCCTCGACGAGACCGCCACCCTCGACGCGCCGGTGCTGGTGCTGGTGCCCGGCGGCCTCCCCGACGGTGACCGCGACCTGGCCGGCGCCCGGGCCCGCGCCGCCGATGCCGTCGGCGAGCTGGCCGCCGAGGCCGGCGCTCGCGGGGTGCGTCTCGGCATCGAGCCGATGCACCCGATCTTCGCCGCCGACCGGGGCGTCGTGTCCACCCTCGCCCAGGCCCTCGACATCGCCGAGCTGCACCCGGTCGACCAGGTGGGGGTCGTCGTCGACACCTTCCACCTGTGGTGGGAGCCCGGCGTCCTCGACCAGGTCGCCCGCGCCGGCGCCCGCATCGCGTCGTACCAGATCGGCGACTGGATCACGCCGCTGCCGCCGGACGCGCTGCTCTCCCGCGGCATGGTCGGCGACGGCCACATCGACTTCGCCGCCTTCACCGCCGCAGTGGCCGCCACCGGCTACCGCGGCGACGTGGAGGTCGAGATCTTCAACGCGGATCTCTGGGCGAGACCCGGCGCCGAGGTCGTGGAGACCTTGAGCCGGCGCTACCTGGATCTGGTGGAGCCTCACCTGGCCCCACTTTCAGTGGGCTCGTAGAACCTCCGACGTGCCCCCACTCGGGAAGGGATGCACATGAGCAGGAAAAGGACAGCCGCCGTCATCGGCGCGCTGGTGTCGGTGGTGGCCGGCCTGATGGCGGCTCCGGCGCCCGCGAGCGGCACCGACTCGGGCAACAGCCCGATCGCGATCGTCGTGCCGCGCGCGCCACAGCACTGGGACCCGCTGACCGACTCCAAGTGGGAGCTCGGTCGCGGCCAGGCGGTGATGACGGAGCGCGGCACCGCGCCGCCCGGACCCCGTCGGCCGTTCGAGTACGCCGTGGTGACCAAGGGCCCGGAGCTGCGGTCGCTGAGCTACCGCGCCGAGGTCCGGATCGACGAGCCGGTCACCCGCAACGACCGCGACGTGATCCTGATCTGGAACTACCAGTCGCCGACCCGCTTCTACTACGCGCACCTCTCGCAGGACAACACGATCTACCCGCACAACGGGATCTTCGTGGTGGACGACGCGGACCGGCGGCGCATCGACGACCAGTGGAACGGCACCAACCTCGGCGCACCGCCTGCCATCGACGACACCGACTGGCACGACGTACGGCTGGACTACTCGGCGCGCAGCGGCCGAGTCGCGGTCTACGTCGACGGGTCGCGCGAGCCGCTGATGACCGCGACGGACACCACCTTCGCCGGTGGCCGGGTCGGCTTCGGGTCCTTCGACAACTACGGCCGGGTCCGCGACGTGTTCGTCGTCGGGGTCCGGAGCTGAGCACCACCCCCTGAACCACGTCGGTCCCGCGACCGCGAGGCGGAGCGGGACCGACGGGGCTGCCGGCAGCCACCGGCAGCGTCCTTCTACAAGGAAGTCCCCACGGTAGCCCCCGTGGGGAGAGAGGAAGACATGCGGAAGTCACGTTGGTGGGTGGCCGCGGCGACGGGGGCACTCGCCGCCGCGCTGCTCGCCCCCATCTCGACCGCCCAGAGCTCACCCGGCCCCGCGCCGGCCGCAGCGGAGGGCGAACCCATCCCCGACCCGATCCCCGAGGACCCGGAGCGGTCGTCGCTGGGGTTGGTGCTGGAGGAGTACCACCAGTTCCCGAAGACCGAGCCGGTCCCGGCGCCGACCGACCACCGGATCATGCGGCACGCCCGGATCAACTACATCGGTGACGTGCCCGACGGCACCCGCCGCCAGTACGTGCCCGACCTCAACGGACCGCTCTACCTGCTCGACCGTGGCCAGCGCTCCCTCTACCTCGACATCAAGGCCGAGTTCCCCGACTTCTTCTCCGGTCGCGGTATGGGCAGCGGCTTCGGGTTCGTCACGTTCGACCCGGAGTTCGAGAAGAACGGGAAGTTCTACACCGTCCACACCGAGAAGTTCGCGGACCTGAGCACCAAGCCGACGACGTACCCCTCTCAGTCGAACGCGTTCCTGCACGGCGTCGTCACCGAGTGGACCGCGAACGACCCCGACGCGAACACGTTCCAGGGCACCAGCCGCGAGATCCTGCGGCTCGGCTTCGGCACCCAGATCCACGGCATCCAGCAGATCGACTTCAACCCGACGGCCGGCAAGCGCGACGGCGACTACGGCCTGCTCTACCTCGCGGTCGGCGACGGTGGCCGCGGCGTCGGCACCGACGTCCCGCAGGAGCGCGACACGCCGTACGGGAAGATCCTGCGGCTCGACCCGGACGGCACCGACGGTCCGAACGGCGAGTACGGCATCCCGAAGTCGAACCCGTTCGTCGGGGACGAGGGGACCATCGGCGAGATCTACGCGCTCGGCATGCGTGACCCGCACCGGTTCGCGTGGGACTCCGGCGGGCAGAACCGCCTCTACCTCGGGCACATCGGCCAGCACGCGATCGAGGGCGTCTACGAGGTGCGGGCCGGCGACAACCTCGGTTGGAGCGAGGTCGAGGGTCGGTTCGTCTACGACAGCACCGACGAGTGCAACCTGTACCCGCTGCCCGAGGACCACGAGGCCTGGGGCTTCACCTACCCGGTCGCGGCGTTCGACCACGACCCGCCGCCGGGCTGGCCGTGCAGCTCCGACAGCGGGCACGGCATCAGCGGTGGTCAGGTCTACCGCGGTGACCTGCCGGGTCTGCGCGGCAAGTACGTCTTCGGCGACCTCGTCGACGGGCGGGTCTTCTGGACCCAGGCGTCGCAGATGAAGCAGGAGACCGGCCGCGAGGCGACCCTGCACGAGATGCAGCTGTGGGACACCGACGGCAACCGGCTCAGGATGACCGACTTCGCCGAGGACGCGCGTGTGGACCTGCGGTTCGGCGTCGACGGCCGCAAGAACCTCTACCTGCTCGCCAAGGCGAACGGGAAGGTCTGGAAGGTCGTCGGCACCCGCAACGAGCCGGTGAAGGACGAGGTGTCCCCGCAGCTGAAGGAGAACCTCGTCTCCTACTACGACTTCGAGCACCCCTTCCCGGTCGACCAGCACGACTCGATCGAGCTCGACCTCGGGTCGTCGGAGACGCTGTTCAACCTGGTCAACGGGCGCAAGGAGATGCGCGTCGACGACGGCGCCTACCCCGGCAGCAACAACTCGATCCAGACCCAGCAGGTCAACCCGGCCACCGCCGGCAACGACGACTGGAAGGCGGGGGTCTGGAACGCGAACGGGGTCCCGACGCTGGAGGCGTTCCGCGGTGCCGAGCAGGCGACGGTGATGGGCTGGTTCAAGATGACCGGTCCCAACCCCAACCCCAACTCGAACACCCCGGACCCCGCCGACCGCTACAACGCCGTCGGGCTGGCCGGCATCCTGTCGGGCAACTCCGACGGGCACGGCGTACGGGCCCTGCTCGAGCTGATCAACGTGAACGGCGAGCTGCGGCTGGTCGCTCTCGGCCGGCGCATCGACGAGGGGGCGTCGCAGACCTTCGCGGCCTCCCAGGACTGGCAGGACCTGCTCCCGCAGGGCCGGTGGGTCCACCTCGCCGCGACGTTCGACTACACGACGGGAGACATGGCGCTCTACCGCAACGGCAAGCCGCTGGACGGGTTCTACGTCACTCCCGGTGACCCGTGGCAGGTCGACGGCACCGGCACCAGCGACACCCTCCCGCGCGGCTACAAGATCGGCGGCTCCTACCCGCAGAACACCAGGGAGCAGAACCCCTGCAACTGCAGGTTCGACAGCCTGATGTTCCTGGACACCGCGGCCTCCGCCGAGGAGGTGAGGCAGCAGTACCGCCGTTTCGTTCGCTGATCTAGCGGGCGAACGCCTCTCGCACCTGGTGCTCGGTCAGGCCGTAGTCGTCGAGCGAGTACCGGTGCGAGGGGCGGGCGTCGCCCTCCTTGGACTCGCGGTCCAGGTCCTCCAGCCGCGCCTGCACCTCCGGGCCCCAGCCGAGGTCCCAGTGGTCGTAGAGCGAGCGGACAGTGCCGACCGGGTCGTTGCGGAGGTCGGCGAAGTCGACGTCGAGGAACTGCTCGGCGTCGTAGCGCGACCGCGCGTCGTGGAAGGTGTGGAAGCCCCGCGACAGGATCTCCAGCTGGGTGCGGCCGATGGTCTCGCCGACGAACGTCGTGCTGTGCTCGGCGGTCGCCTCGGCCGACAGCGAGCACGCGGAGGCGATGCTGACGACCGGGTCGCGGTGGGTGTAGACGACGAGCGCGTCCGGGTAGACGGCCATCAGCGCGTCCAGGGCGAACAGGTGCGAAGGGTTCTTCAGCACCCAGCGCTTCTCGGGGTCGTTGAGCCCGATCAGCTGGAGGTTCTGGCGGTGCCGCTGGTAGGCATCGGTCCAGTCCTGCCCGGCCAGCCACTCGGTGTAGCGCGGTACCTGAGCCAGCGACTCGTAGGAGTTGGACTTGCCGGTCTGCCGCAGCAGCCGCCAGCACTCCTCGACCGAGGTGGCGTCCATGTAGTGGATCCCCATGAACTCGGGGCTCTCGATGTGGTGGACCGAGAACGCCTCCTGCATGGCGGCGAAGATCGGGTCGGCCTCCCACGTCTCTCGGGGTGGTCGCGGCTGGGGGTACTGCGTCAGCCACAGCTCGAGTCCCTGGTGCTCCGGGTCGGCGTGCAGCAGCCGGTGCAGGGCGGTGGTGCCGGTGCGGGGGAGGCCCATCACGAAGATGGGCCGCTCGATCGGTACGTCGGCGTGCTCGGGCCGCTGGTTGAACTGGGCCTGCGTCAGCAGCCGCCCGACCAGCGCGCTCTTGACCTCCGAGCGCTGGAAGTAGTTGCCGCGCGGCGTCAGCCCGGCCTCGGGCGAGGCCAGGTCGTCGACGAGGATCCGCAGCCCCTCCTCGTGGGCGTCACCGCCGAAGTCGTCCATGCCCGTGGTGCGCACCGCAGCCGCGACGATGTCGTCGTACGAGCCCACGTCAGCGCGCTCGCGGGTCATCACGTTGTCGGCCATGTGTCACCTCCGCGCCGCCCCAGATTGCGCGATCGCGCCGTTTCGACAGGTTTCGGACCATCCAACCTGCTCAAACCGCGCGATCGCGCCGAACCGACGGTGCGCCCCATCAGTTGTCGTGGAACTCGCCGCAGTCGACGTTCAGCACCGTGCCGGTCACCGCCGAGGCCAGGTCGCTGGCGTAGAACAGCGTGGCCCGGGCGACCTCCTGCGGCGAGGCGAGCCGCCTCAGGTCGGTGGGTGCCGCCTTCTCGGCGTACACCTCCTCGTGGGTGCGGCCGGACTCCGACGCGATCCAGTCGAAGTAGGCCTTGTTGACGTCCTCGTAGATGTACGACGGGGCGACGCTGTTGACCCGGATCCCGCGCGGCCCCAGCTCGGTGGCGAGCGAGGAGGCGAGGTGGGCGAGGGTGCCCTTGGAGAGCTTGTAGCCGGAGTACTCGGGCTCGGAGGAGTACTGCACGCAGGAGTTGAGCATGATGATCGACCCGCGGCTGGCGGACAGCGCGTCGGCGAACAGCGCGGAGAGCCGCAGCGGCGCGAACACGTTGGTCTCGTTGGCGGCGCGCAGGCTCTCCAGCGAGAGCTGGGTGATCGGGTCCATCGGCGGGATCCCGAACGCGTTGTTGAGCAGGCAGTCGACCTTCCCGAACTCCTCGAGCGCCCGCTCCACGAGCCGGGTCCGCGAGTCCTCGTCGGTGATGTCGGTCGGTACGACGAGAGCCCGCCGGCCGTGGCCGCGCACCACCTCGGCCATCTTCTCCAGGCGGCGCTCGGTGCGGCTGACCAGCACCAGGTCGGCGCCCATCCGGGCGGCCTCCTCGCCGAGCGCGCGACCCAGGCCGGGGCCGACGCCGGAGAGCACGACCACCTTGTCCTTCAGGAGCGGGACGGGTTCGTAGCGCTCCTCGATCGAGACGTCGTGGGCATCGGCGGTGGTCGTCACGAGAGCATCCTTCGGGCCACGGAGCGCTGCCGGGCGGCGATCCGCGCGGCGTACTCCTCGGGGGTGAGCGGGGTGAAGTGGGGCAGCGAGTCGGGTACGTCGGCGACGTCGACGATCCGCACGGTCGGGCCGTCCTCGGGCCCGAGGTCGCGCTCGAGGCGCTGCCAGCGCAGCATGATCGGGCCGGTGCGGTGGCCCGTGGTCTCCAGCCAGTTGGCGATCCCGCCGGGACCGCCGGGCGGTCGCTCGGAGATCACGAACCGCATCACGCCGTCGGGGTCGGTGACCGCCTGGGCCTTGGTCAGCGACGTCTGGTGGGTCTCGTAGTCGGTGGAGGCGTACCAGTCGGATCCGACCTGGATGGCCTGGTAGGCGCAGTCGTCGCAGCGCGGCACCTCGATGATCATCGCCTGGTCCTCGGCGAGCTCGTAGTGCCCGATCGAGGAGCGCTGCGACTCCAGCCCGCCGGGCGTCGACCTCGGCGGGGTGAGCGTGTTGACCGGCTCCTGGTACTGGAAGAAGTGCGGGAACGCGAACCAGGTCTGGATAGAACCGGTGAGCAGCTTGGCCGCGACCTCGTACCGCTTCGCGAGCCGCTCCCTCGACAGCGGTGCCGCCGGCTTGCCGACGCTGTCGGTCCGCTCGAGCCAGATCCGGCCGCGCTCCTCGGTGTCCCAGTCGTTGTAGACCTCGCGGACGATCATCGTCTTCGCGCCGGGCTCGGCGACGTAGGTGAACTCGAAGGAGCCGTCGGGCTGCACGTCGAGCTCGCGGTCGTCGAAGGCCAGCATCGAGGTCGCGGCGGAGTCGGCGCTGTAGGCGCCACCCATCACCTGGAAGGACAGGTCGGCGGTGCTGCCGCGGACGCCGCGGACGACGTACTCGACGCCCTCCTTGAGGTAGGCGTTGAAGTAGAGCGCGTCCGGGTTGTCGAGTCCCTGCCGCGAGAACTGGTGCGTCGGGTTGATGAACAACGGCCGCTCGAGGTCGTGGTCGAAGGCCATCTGCATGGCCATCCGGATCCGCCCGGCGAGGTAGTCGTAGCCCTCCAGCAGGTCCTGCTCGGTCGTGATGAAGTCGGCGGTGCTGATGAGCTTCTCGGCCTCGGCGATGGCCTCACGCAACGGGGCGGTCAGATCGTCGCTCATGCCGCACCCGCCGCCGGCGCTCGTCGCACCTCAACCACCGTTGACCCTGCCGATGATCGACTCCCCGAACCGCTCCAGGTGCTCGATCTTCTTCTCGAGCGGCTCCGTGTCCGGCCCCATGATGTAGGGCACCCGGAAGCCGACGATGCAGTCGGTGACGCCCTTGTCCTCGAGGCGCTTCACGCCGTCGGGGTCGTAGGCGTCGTACGAGATGACATGCACTTCGAAGCTGGAGGAGTCGCGGGTGTCTCCTTCGGCTTTCCGGATCTCGGCCAGCCTCGCGAGCAGCCGGTCGAGCTCCTCGCCGTCGCCGCCTGCGTGCATCCAGCCGTCACCCTTGAGCACCGCGCGGCGCAGCGCCGCGTCGGAGTGGCCGCCGACGAGCAGCGGGATCGGCTCGGTGGGGGCGGGGCACTGCTTGAGCTCCTCGACCTCGTAGAACTCCCCGGAGTAGCCGAAGAACTCTCCGCTGGTCAGCCCGCGGAGGATGTCCATGCACTCGTCCATCCGCTTGCCGCGCTTCTCCCACGGCACCCCGAGCGCCGCGAAGTCCTCAGGCCAGGGGGACAGGCCCACGCCGAGGCCGAGCCGGTTGTCGGACAGGTACGCGAGGCTGCTGGCCTGCTTGGCGACGAGCACCGGCGGCCGCACCGGCAGCTTGAGCACGAACGGCGTCAGCCGGAGCGTCGAGGTCACCGCGAACAGGTGCGCGCACAGCACCATGGTCTCGATGAACTCCTTGCCCTCCAGGAACTCCCGGTCACCCGTGTCCGTGTAGGGATAGCGGGAGTCCGACTCCTTCGGGTAGATCAGGCTGTCGGCCACGGTCATGCTGGTGTAACCGGCGGCCTCGGCCGCCTGGGCCAGCGGGGCGTAGTAGGTCGCCTGGGTCATCGCCTCGGCATACGTGAACCTCACCGGGACAGACTAGAACGTGTTCTAGGTTTGTGCCAGAGTGTCCGGGTGGACCTGCAACAGATCTCCGACCGGCTCGAGATCCAGGACGTGCTGACCCGCTACACGCGCGCGGTGGACGAGAGCGACTGGGACAAGCTGGACACCGTCTTCACGCCCGACGCCGAGATCGACTACACGGAGTCGGGCGGCATCGCCGGGTCCTTCGCGGAGGCGAAGAAGTGGCTCGCCGAGACGCTGCCGGCGTTCTTCACCGCGACGCTGCACACGGTCGGCCAGGTGTCGATCGAGTGGGATGACAAGGACGACGAGGGCAGAGACACAGCCAGGGTGATCGCCTACTTCGACAACCCGATGCTGATGCGCACCGGCGAGGGCGACCCCCAGGTGGTCGAGGTCGGCGGCAAGTACCACCACCGCATGGTGCGCACGCCCGAAGGGTGGCGCAGCAAGCGGCTGCACGAGGAACTGGTGTGGAAGCGTGGGCTCTGACCTGACGCCCGACCAGCTGGCCAAGCGCAAGGAGCAGCTGGCGCACCCGATCGTCCCGAAGGTGATCAAGACGATGGCCCGGGTGCAGGTCAGGGTGTTCAAGGCGACCGGGGGCCGGATCGGCAGCAAGTGGCGGATCGGCTCGGGCTTCCGCAAGCCGGTGGCCACGTTGCTGCTCGAGCACGTCGGCCGGAGGTCCGGCGCGACGTACACGACCCCGCTGCTCTACCTCGTCGACGGTCCCGACCTGGTGATCGTCGCCTCGCAGGGCGGTCTGCCCAAGAACCCGCAGTGGCTCTACAACGTCAGGGCCAACCCGGAGACCCGGGTGTGGCTGAAGCGGGAGGTCCGCGAGGTGCGGGCCCGGGTGGCGGACCCCGACGAGCGCGCGGCCCTCTGGCCGCGACTGGTCGAGCTGTACGCCGACTTCGCGACGTACCAGGCGACCACCGACCGCGAGATCCCCGTGGTGGTCCTCTCCCGACGCTGAGTTTTTGGTCTGTCGCCGCGCGTCCCGGACAATGGCCTCGACAGCAGGACCGCGACGAAGGGGGTGAGGTGTGAGCGAGGAAGAGACCCAGGAGGGCTCGACCCACGAGCGTCACCCCATCGTCGCCGGGCTTCTCGCCCTGCTCGCGGTCGGTCTGACCGTGGGCCTGATCCTCGGCGGGGCCGCGCTCGCGGCCACCAAGGTGCTCGGCGTGGGTGACGACGACTCCGCGAGCGACGACTCGTCGTCCGACGCCTCGCTCTACCTTCCGCAACCGGAGAAGACCGGTCGCGCCGACGGCCCGCTGATCACGCTGGCTCCCGGCAACGAGAAGACCACGGAGTCCGATCCCAAGGACCCCGACGACGAGCCGACGCAGAAGGAGACCAAGAAGCAGAGCCCGATCTCGCTGTCGGCCGGACAGACGGAGGTCGGCCCGATGGAGCCGATCGACCTCACCGGCGTCTACACCGGCGGCGAGGGCGCGATCCTGCAGGTCCAGCAGTTCACCGACGGCAAGTGGGACGACTTCCCGGTGACCACGCCGGTGAGCGACGAGACGTTCACGACGTACATCCAGACCAGCCAGCCCGGGCTCAACAAGTTCCGGGTGACCGACACCAAGACCGGCGAGTCCTCCAACGAGGTCCGGGTCAGGATCGGCTGAGCCGCAGGTCTTCCTGGCGGGTCCAGTAGGCGACCCAGCCGGTCCCGAGCAGTCCGAGCACGCCGACCATCACGCACGCCGCGGCGAGGGGCGCGACGGCAGCGGCCGCGCTCACCAGCAGCGGCCCGCCCGACAGCCCGATGTCGCCGCACAGCCGCCAGGCGCCGAGGAACTGCCCACGGCCGAGCACCGGCGCGGCGTCGGCGCCGAGCGTCATCACGATGCCCGAGCCGAGCCCGTTGCCCACCGCGATCAGCGCGACGACCGCTGCGAGAGAGCCTGCCGAGTCGGCGAGCGGCAGCAGCAGCGCGGCCACCGCGACCGACAGCACGACCGGGATCGCCACCACGGCCCGGCCTCTCGTGTCCATCAGCCAGCCGCCGGGGTAGAAGAACACGATGTCCAGCGCGGCGGCGAGGGCGAGGATCAGCGACGTGGTGGTCGCGGAGAGGCCGATGTGGTCGGCCCACAGCGGCACCAGCCCGTGGCGCACCGACCGTGACGCGCTGATCACCACGACCGCCACGCCCAGGGTGAGCAGCACCCTGCGGTGCCGCGCGATCACCGACCAGACACTGGCGTGACCGGCCTCGCGCTGCGCCGAGCGGCTCTCCGAGCCGAGGTCGGGCATCAGCAGCGACATCAGACCGGCGCCGAGCGACAGGACGGCGCCGGCGAGGAACACCGCCGCCAGTCCGAAGACGTGGTTGACCCCGGCGCCGAGCAGCGGGCCGACGAGCAGGCCCACCCGGTGCGAACCGCCGAGCGTCGACAGCGCCCGGGCGCGGTACTCCACCGGGACGGCGTCGATCATGAAGCCCTGCCGGGCGATCAGGAACATCGTCCAGCTCATCCCGCTGACCACGACCGCGGCCGCGAGCAGCGCGACCGAGCTGCTCAGCCCCGCCACCACCATCGCCACTGCGTCGACGACACCGGCTGCGAAGAGCGCGCGGCGCTCGCCGATCCGGGCAACGATCGCGCCGGACGGCAGCGACGACAGCAGCATCCCGACGCCGAGCAGTCCCACCACGAGTGCTGCCGTACTCACGCCGGCTCCCAGCTCGCCGGCCCGGAACGCCAGCACGGGTGTCACCGCGCCGTAGCCGGTGGAGCCGACGATGGTCGGGCCGTACGCCGGCAGCGCGACGTCGCGGAGTCGGAAGGGCGTGTTCTGGGCCTGGGGCATCGACGCGGTCAGGCCACGGAGGTCGAGGAGAGGCTCAGGCGGCCCTCGAGGTCGGGCAGGCCAGGGCGGGCTCGGGCATCGGCGAGACGCGCTGCCGTCGCGCGGTGCGGGGCCTGATCCACGCCGCCATCCTCGCACCCCAGGTCTGGCCGGCCAGCACGCCGGCGAGGACCAGCGCCATGCCCAGAGCCTGCGTCCAGCCGAAGATCTCGCCGGCGAACACCACACCCAGCACGGTGCCGACCACCGGGTTGACGAGGCCTACCAGCGACACCGCGCCGGCGGCCATCCGGTTGAGGCCGTGGAACCAGCAGACGTAGGCGACGACGGTGCCGAACAGGCCGAGCCAGACGAACCCGCCGATCGCGCGGGCGTCGACGGCCGGCGGCGGTCCCTCGACGAGCAGCGCGACAGGCAGCAGCACCAGCCCGCCCACGACCAGCTGCCAGGACACCAGGGTCAGCATGTCCACCGGGGACTGCCAGTGCTTGACCAGCACGAACCCCAGGGCGGAGACGAGCACCGACCCGAACGCTCCGACCAGGCCGAGCGTGTCGACCTGTCCGGGTGACTGCAGCACCAGGAGCGCGACTCCGACCAGGCCGACCAGGGCGGCGCCGATGCGCAGGGTGCCGGGCCGCTCGTGCACGATGCCTGCCGCCAGGGCCATCACGGCCAAGGGCGAGGCGGCCTGGAGGGTCGCGGCGAGGCCGCCGGGCAGGTGGTAGGCGGCCAGGAAGATCAATGGAAAGAACAGCCCGATGTTGAGGACGCCGAGGACGATGGCCCGCCACCACCAGTCGCCGCGCGGCAGCCGCCGCTTGAAGGCGAGGAGCAGCAGACCGGCGGGGAGCGCCCGGACCAGGGCCGCGAAGAGCGGTCGGTCGGCGGGCAGGAACTCCTCGGTGACCAGGTACGTCGAGCCCCACGCGACCGGGGCGACGGCCGTGATGAGGAGGGTGCGGGCCGAAGTACTTTCCATGGAAGATATATTACCTTCCGAGTAAGATAGTGTCTAGTGATGGACAGTGATCTCGACCACGTCGCCCGGATCATGGGGCAGTGGGGCGTCGAGCGGCCCGACCTCGACGTCAGCCCGATGGGGCTGATCGGTCGCCTGCACCGGCTCGGCGGGCGGCTGAACGACGAGCTGCGTCCGGTGTTCGCGGCTGCCGGGCTCGGCGACGGCGACTTCGACGTGCTGGCCGCGCTGCGCCGGTCCGGTCCGCCGTACGCGTTGACGCCGGGTGCGCTGGGCGACACCACGATGGTTACGTCAGGTGCGATCACCAAGCGGATCGACCGGCTCGAGCGGGCCGGCCTGGTCAGCCGCACCGTGAGCGACACCGACGCCCGGTCCCGCCGGGTGGCGCTCACCGAGGAGGGTCGCCGGCTGGTCGACGAGCTGGTCGAGCAGCACGTCGCCAACGAGCACCGGCTGGTGTCCGGGCTGTCGGAGCGGGAGCGGGCCCAGCTGGCCCGGCTCCTGGAGGCGTGGGGCCGGGCGCTGGACGAGCTGGAGGCCTAGACGCGAGCGAAGGTGTCGGGGTTGGGGCCGCGCCGCCCGCCGGGACCGCTGTCCAGCGCGCTGATCTCCCCGACCTCGTCCGGGCTGAGCGTGAAGTCGAACAGGTCGAAGTTCTCGCGCATCCGCTCCTCGTGCATGGACTTCGGGAACACGATGTCGCCGCGCTCGAGGTGCCAGCGGAGCGTGACCTGCGATGGCGTCTTGCCGTGCGCCTCCGCGATCCGGCCCACCACCGGGTCGTCGAGCACGTCGCCCCTGGCGATCGGTGACCACGCCTCGACCGCTGCCCCGTGCCTCAGCGTGGCGGCGCGGGCGGCCTCGTTGGGGAAGTAGGGATGCACCTCGATCTGGTTGACGGCGGGGATGACGCCGGTCTCCTCCACGATCCGATCGAGGTGGTCCGGGTGGAAGTTCGAGACGCCCACCGACCGCGCCCGGCCGTCCTGCACGAACTCGGCCAGGGTCCGCCAGGTGGAGACGTAGTCGCCGTCGTACAGCGTCGGCAGCGGCCAGTGGATGAGGAACAGGTCGACCCGGTCGAGCCCGAGCCGCGCCAGGCTCTCGTCGATCGAGCGACGGGCGTCGTCGGGGCGGTGCAGGCGGTTGTCGAGCTTGGTCGTGATGTACAGCTCGTCGCGGGGGATGCCGGACGCGGCGATCGCCTTCCCGACCCCGGACTCGTTGCCGTACATCTGCGCCGTGTCGATGTGCCGATAGCCGATCTCGAAGGCCGTGGTCACCGTCGCCGCGGTCTCCTCCGGCGGAACCTTGAAGACCCCGAAGCCGAGCTGGGGGATCGAGGCCGAGTCGTTCAAGGTGATGGAGGGAACCGTCATACCCGCCAGACAACCATCTCCGGCGCGCTGTGTTCCAACGGGACGGATACGCGGGTAGCGTGCCAAGCCCGTTCCTTAGGAGTGTGGGCGATGAAGATCTCGGTGCGTCTCGTCCTGCCGGTCGTCGCGATCGCGGCCGCTACGTCGCTGGTTGCGTCGGCACCCGCGGCCACGGTCGCCCCCGCCAGTGACGAGGAACCGGGGTTCGTGACCGTCACGACGACCGACTCACTGGACCCGGGCAGCCGGGGCCTCAGCGCCCGCTGCCCGCGAGGGTCGCAGCTGATGGGCGGTGGCATCTGGAGCGGAGCCGCTGCCCTCGGCGCCGTCGTACAGGTGAACGGCCCCACGGGAGATCGCAACTGGGCGACCCAGGTCGACAACGTCGGGAACGAGGCGCTGGACGCCAGGGCGTACGCGATCTGCCTGACGGGAGACTCGCCGTCGCAGTGGATCCGGCGGCCGTTCACGGTCCGCGACTCCGGGGTGTGGCACCTCCCGAAGACCGCCACCGTGCCCTGCCCCAGCGGCACCCGGGCGATCGCCGGCGGGGTGACCACGACCCCGGTCAGCACCGACGTGGGCATCGTCGGGCAGGAGCCCGTCGACGGGCCCGACAACGACAAGCAGCGCGACGACGCTGTCCAGTTCACCTACATGGTGTTCTCGCGGTCGACGGCAGAGTTCACGGCCCTGTGTGCCCGCAACGAGCTCGCCCAGGGACTGCGCTACGTCCGCAAGTCCAAGGCGGTCGGGCCCGGCGACCAGGTCTCGGTCACCGCGCGGTGCCCGAGCGGCACCCGGGTGATCGGCGGCGGGTTCGCGGGTCCCGACGACAGTTCGCAGATCCTGCTCAGCTCGATGCGTCCCGCGGACGCGGGCGACGGGGACAAGAAGCGTGACGACGCCTGGCAGGCCGTGGTCGACAACTACAGCGCCAGCGTGAAGGTCACGGCGTACGCCACGTGTTGGACGACGCCCTGACGAGTAACTTCGACGTATGAGAGCTCGCGCCGTCGCCTTGCTGGTGGCGGCGTTGGGGTTGGGGGCTGCGTGCAGCGACGACCCCGCTCCGGCGCAGGAGCCGCAGGCCGAGGAGTCGCCCACTGCATCACCGGCGCCGTCGGCCCCTCCCACCACGTCGTCATCGCCGGAGCCACCGCCCCGAGTCACGCTGACCGTGGTGGGCGACCTGATGCTGGTGCGCGGTGTCCCCGATGCCGCGGCCGCCCTGGCTCCGCTGCGCGAGCGGCTGCGGTCGGCCGACATCACGGTCGGCAACCTCGAGAGCACGCTGTCGCTGAACGGGCAGCCCACCCAGGGGGGTGACTCGTTCGGTGGCACGCCGGCGCTCCTGCGGCCGCTGCGCGGGGCGGGCTTCGACGCGCTGTCGCTGGCCAACAACCACACCGGTGACTACGGCAGCACGGCGCTGGTCGAGACGGTGCGCGCGTTCGACGGTTCGGGGATCCAGGGCTTCGGCGCCGGGGCGCACCTGGATGAGGCGAGCCGCCCGGTGATCCTCGAGCGCGAGGGGGTGCGGTTCGCGTTCGTGGGATTCAACGCGATCGGCGAGACCCCGCGGGCCACGCCGCGCGATCCGGGGGCGCTGTCGGTGCGGATGCCGCCGCGCACCGGTCCGCTGGTGCCCGCCGACCTCGACCGCGTCGCCTCGGCCGTGCAACGGGCGGCCCTGAGCGCCGATGTCGTCGTCGTGCTGCCGCACTGGGGCACGCAGTACACCCACACGCCCGAGCCGATCCAGAGCCAGGTGGCCCAGCGGCTCGTGGCCGCCGGCGCCGATCTCGTCGTCGGCGGTCACCCGCACTGGGTGCAGAGCGCGGAGCGGATCAGCGGGGTGCCGGTGCTGCACTCCCTGGGCAACTTCGTCTTCGACATGGACTTCATGACCCAGACGATGGAGGGGGTCTTCCTCGAGACCGTCTGGAGGGGCGACGAGCTGGTCCGGACCCGGTTGGTGCCCTACAGGATGGACCCCGGCTCGTTCGCGCCCCGCGAGGTGCGCGGCGCGGAGGCCGAGCGGATCCTGAGCGACGTCCGATGAGCGTTGGCACGTGACCGGCCTGCCGGCCGGCCGCCACCCCCGCCCGGAGGCGTGCCTATGGTGGCTCGCATGTCGAGCACCTTCGGCTTCACGCCTGGCCGGCCACCAGAGTGGGACATCGAGCGCTTCCTGCGCGGCGACGAGGTCGACACGGCCGTGATCACCCTGGAACGCAACCGGCGCGCGTTCGCGTGGAAGTGCGCCGAGGTGGGCGCCGAGGGGCTGCGTCTGCGGCTCGGCGCGTCGTCGGTCACCTTGGGAGGCCTGCTCAAGCACCTGGCGTGGGTCGAGGAGCTCTACTTCCAGCACCGGCTCGCCGGTCGTCAGCTCAGGGCGCCGTTCGACCAGCTGGACCTCGAGGGCGACTGAGAGGACTGGGCCTGGAGGACGGCGGCCGATGACACCCCCGATGCGCTGCGTGCACTGTGGATCGACACGGTGCACCGCTCCCGCGACGCGCTGGCCGAGGCGCTGTCCCGCGGTGGACTGGAGCAGACGACCCCCAACGGGATGAGCCTGCGCCGGTTGCTGGCGGACATGATCGAGGAGTACGCCCGCCACACGGGGCACGCCGACCTGCTCCGCGAGCAGGTCGACGGGGCCACTGGAGAAGGCCCTCCTCAGGACTTCCCGGTGCCCTGAGCCCTGCCGCTGACGGCGCCTGCGGCTTGACGGACCTGAACAGGTTGTCCGAACGACGATGAGTCCCAGCGCGGTCCCGGGTCAGCATGCACGGCCATCGTCCGCGCGCGCATTGGAGGCACCTTGAAGCTGTTGCTCACGTCCGGCGGCGTCACGAACCCGAGCATCCACGCGGCGCTCGTGCGGCTTCTCGGCAAGCCGATCGCCGAGTCTCACGCCCTCTGCGTCCCGACGGCGCAGTGGGGTCACCCGATGTGCGGCCCGGCATCCGTGCGGGGCTTCGTGGCTGCCGAGCCCGTGTGGCAGCACCTGTCCGGCCTGGGCTGGGCGTCGCTCGGTGTCCTCGAGCTCACCGCACTTCCCACCATCGGTCGGGAGAGATGGGTCCCTTGGGTCCGGGAGGTTGATGTGCTCCTCATCGACGGCGGCGACGCGACGTACCTGAACCACTGGATGCGGGAGTCGGGGTTCGCCGAGCTGCTGCCGTCTCTGCCCGACACGGTCTGGGTGGGAGTGAGTGCCGGGAGCATGGTGATGACGCCCCGGATCGGGGAGTACTTCGTCGAGTGGCCGTCCGCACCGGACGACCGCACCCTGGGCGTCGTCGACTTCTCGATCTTTCCGCACCTGAACGCGTTCCCGACGAACACCCTGGCTGACGCGGAGCGGTGGGCGGCCGACCTCGACGTTCCCGCCTACGCCATCGACGAGCAGACGGCCATCACGGTCGTCGACGGCTCCGTCGAGGTGGTCTCCGAAGGCCAATGGGCGAAGTTCGCGCCGTAGCCACCCTCGATCCGTGCGAGTGGTGGGATCACCGGCGGGCTGTCAGGGCGCAAGCTGGACGAGGATCAGCTCCATCAGCTTTTGCAGCGCCTTGAACGGCCGCACCATCACCGTGAACTCGGCGATCCGACCGGCGTCGTCCCAGCGGAGCATGTCGATGCCGTGCAGGGTCAGGCCGTCGAGCTCGGCGGTGAACTCGAGGATCGCGGACGACGCGTCGTACCACTCGTGGTGGTAGGTCAGCGTCGGCCCGAGCACGACCATCGCCGCCCCGAGGTAGGCGGTCGTGAGCTCCTTGCCCTCCTGCGGCGTGTGCACCGCAGGCGAGCGGAAGACGGCGTCGTCGGCGAGCAATGCGTCCAGGAGGCCCGGGTCCTTCGCGGCGACCACCTCGTGCCAGCGCGTGATCGTCTCGGGTCGGTCCATGCGGTGAGCCTAGGGCGCCAGCCACTCCAGCACCGTGCGCGCGGTGCGCTCGAGCTGGGCTCGGTCGATCACGGACGGCACGTCGCCGGGCGAGTGGTAGCCGGCGTACGGCGTGCTGCCCAGTCGTACGCCGGCCATCCCCTCGCGCACGAACGACCAGTGGTCGCTGCTGCGCTGCCCGGTCTCGGCCACGTAGTCGACACCGGCGCGCTCCGCCGCGCGCACCAGCTCGGCGCGCAGCCACGACGGCTGGGCGCTGGTCCCGATCGGCAGCGTGCTCCCGACCCCGACCCGATCCATCGAGACCATGCCGCGCAGCGAGCCCCGCTGGGCCGTCGTCATCGCCGCGACGAACGCCCGCGACCCGTAGTGGTGGTCGTCGTCGGTCGGTCCTCGCGGCTCCTCGGAGCCGAACGCGACCAGCATCACCGGCAGGCGGGAGCGGCGTTCGGCGAGCGCGTCGGCGACGGTCAGCAGGACGCCGACGCCCGACGCGTTGTCCTCGGCACCGGGCGCCTGAGGGACCGTGTCGAGGTGGGCGCCGACGAGCAGCCACGGCTTCCCGGGTCGTACGTCGCCACGCGTCGCGACCACGTTGACCGACCGGCCGCCCGGCACCGGGATGCCCCACGAGACACCGGCCGGAGTGGGGAAGGCCTGGCGGCGTACCTCCCAGCCGGAGCCGCGCAGCTGCTGCTCCACCCAGTCCGCCGCCCGGAAGTACGCCGGCGACGTCCCCGGCCGCGGACCGATCCGGCCGGCGAGCTGGTCGATGGCGTCGAGCGCGATCCGCACCCGCGCGTCGTCGGGGGACACCGGGCGGGGCGGGGGCGTCGACTCGGGCGAAGTGGTGGGAGCAGAGGGCGTCGTGCTCGCCGGAGGGTCTGTCGGCGAAGGTGGCGTCTGCGCCGGTGGCTCGGCCACCGGTGCCTCGCCGTCGTCGGTGCATCCGGCGAGCAGCAGCGCGGCGAGCAGGCTGGCGACGCCGGCGCGGAGCATGTCAGGCGTAGGGCAACAGCGCGTTGACCGACTCCGTCGGCACCTTGACCTTGATGCCCTCGCCGATGGCGCGGAGCTTCCAGCCGCTGCCGTCGCGGGAGATCGTCGCCATCGCCAGGCCCGTCTCGGGGACGCCGAGGGAGAGCGTGAACCTGGCGAGCTCGACATCGCCGTCGCCGACCAGACGGCAGTAGGCGTTGTGGATCCACTCGAGGGTGTGACCCTGGTAGCTGCTGACCAGGAACACGATGCTGTCGATCTGCCGGTGCACCTTGGTCAGGTCGACCGCGATCTCCTCGTCGTCGCCCTCGCCGCGGCCGGACTTGTTGTCGCCCTGGTGGACGACGGACCCGTCGCGGGTGGCCAGGTTGTTGTAGAAGGCGAAGTCGAACGCCTGACCACCGCCGAACTGCACCGCCGAGGCGTCCAGGTCGATCTCGGGGGCGCCGGTGCCGATGAAGCCCGCGGTCGGCGCGTGGTCCCAGCCGACACACATCCGCAGCGTGGTCAGCTGCTCGCCGGTCTCGTCGACCAGCGGCATCTCCTGGCCGGGGCTGAGCTCGATCATTCCCCGAACCTACCCGGCAGTCCCTGGCCCAGGGGGCGCCCCGGTTTGGCCGCGGAATACCCGGCGGCTAGCCTTCGTTTAGGACGTGTAGCAAAGTTGAGTCGAATGCGCTCAACTCCACTCTTTTCCCGGAGGTAACACAACCATGGTTCGAGCTGTCGGCATCGACCTCGGTACGACCAACAGCGTCGTCGCGGTCCTCGAGGGTGGCGAGCCCACCGTCATCGCGAACGCCGAGGGCGCGCGCACCACTCCATCCGTCGTGGCGTTCGCCAAGTCCGGCGAGGTCCTCGTCGGCGAGGTCGCCAAGCGCCAGGCGGTGACCAACGTCGACCGCACCATCCGTTCGGTCAAGCGCCAGATGGGCACCGACTGGACCCAGCAGATCGACGACAAGACGTTCACCCCCCAGCAGATCAGCGCCTTCGTGCTGCAGAAGCTGAAGCGCGACGCGGAGGCCTACCTCGGTGAGCCGGTGACCGACGCGGTGATCACCGTGCCGGCGTACTTCTCCGACGCCCAGCGCCAGGCCACCAAGGAGGCGGGCGAGATCGCGGGCTTCACCGTCTCCCGGATCGTGAACGAACCCACCGCGGCGGCGCTGGCCTACGGCCTCGACAAGGGCGAGGACCAGACGATCCTGGTGTTCGACCTCGGCGGCGGCACGTTCGACGTGTCCCTGCTCGAGATCGGCGAGGGCGTTCTCGAGGTCAAGGCCACCAACGGTGACAACCACCTCGGTGGTGACGACTGGGACAACCGCGTCGTCGACTGGATGGTCAAGAAGTTCAAGGACAACAACGGCGTCGACCTCGCGGCC
>DASTDJ010000344.1:0-12257 GCA_035710425.1 Nocardioides sp.
TCCCGCGGTGGCGAGTGCTGCCGCACCGACGGCGCGAGCGGCGTCGACGTCCGGGCCGACGTCGGTGTGACCGTCCCGGTGCTGGAGGGCGTGACCACCGGGCTGTGGATCGGCGGCGCAGTGCTCGCCGTCGGGGCGGCAGCACTCGCCACCGCGGGACTCGTACGGCGTCGCCGCTAGAGCCCCCGCTGGGGGGCCCGGGCCTCCCAGCGGCAGGGCGGGGGCCCGGGTCCGCTCGTCTGGGGGGCCGAGCTAGCCGCCGGCCCGGCCGTGGAGGATCAGGGCGACGCTCAGCGCCGCGAAGGCGGCGATGTCGAGCCCGATCCGCACCCGGTTCCACGCCACCCACCTGCCCTCGGAGAAGGCCTCGCGGACGGCGGCCACATCGATCGTCTCGGGGTCGCCGGCGGCCTTGATCGCGTCGTTGAGCGGCACGTTGACGGTCACGGTGATGATCACGACCACCAGGTGCAGCACGAACGCGGCGATGATCCACGGCAGCGCCGAGCGCCAGTCCTCACCGAGGTGCAGGCCGGCGGCGACGACGGTCAGAACCAGGGCCCCGAAGAAGCCCCCGCCGATGAACCACGGGTTGATGATCGCCCGGTCGACCGACTGGAACGCGCCGACGAAGGTGCGGTCGTCGGTCGCCCGCAGACCCGGCAGGAAGGCGTTGCCGTAGATCCAGAACACGCCGGCCGTGAGCCCCGTGGCCATCGTTGCCAGCACCAGGACGGTCGCGCCGAGGCCGTTCACGCGCCCACCCTCTCACCTCTCGGGGTGGGTGTGCCGCTATCCCCGCCGGAGCATGACGACGTGCTCGGGGGTGAGCTCGTCGAGGGTGGTCACGCCGAGCAGCCGCATGGTGCGCTCGACCTGACCGGACAGGATCTCGATCACCCGGTCGACGCCGTCCCGGCCGCCGGCCATCAGGCCGTAGAGGTACGCGCGCCCGACCAGCGTGAACCTGGCGCCGTGGGCGACCGCCGCCACGATGTCCTGGCCGGACATGATCCCGGTGTCGACGTGCACCTCCACGTCGTCGCCGACCGCGGCCACCACCTCCGGCAGCAGCTGGAACGGCACCGGCGCGCGGTCCAGCTGCCGGCCCCCGTGGTTGGACAGCAGTACGGCGTCGACCCCGACGTCCCGCACCCGGCGGGCGTCGTCGACGGTCTGCACGCCCTTGACCACGACGCGACCCGGCCACTGGTCCCGGATCCACGCGAGGTCGTCGTAGGTGACCGTCGGGTCGAACATCGTGTCCAGCAGGTCGGCCACCGTCCCCGACCAGGCGTCCAGGCTGGCGAAGGCCAGTGGCTCGGTGGTGAGGAAGTTGAACCACCACGCCGGGCGCGGGATCGCGTTCAGGACCGTGCGCGGGGTCAGCGTCGGCGGGATCGTCATGCCGTTGCGCACATCGCGCAGCCGCGCGCCCGCCACCGGGACGTCGACGGTCACCAGCAGCGTGTCGTAGCCGGCCCTGGCAGCCCGCTCGACGAGCGCCATCGACCGGTCGCGGTCCTTCCACATGTAGAGCTGGAACCAGTGCCGCCCGCCGGGCGCCGCCGCCGCGACGTCCTCGATCGACGTCGTCCCCATCGTCGACAGCGCGAACGGGATCCCGGCCGCCGCCGCAGCGGTCGCCCCGGCGATCTCGCCCTCGGCGTGCATCATCCGGGTGAACCCGGTGGGCGCGATCCCGAACGGCAGCTCGACCCGCTGCCCCAGCACCACCCGCGAGGTGTCCACCTTCGACACGTCCCGCAGGATCGCCGGCCGGAACTCGACATCGGCGAACGCCTGCCTGGCCCGCGCCAGCGACACCTCGCCGTCCGCCGCGCCGTCGGTGTAGTCGAACGCCGGTCTCGGCGTCCGCCGCCTCGCGATCCGCCGGAGGTCCTCGACCGTGAGCGCGCCCGCGAGCCGGCGCTGCTTCGGCGACCAGACGGGGCGCTTGAACCGCATCAGTGGCGCCAGGTCGTGGCGCTTCGGGAGGCGGCGGTCCATAGCGGGCTACTCCGAGGCGGGCTGCTCCAGCGCTTCCTCGCTGCGCTTGAGGCGGGTCTCGAGCCGCTTGATCTGCCGCCGCAGGTCCTCGGACACCTGCGCCATGCGGTCCAGCTCACCGTGGAACTGCCGGTGGACGGTGATCTTGGAGGTGTCCACGACGGCTCCGCAGATCAGGCACAACCTGGACTGCGCCATCTGCCGGATCTCCTTCGGTGAGCCACCGCGCCAACACGTCGCCGGACTGCTGAGGCTACCCCTTTTCACCACGGCGCCCCGACGGCCCTGAGCCGACCCTGATGCCGGCACGCCCCGTCGTACGCAGAAACGCGTACGCCGACTGCCGCCTCGGCGCCGATGTGCGGAGGTCCGGCCGGAGCCAGGCTGGAGTCATCAACCCACCCCATCGAAGGAGCCCGACATGATCACCACGATTGCCACCGCAGCCACCACCGTCGCCGACCGCTGGGACGGGGACCGACCAGACTTCTGGCCGATCTTCCCGATCATGTGGTTCCTGATCATCGCCGGCGCGATCGTCGCGACCGTCGTGATCAGCCGCCGCAACCGCGACGCCGCCGGCTCGCGCGCCGGTGAGGCAGTGCTCGCACAGCGCTACGCCGCCGGTGAGATCGACGAGGAGGAGTACGCCGCCCGCCGCGCCGTCCTGCGTCGTCGCTAGAGCCTTCTCTCGGCACCCCTGTCATTGCTTGTGACTTGCGAGTAGAAACGGAGGTAGCCGACGGGAAGGTGACGCGTGAGCACCGAGACGGAGAGCCCCAGCAGCAACCGCCGTGAGGCGACCGAGCGCGAGGCGCGGCAGGTCGCCGAGGAGGCGCGCGAGACGACGTGGACCAGGCCGAGCTTCGCCAAGGAGCTCTACCTGGGCCGCTTCGACCTCGACCTCATCCATCCGCACCCACGCGCCGAGGCCGACGACGTACGGCGGGGCGAGGCGTTCCTGGCCAGGCTGCACGAGGTCTGCGAACGCATCGACGGTCGCGCGATCGAGCGGGAGGCCACGCTCCGCGACGAGGACGTGTCCGCGCTCGCCGAGATCGGCGCGTTCGGCATGAAGGTGCCCGAGGAGTACGGCGGCCTCGGGCTGACCATGGCCTACTACGGCAAGGCGCTGATGCTCGCCGGCTCGATCCACCCCACCATCGGCGCACTGCTGTCCGCGCACCAGTCGATCGGCGTGCCGGAGCCGGTGAAGGCGTTCGGCACCGACGACCAGAAGCAGCGGTTCCTGCCCCGCTGCGCGAGGGGCGCGGTGACGGCGTTCCTGCTCACCGAGCCCGACGTCGGTTCCGACCCCGCCCGGCTCGGGAGCACGGCGGTGCCGACCGAGGACGGTTCGGCGTACACCCTCGACGGCGTGAAGCTCTGGACCACCAACGGGGTGGTCGCCGAGCTGGTCGTGGTGATGGCCCAGGTGCCGCCGCACGACGGCGCGAAGGGTGGGATCACCGCGTTCGTGGTCGAGACCGACTCCGAGGGCGTCACCGTCGAGAACCGCAACGACTTCATGGGCCTGAAGGGCCTGGAGAACGGCGTGACCCGCTTCCACCAGGTGCGGGTCCCGGCCGAGAACCGGCTGGGCCGTGAGGGCGAGGGCCTGCGGATCGCGCTGAGCACGCTGAACACCGGCCGGCTCGCGATCCCGGCGAGCTGCGCGTCCGCCGCCAAGTGGTGCCTCAAGATCGCGCGCGAGTGGTCCGCCGAGCGGGTCCAGTGGGGCCGGCCGGTCGGCCAGCACGGTGCGGTCGCCGAGAAGATCTCGTTCATCGCCGCGACCACCTTCGCGCTGGAGGCGGTGCTCGAACTCTCGGCGCAGCTCGCCGACGCCGGCAGCAAGGACATCCGGATCGAGGCGGCGCTGGCCAAGCTCTGGTCCAGCGAGATGGCCTGGAAGGTCGCCGACGAGCTGGTGCAGATCCGCGGCGGCCGCGGCTACGAGACCGCCGACTCGATGGCGGCCCGCGGCGAGCGCTCGGTGCCCGCCGAGCAGATCCTGCGCGACCTGCGGATCAACCGGATCTTCGAGGGATCGACCGAGATCATGCACCTGCTGATCGCGCGCGAGGCCGTTGACACCCACCTGCAGGCCGCCGGCGCGCTCGCCGACACCGACGCCGACGCGAAGAGCAAGGCGCTCGCCGCGGCGAAGGCCAGCGGGTTCTACGCCACGTGGTTCCCGAAGCTGGTCGGCGGCAAGGGCACCCTCCCCGGTGGGTACGCCGAGTTCGACGGCCTGGCCACCCACCTCCGCTACGTCGAGCGGTCGTCGCGCAAGCTGGCCCGGCAGACCTTCTACGGGATGTCGCGCTGGCAGGCGAAGCTCGAGTACCGCCAGAGCTTCCTCGGCCGGATCGTCGACATCGGCGCCGAGCTGTTCGCGATGGCCGCGGTGTGCTCGCGGGCGCGGATGCTCCGGGACGATGACGCGACCCAGGGCAAGGCGGCCTTCGAGTTGGCCGACGCGTTCTGCCAGCAGGCCCGGATCCGGGTCGACGAGCTTTTCGGGCGGTTGTGGACCAACACCGACGACACCGACAAGGCCATCGCGGCGACGGTGCTCGACGGCGACTTCGCCTGGCTCGAGGCGGGCGTCATCGACCAGTCCGAGGGCACCGGTCCGTGGATCTCCAGCTGGTCCCCCGGCCCGAGCGAGAAGAAGAACGTCTGGCGGCCCTACGGCACCTGACCGCCTCAGCCGGCCACGCCGTGGCGGTGCGCGACCGCGGCCGCCTCGCCACGGCCGGACACCTCGAGCTTGGCCAGGATGTTGGAGACGTGCACGCTCGCGGTCTTCGAGCTGATGAAGAGGTGCTCGCCGATCTCCTTGTTGCTGCGGCCCGCGCTGACCAGCCGCAGCACCTCGAGCTCGCGGGGAGTCAGTGCCGCCAGCGGGGCGGCGGCGCCCTCCTCCTGCGAGGGACCCAGACCCGTCCGCTGAGCCAGGCGCGAGAGGCGGCTGGTCACCAGCCGGGCCCCGAGCCGGCGGCTCGCGGGGAGTGCCCGGTCGAGCAGCGCCCGGAGCGCCGGACGGTCGCGCTCCTCGGACAGGTGCTCGGCGAGCCGGAGCTCGGCGTACGGGACCAGGTGGACCGGGCAGGACGTGCCGCGGAACAGCTCGAGCGTGCGCTCCCAGCCCTCCCGGCTGTCCTCGAGCTCCGCTTCGGCGAGCCCGCGCCAGACGGGCGCCATCGCCACCTCGGCCAGGCCTCCCGCCAGCTCGCGGACGAAGGCGGCCCGGTCGCCACCGTCCCGCGCGTCCAGACGTGAAGCCGCCGCCGCGCCCACGGCCACCACGTGCCAGCTGCGGTGCGGGTCGAAGAGCTCCCGGTGGTCGGCGAACGCCTCGAAGTCGGCCCAGCCCTGTTCGGGACGTCCCGCCATGATGGCGAACTCCCCGTCGATCCAGGCCATCTGCACCTCGAACTGCGGCATCGGCTGCTCGGCCTCGCCGGTGAGCATCTCCCGGTGCTCGGCCAGGACCTCGTCGGCCTGGTCGAGCTCGTCGCGCCACAGGTGCAGCCAGGCGAGCAGCAGGTCGAGGTGGGTGCGATGGCTGGACGGCGGATCGAGCGTCACCGCTTCGGCGAGCAGGTCTGCGGCCCTCGACCACTCGCCGGTCGCCAGCATCGACTCCGCGGCGTTGCCCACGAGATAGGTGCCGAACGACCGCTCGACCCCGTGGGCCCGGGCCTCGGCGATCCCCTGGACGGCGATGTCGATCGCCTCCTGGAAGCGGCCCATCAGGTGCAGCGCGTCGGAGGTGTCGAGCAGGTTGCGCAGCCTCGGACGGCCCTCGGCCAGTGACCCCTCTCGAGCCCGGCGCAGCTCGTCGAGTCCCTCCTCGTCGGAGCCTTCCGCCACCACCAGTGCTGCCCCTAGGGTGGTGCGCGCATCCGCCTCGCCGGCGTCGTCACCGACCGCGCGACACGCCTCGACCGCCGCCCGTGCTCGCGGGAGGACATCCAGGCCCATGTTGAGCCGGTAGGTCGCCAGCAGACCGAGCATCCGCGCCCGGAAGCCCGGGTCCTCGACGCTGTCCAGCAGCCGCTCGGCCTCCTCGACGTCGTCGTCTCCTCCTGCCCGCAGCGAGTCGGCCGAGAGCTGCGCGCGAAGGAACAGTCGCTCGATCCGCCCCGGCACGTCGTCCGGCCCGGTCTCGTCCAACGCAGCCGTGATCAGCTCCAGCGCGCGTTCGAACTCACCCACGTCCCTGGCGGTGCGCGCGGCCTCGGTGAGCACCGTCGGGTGTGGCCCGGCGGTGGCTTCCGGGTCCGGCACCAGGTCCCAGAGCTCCAAGAGCCGCTCGTACATCCCCAGGGTCTCGGCATGGGCGACCGTGCCCGCACCGGTCGCGCGGACGGCCGCTGCGAAGGTGCGCTCGTGGTCGCCGCTGCGCGCCCAGTGCAGGGCTACCGCGTGCTCGCGGGAGCCGTCCGCGACCAGGTCCGGCCGCCGCTCGATCGCGTGCGCGACCGCGGCGTGCAGCCGGGCCCGCTGGCTCGGGAGCAGGTCGGCGTACAGCGCCTCGCCGAACAGGGCGTGCCGGAACGCGTAGTCGGTGCCGTCGACGCGCACCACTCCGACGTCGACGGCGGCGCGCATGTGGGCCTCCACCTGCTCGACCTCGGCGCCGGCCGACTCCATGAGCAGCTCGTGGTGCATCCGGATCCCGCCGACCGCCATCAGCCCGAGCGTGGCCCGCGTCGGGTCGTCGAGTCGCAGGGTGCGTGCCTCGAGCGCACCGCGCAGCGACTCCGGGAGCGAGGCGTCGTCGAGGCCGGCCAGCTCCTCGACGTAGAACGGCACGCCCTCGCTTCGGCGCAGGATGTCGTCCGCGACCTCGGCGGTCGGCCGGGCGCCGTTCAGCCTGGTGAGCAGCTCGACCACCTCGGGGCGGCCGAGCCGCGCGAGCTCGAGACGCACCGCCCACGGCAGCCGGGCCAGGTCGGCGAGGAACGGCCGCAGCTGCTGGGTGCCGGTCACCTCGTCGGGGCGGTAGGTGCAGACCAGCAGCACCGGCACCTCGCCCAGCCGTCGAGCCAGGAACTGGATCAGCCCCCGGCTCGACTCGTCGGCCCAGTGCACGTCCTCGACCACGGCGACGAGCGGCGCCTCGCTCGCCGCGCCCTGCAGCACCCGGGTGACCGCCTCGAACAGCTGCAGCTGCAAGCCGTCGGACGGCTCGGCCGGCTGGAGCACGTCGGGAAGAAGCGTGCCGAGCGCCCGCCGCCCGCCGCCCGCCCAGTCGACGAGCCGCTCGGTGCCGTAGCGCTCCTGGACCGCGCGGAGCAGGCCGAGCACCGGCGTGAAGGGCAGCCCGGACTCGCCCATCGGGACGCACAGCCCACGGAGTACGTCGACCCGGGGCGTCCGGCCCTCGAGCGCGGCCGCGAGCTGCTCGAGCAGCGCCGTCTTGCCCAGTCCCGCCTCTCCCGCGACGAGCACGATGCGTCGACCGCCGGTGATCGCCAGGTCGAGCTGCGACTCCAGCAGGGACAGGTCGGCGTCCCGTCCCACCAGGGTGGACGGCATCCGCACATCCTCGCACTCGACCGGGGTGGATCGGCCGACACGCGGCACCGGATCCCGCATGTGCGCCGCCGCAACGGATACAAAGGATGAGGCCCCGCACAGTATGAGTGTGCGGGGCCTTGTGACGCGTGTGACTACTGCGAAATAGGTGAGGCCTCGCCAAGTATGAGTTGGCGAGGCCTCGATGTCTTCTGGACCGAAGTCCTTCCGACAGGGACAGTTCTACGCCCGCGGCGGCTCGGCGCGCAAGAGGTCGGCGGCCACGAAATCCGCGATCTCGCCGCGCAGCCTCTGCTTCACCTCGTCCGGCGCGTACGAAGCGTCGACGGCCACCCCGGCCAGGTCGGCGATCCCCTGCTGGTCGAGGCCGAGCAGGTCGGCGGCGATCTCGTACTCGCGGTTCAGGGTGGTGTTGAACATCGGCGGGTCGTCGGAGTTGATCGTCACGACCACGCCCGCGTCGACGAACTGAGGCAGCGGGTGCTCCTCCAGGGTCGCGACCGCGCGGGTCGCGATGTTGGACGACGGGCACACCTCGAGCGGGATCTGGTGCTCGGCCAGGTGGGCGAGCAGTGCGGGGTCTGCGGCGGCCGACGTACCGTGCCCGATCCGCTCGGCACCGAGCGTGCGGATCGCGTCCCAAACGGTCTCGGGGCCGGTCGTCTCGCCGGCATGCGGCACCGAGTGCAGGCCGGCAGCGCGGGCCGCCGCGAAGTGCGGCTCGAACTGCGGCCGCGACACTCCGATCTCCGGCCCGCCGAGCCCGAACGCCACCAGACCGTCGGGCGTGTGGTCGAGCGCGTAGCCCAGCGTGGCGTCCGCGGCCGGCACCCCGAACTCGCCCGGGATGTCGTAGATCCAGCGCAGCACCAGCCCGAAGTCGCGCTCCGCGGCGACCCGGGCGTCCTCGATCGCCTCGGTGTAGGCCTCGATCGCCACCCCGCTGACCACCGACGTGTACGGCGTGCAGGTGAGCTCGGCGTACCGCACCGACTGGCCGTCGGCCATCTCACGGGCGACCTCGTAGGTCAGCAGCCGGACGTCCTCGGGCGTGCGGATCAGACCGACGACCGCGAGGTAGACCTCGACGAAGTGGGCGAAGTCGCGGAACTCGTAGAAGGCGCGCAGCTGCTCCGGGTCCGCTGGCACGGTGCCGGGGTGCCGCTCCGCCAGCTCGGCGACGATCCGGGGCGAGGCCGAGCCGACGTGGTGGACGTGCAGCTCGGCCTTCGGCAGGTCGCGGATGAAGTCGGAGTAGGGAGAAGGATCGGTCACGCGCCAGATCGTGCCACGGCCTCAGCTCACCGCGGCAACCAGATTTGCCGCCAGCTCCTCCATTGTCCGACCGTCGCGGAACTCCTCGCCGTTGAGGTAGATCGTCGGTGTGCTGTTGATGCCGAGGTCGTTGGCGGCCGCGGTCGCCTTCTCGACCCAGTCCTCACCGTCGCCGTTCTCCAGCCCCTCGCGGACGTCGGCCTCGTCGGCGCCGGCCTCGACCGCGAGCCCGACGAGGTCGTCCTCGCTCGGGAACGGTCCGGCCTCCGACGGCTGGTTCTCGTAGAGCAGGTCGTGGAGCTCCTTGGCGACCTCGGGCCCGGACGTGTCGAGCACCACGGCGAACACGGCGGCGGCCGCGACGGAGTACTCCTTGCGCGGGTCGCCCTCCTGGGAGAACAGGTTGAACGGCCGGTAGCTGACGCGGACCTGGCCCTCGTCGGCGAGCTGGGCGAGCTGGTCGCGGGTGGCCGCCTCGAGGCCCTGACAGATCGGGCAGAGGAAGTCCTCGTAGATCACGACCTCGTTCGGGGCGTCCTCGTCACCGATGCTCACCTCGTACGTCGACGAGGCTGCGGCGACCCCCTCGTCGGCCTTCTCGTCGCGGGACTGGTTGATCAGGAACCCGACGGCGACGATGACCACCATCGCCAGGACGACCGCGCCGATCGTGAGCAGGTTGCGTCGCCGTTCCTTGCGCTTGCGCTCCGCAAGCGCGGCGGCGGCCTTCGCGGCGCGCTCCTCGGCCTTGGACTTCTTCGACATTCAGGATCCTTCTAGCTCTTCTACTTCTTCAACGGGTGCGTCCGCGTCCTCCGTGGACCGGAGCAGGAGGTTGTCCAGCGCCCAGCGGGAGCGGGGCAGCCACACCAGGAACAGGGACAGCGCGAGCAGCACCACGTCGCGGGCGATCTCCCAGGGGTACTTCGAGGTGGCGTCGGGGTCGTAGCCGCCGCCACCGAAGCAGCCGCAGTCGATCTCGATGCCGCGTGACCAGACCGACGCGATGCCGATGATGAACACCACGAACAGCAGCGCCGACACCACGGCGGCGCCGCGCACGAGGACGCCGAGCACGAGCATCGCGCCCACCACGACCTCCAGCACGGGCAGCAGGTGGCCCACCGTGACCGCCGTCTCACCTGGGAGCAGCTCGTACGCACGCACCGCGGCGACGCTCTGGTCGGGATCCGGGAGCTTGATCGCCCCGGCGTAGATCCACACACCGCCGACGACGAGGCGCGCGGCCAGCCCCGCCCATGCTTTCACGTGGCCTGAGACTACGGGTGTGTCCTGAGCGGAGCCTGAGCGAGGCGGACGACGCCGAGGCGACGTAATGTGGCCCCTCGTGAACGAACGACTGGTGTGGATCGACTGCGAGATGACCGGTCTCGACCTGGTCAACGACGCGTTGATCGAGGTCGCGGCGCTGGTCACGGACTTCGACCTGAACGTGATCGGCGACGGCGTCGACATCGTCGTGAAGCCGCCCCCCGAGGCGCTGGACCAGATGATCCCGTTCGTCCGCTCCATGCACGAGAGCTCCGGGCTGCTGGCCGAGCTCGCCGACGGCGTCACCCTGTCGGAGGCGGAGGAGCGGGTGCTCGCCTACATCAGCGAGCACTGCCCCCCTGACAGCCGCCCGCCGCTGGCCGGCAACACCGTCTCGACCGACCGGGCCTTCATCGCCCGCGACATGCCTACGCTCGACGCGTTCATGCACTACCGGATCGTGGACGTCTCCTCCATCAAGGAGCTGTCCCGCCGGTGGTACCCCAAGGCCTACTTCGGCGCGCCGGCCAAGCGCGGCAACCATCGGGCGCTGGCGGACATCCAGGAGAGCATCGAGGAGCTGCGCTACTACCGCGACGCGGTGTTCGTGCCGCCGCCGGGCCCCGACGCGGGCGTCGCCCGCACCATCGCGCTCCGGCACGGCGGCGCGCTGACCGGCCTCCCGGAGCCCGGGGCGGCTCCCGCCTCCCCCGATTCAGAGACTCCGCCGGACTCCGTCTAGACTTCCTCCCGGTCCCAGGCAGTATCGGGACCGCATGGTGGGTATAGCTCAGCTGGTAGAGCGCCGCGTTGTGGTCGCGGATGTCGCGGGTTCAAGTCCCGTTACTCACCCCAGTACGCCGGCGACCGCCGCGCGCGCCCGGCCGATGGCGTCGGGCTCCCCGCCCGCCGTGGCCTGCACCAGGGCACCCTCGTAGACCAGGTGCAACAGGCTGCCCGCGGTCTCCGGGTCGGGGGCCTCGGCCTCCCGGGCCAGACGCAGGAACAGCTCGTGCATCCACTGCTTCTCGGCGCGGATCACGTGGACCGCGGGGTCGTTGGCGCTGCCGACCTCGGCGTACGCGTTGACGAAGGCGCAGCCGCGCGCCCCTGACTCGTGCCACTCCTCGAGGGCGTCGAAGACCCGGCGGGCGCGATCGACGGCGTCGCCCGTCCCGGGGTCGCCGAGGCGGCTGCGCAGGAACTCCTGCCAGCGGATCGCGCGTCGCCGCAGGTAGAGCGCGACGAGCACGTCCTTGGAGCCGAAGCAGTCGTAGAGCGTCTTCTTGGTGGTGCCGGCCTCCTCGGCGATCAGGTCCACCCCGACCGCGCGGATGCCACGGGCGTAGAACAGCTCCGAGGCGGCGTCGAGCAGCCGGTGGCCGGCCCGGGTCAGGACCGGCTCGGACTCGAAGTCCACGGCGGCAGTGGTGGCGGGGGTCACGGAGGCTCCTCCTTCTACTCCACTGCGAGTATACCGACCGGTATGGTTACCTCGGTCGCATGGCGCTCACCCCTCCCTCCCGGGCGACCGATGTCGTCGGCGGTCTGGCGCTGGTCGTGGCCTGGAGCTCCGGGTTCATCGGCGCCGAGCTGGGCACTCGGGATGCCTCCGCCTCGACCCTGCTGGCGTGGCGGTACGTCGTCGCCACGGCCGCGCTGGTGCTGTTCGTCGCGTGGAAGCGCCGTGGGTGGCGGGTCCGCCGGCCCTGGCGGCACGCCGCGATCGGGCTGCTGTGCCAGGCGACCTACCTGGGCGGGGTGGTCGGCGGGGTCGGTCTGGGCGTACCACCCGGCACCGCTGCCCTGATCGCCGCTTGGCAGCCGCTCCTGGTCAGCGTCCTCGAGCACCTGCTGCTGGGGCGGACCACCAGTAGGGCGCAGCGCGTCGGACTGTCCCTCGGCCTGGTCGGGGTGGCCCTGGTGGTCTCGTCGGACCTGGGCAGGGGGACAGCGCCGGCATGGGCGTACTTGCTGCCGCTGGCCGGGATGGTCGGGCTCTCTGTGGGCACGGTGCTGGACCGCCGATGGCGGCTCGACGACGACGCGGTCACCGGACTGACCGCCCAGTCGGCGGTGGTGGCCGTGGTGATGATCGCCGGCGCGCAGGTCGCCAGCGACCTCGCGCCGCCGGCCTCGAGCACGTT
>DASTDJ010000345.1:0-7750 GCA_035710425.1 Nocardioides sp.
GCGAGGCGCCGGTGCCGCCGTCGTGGCCCGAGATCAGCACCACGTCCGCGTGCGCCTTGGAGACGCCCGCCGCCACCGTGCCGACGCCGACCTCGGCCACCAGCTTGACGTGCACCCGCGCCCGCGGGTTGGCGTTCTTGAGGTCGTGGATGAGCTGGGCCAGGTCTTCGATGGAATAGATGTCGTGGTGCGGCGGCGGGCTGATGAGGCCCACGCCGGGCGTGGAGTGCCGGGTCCTGGCCACCCACGGGTAGACCTTGTTGCCCGGCAGCTGGCCGCCCTCGCCGGGCTTGGCGCCCTGGGCCATCTTGATCTGGATGTCGTCGGAGTTGGTGAGGTACTCCGCGGTCACGCCGAAGCGCCCCGACGCGACCTGCTTGATCGAGCTGCGCCGCTCGGGGTCGTAGAGACGGTCGGGGTCCTCGCCACCCTCGCCGGTGTTGGACTTGCCGCCCAGCCGGTTCATGGCGATCGCCAGCGTCTCGTGGGCCTCCTTGCTGATGGACCCGTAGGACATCGCGCCGGTGGAGAACCGCTTGACGATCTCGGAGACCGGCTCGACCTCGTCGATCGGGATCGGCTGCCGCCCGGTGAGCTCGGCGTCCTTGAACCGGAACAGCCCGCGCAGCGTCATCAGCTTGGCCGACTGCTCGTCGACGGCCTTGGTGTACTGCTTGAAGATGTCGTAGCGACCGGTGCGGGTGGCGTGCTGGAGCCGGAACACGGTGTCGGGGTCGAACAGGTGCGGCTCGCCCTCGCGGCGCCATTGGTACTCGCCGCCGATCTCGAGCTCACGGTGTGCCGGGAGGATGCCGCCGCGCGGGTAGGCCTTGGCGTGCCGCCGCGCGACCTCCTCGGCGATGGTGTCGATCCCGATGCCGCCGAGCTTGGACGTGGTGCCGGTGAAGTAGCGGTCGACGACCGCCTGGGACAGGCCGACCGCCTCGAAGATCTGCGCACCGGTGTAGGACGCCACCGTGGAGACGCCCATCTTCGACATCACCTTGAGGACGCCCTTGCCGAGCGCCTTGATCAGGTTGGCGACCGCCTGCTCCTGCTCGACCTTGACGAAGTAGGCCTCCCGCGCGAGGTCCTCGACGGACTCCATGGCGAGGTAGGGGTTGACCGCCGCTGCGCCGTACCCGACCAGCAGGGCCACGTGGTGGACCTCGCGGACGTCGCCGGCCTCGACGAGCAGGCCGACCTGGGTGCGGGTCTTCTCGCGCACCAGGTGGTGGTGGACCGCTCCGGTGAGCAGCAGGGACGGGATCGGGGCCAGCTCGGCGGTGGAGTGGCGGTCGGAGAGCACGATGATGCGCGCTCCCCCGGCGATCGCCTCGCTGACCTCCGCGCAGATCTCGTCGATCCGTCGGGCCATCGCCTCACCGCCGCCCTCGACGGGGTAGAGCCCGCGGGAGACGTGGGTGATGAAGCCGGGCATGTCGCCGTCGCGGTTGATGTGCCGGATCTTGGCGAGGTCGTCGTTGGAGATCACCGGGAACGGCAGGACGACCTGCCGGCAGGACGCCGGCTGCGGCTCGAGCAGGTTGGACTCCGGGCCGATGGTGCCGTTGAGCGAGGTCACGAGCTCCTCGCGGATGGCGTCCAGCGGCGGGTTGGTGACCTGGGCGAACAGCTGGCTGAAGTAGTCGAACAGCAGCCGCGGCTTGTCGCTGAGCGCCGCGATCGGCGAGTCGGTGCCCATCGAGCCCAGCGGCTCGCCCCCGGTGTTGGCCATCGGGGTGAGCAGGATCCGGAGCTCCTCCTCGGTGTAGCCGAACACCTGCTGGCGGCGGGTGACCGAGGCGTGCGTGTGCACGATGTGCTCGCGCTCGGGGATGTCGTTGAGGTGGATCAGCCCGGCGTGCAGCCACTCGCCGTAGGGGTGCTCCGAGGCGAGCTCGGCCTTGATCTCCTCGTCCTCGATGATCCGGTGCTCGTCGGTGTCGACGAGGAACATCCGGCCCGGCTGCAAGCGGCCCTTGCGGACCACGGTGGCCGGGTCGAGGTCGAGCACACCGACCTCGGAGGCCAGTACGACGAGACCGTCGTCGGTCACCCAGTAGCGCGACGGACGGAGCCCGTTGCGGTCCAGGACCGCACCGATCTGGGACCCGTCGGTGAAGACCACGCACGCCGGGCCGTCCCACGGCTCCATCAGCGAGGCATGGAACGCGTAGAAGTCGCGGCGGCGCTGGTCCATCTCGGCGTGGTTCTCCCACGCCTCCGGGATCATCATCAGCACCGAGTGCGGCAGGCTGCGGCCGCCCATGTGCAGCAGCTCGAGCACCTCGTCGAACGACGCGGAGTCGGAAGCACCGGGCGTGCAGATGGGGTAGAGCCGGGACAGGTCGCCCTTGATCAGGTCGGAGTCGAGCAGGGCCTCGCGGGCCCGCATCCAGTTGCGGTTGCCCATCACGGTGTTGATCTCGCCGTTGTGGGCGATGAACCGGAACGGGTGCGACAGCGGCCAGCTCGGGAAGGTGTTGGTCGAGAACCGCGAGTGCACCACGGCCAGCGCGGTCGCGATCCGCTCGTCGACGAGGTCGGGGTAGAACTCGTGCAGCTGCTCGGTGGTCAGCATCCCCTTGTAGGCGAGGGTGCGCGACGACAGCGACGGGAAGTAGACGTCGGTCTCCCGCTCGGCGCGCTTGCGCAGGCAGAAGGCGAGGCGCTCGAGCGCCATGCCGGAGAGCCGCTGGGCCGCGCCGGCAAGGAACACCTGGCTGAACTGCGGCATCACGCCGAGGGCGGTGGCGCCGAGGATGCTCGGGTTGACCGGCACGTCGCGCCAGCCGAGGACCGCGAGGCCCTCCTCGGCCGCGATCTCCTCGATCTGCTTGCGGGTCTTGGCGACCTGCTCGTCGTCACCGGGCAGGAACGCCGTACCGACGGCGTAGGAGTGGGCTCCAGGCAGCTCGAAGCCGGCGTCGGCCGCGACCTCGCGGAGGAAAGCGTCGGGGAGCTGCATCAGGATCCCGGCGCCGTCGCCGGAGTTGGGTTCGGCGCCGGCGGCGCCGCGGTGGTCGAGATTGCGGAGCGCGGTGAGCGCCTTGACCACGATGTCGTGGCTGGCCTCTCCGGTCAGCGTGGCCACGAAGGCGACGCCGCAGGCGTCGTGTTCGTGGATCGGGTCGTACAGCCCCTGGGGCGGCGGGAACGCGTGCGAATAGGGCACTGGGTGTTCTCCCGTCGTCGTTCGTGCAGCCGAGCACTGCAGCTTGGGCGCAAGGGACAACACTGGCCCACGCGGCGGAGCGGTCAGATTACCACCGAGTTACGGGCTCCGACTCGGTCAGGCGCCGCCGTGGACGCGCGAAATCATCGATCGGGCGCGGCGTCCTCGGCGGCCTCGCCCGGCGCCTCGGCAGGCTCGTCGACCGCCTCGTCCGTCTCCTCCGCCTCATCCGCCTCATCGGAGGGGGTGGCGTCGGGGCCGCGACCCGGCTGGTAGATCTCGGTCTCGCGGCCCGGGTGCCGGCGCGCGCTCCACACGAAGTACGCCGCGGCGACGAGGAACAGCACGATCGACATCCACACGTTGAACCGCAGCCCGTAGACGTCGTCGAGCTGGACCGTGTCGACCCGGATGTACTCGATCCAGGCGCGCCCGGCGGTGTAGGCCATCACGTAGAGCGCAACCACCCGGCCGTAGCCGAGCTGGAACCGGCGGTCGGCCCAGATCACCAGGCCGAAGGCACCGAGGTTCCAGATGCACTCGTAGAGGAACGTCGGGTGGAACGTCGTACCGGCGGGGTAGACCTTGTCGGCCGGCCAGTGCTCCGGCTCGATCTCCAGTCCCCACGGCAGGTCGGTGGGCCGGCCGTAGAGCTCCTGGTTGAACCAGTTGCCCCAGCGCCCGAACGCCTGCGCGACCAGCACGCCGGGGACCATCGCGTCGAGGATGGGCCACAGCTTGATGCCCTTGAGCTTCGCGCCGATGATCACGCCCAGGGCACCGAAGGCCACGGCTCCCCAGACCCCGAGCCCACCTCGCCAGACGTAGAGCGCCGTGACCGGGTTGTTGTCGGCGCCGAAGTACTTCTCCCAGTCGGTGGCCACGTGGTAGAGCCGACCACCCACCAGGCCGAACGGGACCGCCCAGACCGAGAGGTCCTGGACGTCACCGGGCCGGCCACCGCGGGCGACCCAGCGGCGCTCTCCGATCCAGATCGCCACGATGATGCCGACGATGATGCAGAGGGCGTAGCCGCGGATCGGGACCGGCCCGAGGTTCCACACGCCGTCGTGCGGACTCGGGATCGTCAGGGTGCTGAGCAGTGGCGTCACGTCATTCATCCTCGTTCAACAGCGTGTGGATGTCGGAGGCGAACTCCGCGGGCGAGGTGTCCTGGTCCCAGTAGACCGAGGCCTGGTCGGCGTCGTCGATCCCGACCACGGACGTGGTGTGGCCGCCGAGGTCGTAGCCGCCGGACGGCAGCTTCTTGCCGTCGTTGACGTAGATCCCGAGCGGGTCGCCCAGCTCGATGATCGCGTCGAGCGTGCCGGTGAGGCCCTCCCAGGTCGGGTCGAACCGGTCGAGGTAGTCGCGCAGCACCTGCTCGGTGTCGCGCTCGGGATCGGTTGTGACCACGACGACCTCGACACGCTCGCGGTCGGCGTCGTCGAGCTTGGTCAGCCCTGCGGACAGCGAGCTGAGCACCATCGGGCACAGGTCGGGACAGTGCGTGTACCCGAAGAAGACCAGCGTGAGCGGCTCCTCGCGGTCGCTGGCCAGCGAGAACGAAGCGCCGTCGGTCGCGGTCAGCGCGATGTCGGGGACGTCGTAGGGCTTGTCGAGCTTGCGCCCGTTGAACTGCGCATCGGGGTCGCCCCCACCGCAGCCGGTCAGCAGCAGCAATCCGACGAGCACGGCAAGAGCCTTACGCACGCACGCCGCCCGCCAGGTCCTCGGTGAGGGACGCCAGGGCCCGCAGCCCCGCCCGCCGGTCGTCGGCGTGGTCGAGCAAGACCCGGACGAATGCCGAGCCGACGATCACGCCGTCGGCGTAGGCCGCCACCTCGGCCGCCTGCGCGCCGTTGCTCACGCCCAGGCCGACGCCGATCGGCAGCTCGGTGGTCGCGCGCGTCCGTGCGACCAGCGGTGCGGCCAGGTCGCTCGTGGTGGCACGCGCGCCGGTCACCCCCATCACCGCCGTGGCATAGACGAAGCCACGGCAGCTGGCGGTGGTCATGGCGATCCGCTCGTCGGTCGACGAGGGGGCGACCAGGAAGACCTTGTCGAGGTCGTGCTCGTCGGCGGCCTTGATCCACTCCGGGGCGAAGTCGGGGGTCAGGTCGGGCGTGATCAGGCCCGCTCCCCCGGCGTTGGCGAGGTCGGTGGCGAACCGGTCGACGCCGTAGCGCTCGACGGGGTTCCAGTAGGTCATCACCAGCGTCGGGACACCGGTCTCGGCCACCGCCTCGACGGTGCGCAGCACGTCGTCCGTGCGCACGCCGCCGTCGAGGGCACGCTGGGCGGCGTCCTGGATGGTGGGGCCGTCCATCACCGGGTCGCTGTAGGGCAGCCCGATCTCGATCACGTCGCAGCCGGACTCGACCATCACGCGCAGCGCCGCGATGGCGCTGTCGACGTCGGGGAAGCCCGCGGGCAGGTAGCCGACCAGCGCCGAGCGACCGTCGGCGTGCGCCTTGTCGAAGGCCGAGCCGGCGCTCATTCCGCCTTCTCCTCGCCGAGGCGGAACCACTCCAGCGCGGTCTCCATGTCCTTGTCGCCGCGGCCGGAGAGGTTGATCAGGACGATCGCCTCGGGGCCCTTCTCGGCGGCGAGCTTCTCGGCCACCCGCAGGGCGCCGGCGATCGCGTGCGCCGACTCGATCGCGGGGATGATCCCCTCGGTGCGGCTCAGCAGCGCCATCGCGTCCATCGCCTCGGCATCGGTGACCGGCTCGTAGCTGGCCCGCCCCGTCTTCGCCAGGTGGGCGTGCTGCGGGCCGACACCGGGGTAGTCGAGGCCGGCCGAGATCGAGTGCGACTCGACGGTCTGGCCGTCGTCGTCCTGCAGCACATAGGTGCGGGCACCGTGCAGCACGCCGCTGTCGCCGGCGTAGATCGTCGCGGCATGCCGTCCGGTCTCGACGCCGTCGCCGCCGGGCTCGTAGCCGTGGATGGCGACGCCCTCGTCGTCGAGGAACGCCTGGAACAGGCCGATCGCGTTGGAGCCTCCGCCGACGCAGGCGGCGATCGCGTCGGGCAGCACGCCGTAGCGCTCCAGGCACTGCGCGCGCGCCTCGTCGCCGATGCCGCGGGCGAAGTCACGGACCATGCTGGGGAACGGGTGCGGGCCGGCGGCCGTGCCGAAGAGGTAGGCCGTGTGGTCGACGGTCGCGACCCAGTCGCGCAGCGCCTCGTTGATCGCGTCCTTGAGCGTGGCGCTGCCGGAGTCGACGGACACGACCTTCGACCCGAGCAGCTGCATCCGCGCCACGTTGAGGGCCTGGCGCTTCACGTCGACCGCGCCCATGTAGACGGTGCAGTCGAGGCCGAAGTACGCCGCCGCCGTGGCGCTGGCGACGCCGTGCTGGCCCGCTCCGGTCTCGGCGATCACCCGGTGCTTGCCCATCCGGCGGGTGAGCAGCGCCTGGCCGAGCACGTTGCGCACCTTGTGGGCGCCGGTGTGGTTGAGGTCCTCGCGCTTGAGCAGCACCCGCACGCCGAGCTTCTCCGAGAGCCGCTGGGCCTCGTAGAGGTCGCTGGGCACGCCGGCGTACTCGCGCAGGATGGTGTCGAACTCCTCGCGGAACGAGGCGTCGGCCATCGCCTCCTGCCAGGCGGCGTCGAGCTCGTCGAGCGCGGCGACCAGTGCCTCCGGCATGAACCGGCCGCCGAAGTCGCCGAACCAGCCGCGCTCGTCGGCGTCCCAGGTGCTCATGCTTGTAGTCCCGTCATCGCGGCGACCGCCTCGCGCGGTGCGCCGTCGCGGACCAGGGCCTCGCCGACCAGCACCACCCGGGCGCCCTCGGCGACGAAGCGCTTGACGTCGGTGGGCCCGGTGATGCCGGACTCAGCGACCAGCACCCGGTCGGCGGGCACCAGGGGCGCCAGCCGGCCGAAGGTGTCGACGTCGACGTCGAGGGTCTTGAGGTTGCGGGCGTTGACGCCGATCAGCTCGGCACCCAGTCCGACGGCGCGCTCGGTCTCGGCCTCGTCGTGCACCTCGACCAGGACGGTGAGCCCGAGCTCGCGCGCTTCGTCGTGCAGGCGGGTGAGGTCGTCTCCGTCGAGCGCGGCCACGATCAGCAGCGCCAGGTCGGCACCGGCGGCGCGGGCCTCGACCAGCTGGTAGGGCGTGACGATGAAGTCCTTGCGCAGAACCGGCACGTCCACCGCGGCGCGCACCGCGCGCAGGTCGGCGAGGCTGCCCCCGAACCGCCGCTCCTCGGTGAGCACGCTGATCGCGGCGGCTCCACCGTCGGCGTACTCCGCGGCGAGCGCGGCCGGGTCCGGGATCTCGGCCAGGTCGCCCTTGCTCGGGCTGCGGCGCTTGACCTCCGCGATCACGCTGGAGCCCTCGGCGCGGAACGCCGGCATCGGGTCGAGCACCGGCGGGACGTCGGCGAGCCTGGCGCGCAGCTCCGCCAACGGCGTGGTCGCCTGGCGACGAGCCAGGTCGAGGCGCACGCCGGCGACGATGTCGTCGAGCACGGGCATGACGTCTCCAGTGGAACGGGGTGGATGTGCGGGTCGAGTCTGTCACGCGGACGAAGGCGGTCCGCGACGAGGTTCAGGG
>DASTDJ010000346.1:0-3049 GCA_035710425.1 Nocardioides sp.
TCGATCGTGCGCGCAAGCCCGGCCTCGAACTCGGGGTAGGCCGGCTTCCACCCGAGCTCCTCGCGGAGCTTGCTCGCGTCGATGGCGTAGCGCAGGTCGTGGCCGGCCCGGTCGGTGACCAGGTCGTAGTCGTCGGCGGGGCGCCCGAAGTGCTCGAGGATCAGCCGGACGACGTCGAGGTTGTTGCGCTCGCCGTCGGCGCCGATCAGGTAGGTCTCCCCGATCCGGCCCTCCTGGAGGATCAACCACACCGCGGAGCTGTGGTCCTCGGCGTGGATCCAGTCGCGCACGTTGGTGCCCGCGCCGTAGACCCGCGGGCTGCGGCCGTCGATCACGTTGGTGATCTGGCGCGGGATGAACTTCTCGATGTGCTGCCAGGGCCCGTAGTTGTTGGAGCAGTTGCTGATCGTGGCGCGCACCCCGAAGCTGCGCACCCACGCCCGGACCAGGTGGTCCGAGCCCGCCTTGGCGGCGGAGTAGGGGCTGCTCGGGTTGTAGGCCGTTGACTCGGTGAACCTTGCCGGGTCGTCGAGCTCGAGGTCGCCGTAGACCTCGTCGGTGGAGATGTGGTGCAGCCGCACGTCGTGGCGGCGGCAGGCCTCGAGGATCTGGAACGTGCCGACCAGGTTGGTCTGGATGAACGGCCCCGGCTCGGTGAGGGAGTTGTCGTTGTGCGACTCGGCCGCGAAGTGCACCACGGCGTCGTGGGTGGCCACGAGCTGGACGACGAGCTCGCCGTCGGCGACGTCGCCGACGACCAGCACGACCCGGTCGTCCGGGAGGCCGGCCAGCGACTCCTTCGAGGCGGCGTAGGTGAGCTTGTCGAGCACCGTCACGCTCGCGTCGGTGGTCGTCACCAGGTGGTGGACGAAGTTGGAGCCGATGAAACCGGCGCCACCGGTGACGAGGATGCGCTGCACGTGCGGCAGTCTAGATACATGCGCGGCATCATCCTGGCAGGTGGTACAGGCACCCGACTGCACCCGATCACCCACGCGGTCAGCAAGCAGCTGGTGCCCGTCTACGACAAGCCGATGATCCACTACCCCTTGTCGACGCTGATGCTGGCCGGCATCCGGGAGATCCTGGTGATCACCACGCCCCACGAGGCGGAGCAGTTCGTGCGGCTCCTCGGCGACGGCTCGCAGTTCGGCATCTCGATCACCTACGCCGTGCAGCCGTCGCCCGACGGGCTGGCCCAGGCGTTCCTGATCGGCGAGGAGCACATCGGCGACCAGTCGGTGGCGCTGATCCTCGGCGACAACATCTTCTACGGCGCCGGCCTGGGCACCCACCTGCGCAGCTTCACCGACCTCGACGGCGCCGCGGTCTTCGGCTACCGGGTGGCCGACCCCACCGCGTACGGCGTGGTGGAGTTCGACGAGGACGGTCGGGCGCTGTCGCTGGAGGAGAAGCCGAAGAAGCCGCGCAGCAGCTATGCGGTGCCCGGTCTCTACTTCTACGACAACGACGTGGTGGGCCTCGCCAAGGACCTGAAGCCGTCAGAGCGCGGCGAGCTCGAGATCACCGACCTGAACCGGATCTACCTCGAGCAGGGCCGGCTCCAGGTGCAGGTGCTGCCCCGCGGCTCCGCCTGGCTCGACACCGGCACGTTCGACGCCATGAACGACGCCGGCAACTTCGTCCGCGCGATCGAGGCCCGCCAGGGCACCAAGGTCGGCGCGCCGGAGGAGGTCGCCTGGCGGATGGGCTTCATCGACGACGCCCAGCTCCGCTCGCTCGGCGAGGCGCTCGGCAAGAGCGGCTACGGCAGCTACCTCCTCGACCTGCTCGCCGAGCGCGACCGCACCTGACCGAGGCGTCGAGTCGGCTCTTCCTGGCCGCGAAATGGCGTCGAGTCGGCTCATCTTGTGCCCGCTATCTGCTCGAGTCGGCGCAACCTGGTCACGGTGGTTCCAAGATGCGCCGACTCGAGCTCTCAGAGCGGCGAGGATGCGCCGACTCGACCTCTCAGACTGGCGAGGATGCGCCGACTCGAGCCCTCAGAGCGGCCAGGATGCGCCGACTCGTGGTCAGCGGGGTGTGCGGAGGCGCTTCGCGAGGAGGGCGACCCCGAGGACCGCGAGGGCCGTCCCCAGCTGGAGCAGCGGTACGGCGACCGGGAGGTGCCGCACGAGCAGGGCGCCGGCGGCGGCGCCGGCCACGAGGCCGAGGAGGATCCACAGCGAGTGGCTGACCTCGGCCAGCCGCTTCCCGGTCGTCAGCCGGATCACCACGGTGGTGAGCGTGCCGGTGAGGTACGTCGTGGACAGGCCCGAGACCCCGAACCGCTGCACCGCGCTGCTCTGGAGCCCGAGCGCGGCGGCGTTCAGCGCGAGCAGGGGGAGCAGCACGTCGCCCGACGGGTCGGAGCCGAGCGCCCACCAGCACGCGGCGAACACCGCGAAGAGCCCGATCTCGACCGTCAGGGCCCGGCTGATCGCCCGCGGCCAGTAGGCGTCGCCCGGCTGCGGGGTGCCGGCCAGCCGGGCGCCGAGGGCGGCGCCAACGACGAAGCTCGCGATCGCGGTGGAGGTCAGGCCGAGGGCGGTGAGGTCGCCGTGCGCGGCGCCGATGCCGAGCAGCACCAGGTTGCCGGTCATCACGCTGGTGAACGCGCTGCCGAGGGCGAGGAACCCGATCGCGTCGGTGGCACCGCTGGTCACGGCGAGCACCACCACGAGCAGGTCCCGGAGAGACGTGGCCCGCCGCTCGTGGGCGCGGTCGACGGCGGAGACCGGGGCGGGGCTGGTCATGCTCTCGATCCTGGCAAAGGCGGCCGTCCCGCGCGTCGTACCTCTTGCACCAATTCCGTGCTCAGACGTGTGCAGAACGTCCATAGGTTCCGACCTCTGCCCACGCCTACTGTCGCCGTACCCAACCGACCACAGGAAGGTGAAGTCGCATGACAGAGCTCCTCTCGCACGACGAGTTCCGGGCGGCCCTCGAGGACGCCATCAAGGGCCGGGAGGCGTCGAACGCCTCGTTCAGCAAGGCCTGGGCCGACGGTGAGCTCAAGCGTCACCACTTCGCCCGCTGGGCGGAGAAC
>DASTDJ010000347.1:0-24398 GCA_035710425.1 Nocardioides sp.
CCGGCCACCGCCCCGCCACCCCGCCCCGGCCGGGCACCATCCACGTCCACCTCCGCGACCAGGACACCGGCCGCTGCGCGACCCCCAGGTCCCCGATCAGCGTGGAGCAGGTCCAGGGCTGGTGCACGAACCCGGCCACCCAGGTGGTCATCAAACCGGTCATCGACCTCAACGCCCACCTCCGGGTCGACGCCTACGAGGTCCCCGACCGGCTCACCGCCCAGGTGCGGCGAACGCGACGGCACCTGCGTGCAGCTCTGGTGCACCCGCCCCGCCCGGTCCTGCGACCACGACCACTGCATCCCCTACCAGCAGGGCGGTCCCACCTCCAGCGACAACATCGCGCCGCTGTGCCGAAGACACCACCGCACCAAGACCCACACCCGATGGCGCTACCGGTTCCTCAGACCCGGCCACTACCTATGGACCAGCCCCACCGGACTCGTCTACTACCGCGACGCCACCGGCACAGTCGACCTCGGCCGACTCAGCCCACCACCTGGCTGACGAGGTAGCCCGCGAGCGCGAGCTCCACGCAGGCCCCCAGTACGTCGCCGGTCACGCCACCGAACCGGCGCCGGGCCGCCAGCAGCACGCCCGAGGCGGCGACCAGCGCGGCCGACACTCCCGCTACTCCACGCCAACCATCGACGAGACCGGCGACGGCCGCGACGACGGCGACGACGACAGCGGCCAGGGCGGGGGGAACGGATCCGGCGACACCGTTGCCGAGCCCCTCGACCCGGGCCGCCGGCACGCCGCGCGCACAGGCCACGGCCAGAGTCGCACGGCTGGCGACCACGCCCAGACAGAGCGTGCTCACCTCGGGCACCGTCGCGAACGCGGACACCTGGACCAGCAGCACCAGCACCAGCGCCACGACGCCGGCCGGTCCGATGTCGCCGCGGCGCATCACCTCCAGCCGTCGGCCGCGGTCGCCCTGCACCGCGAGTCCGTCGGCGGTGTCGGCCAGCCCGTCGAGGTGCAGCACGCCCGAGCCGACAGCCAGCACCGCGACGGCGAGGGAGGCGGTGAGCAGCGGCGGAGCCCCCGCGGCCTCTCCGGCCCACGCGACCACGGCGGCAGCGCCAGCGATCGGGAGTACGACGAGCGGCGCCAGCACCATCGCCGTCCGCGCGACACGCGGCCCGACCGCCCGCGGCGGCGGGACTGGCAGCACGGTCAGCGTGCCGGCCGCCAGGCGCGCGCCGTCGCCGAGTGAGCTCACCCGATGACCTCGGCCAGGGTGGCCATCTCGGCCAGCAGGAGGGGTGCGGTGCGCAGCACCGGCAGCGCGGTCAGGGCGCCGCTGCCCTCGCCCAGCCTCATCTCCAGGTCGAGGATCGGGCACAGCCCGAGCGCCTCCAGCGAGAGCCGGTGGGCCGGCTCTGTCGAACGGTGTCCGGCGTACCACCACGCAGCCGACCCCGGCGCCAGCCGTTCGGCCAGCAGCGCGCAGCCGCCAGAAATCACCCCGTCCAGGAGCACCGGCGTCCCCCGCTCGGACGCCCGGACCAGGAAGCCGGTGGCCGCCGCTAGGTCAGCGCTGCCCACGACGCGCAGGAGCGCCACCGGGTCGTGCCGGTGGGGTGTTGCCCGGTCGATCGCGGCGTCGACGACGGCGCGCTTGGCGTCCAGGGTCGGGTCGTCTACCCCGGTGCCGCGCCCGACCACGTCCGTCGCCCGCAGACCGAGCAGGACCCCGACCAGCGTCGCCGCGACCGTGGTGTTGCCGATGCCCATGTCACCGGGGATCAGGAGGTCCGTGCCCGCGTCGATCTCTTCGTCCGCGACCCGGCGCCCGGTGATCAGCGCAGCCTCGACCTGCTCGGCGGTCAGCGCGTCCTCCCGGTCGATGGCACCGGAGCCGCGACGCACCTTGTGCGCTACCACCTCGGCGGGCACGCCGGCCAGGTCGTCGTCGACGGCGAGGTCGAGGACGCGCACCCTGGCGCCGTGCGCCCGCGCCAGCACGGTGACCGCCGCCCCACCGCGCAGGAACTCCCGCACCATCAGCCCGGTCACCTGCCGTGGGTAGGCCGAGACCGGCGTGGTGCTCGCGGTTACGCCGTGGTCGCCGGCGAACACGACCACCGACACGTCCGCCGGCGGCCGCGGCTGGGCCGTGCCCTGGACCCCGGCCAGCCAGACCGCGAGCTCCTCGAGGCGGCCGAGGGCGCCCAGCGGCTTGGCCAACCCGTCGAGTCGCTGCCGGGCCTCCGCCCGGGCCCCCTCGTCCACCGCTGCCGCACCGTTCATACCCGATCTCCTGTCAGTCGCTGCACGCGCCCAGCCACCACCAGGCGTACGTCGTCGCAGTCGGCGGCCAGCCGCTGGTTGAGCCGGCCCAGCGCGTCCCGGAAGAGCACGCCGGCCCGGGTGCTCGGGACCACGCCGCTCCCGACCTCGTTGCTCACCGCGACCACAGGCACGGTGGCCGATCGCCATGCAGCGACCAGCCGCTCCACCTCGGCGTCGAGGCGCTGCTCCCATTCCGTGTCGCCGTCCGTCGAGTCCCACGCGCCGGCCGCGTCCATCGCCGCGGCTAACCAGGTGGCGAGGCAGTCGACCAGCACCGGCCGCTCGGCAGCGTCCAGCACCCCCGCGACGTCGGTGGTCTCCCGGGTGGTCCAGCCCGCGGGCCGGTTTCGGCGGTGGGCCGCCACCCGGGCGGTCCAGTCGTCGTCGGTACCGTCAGGCACCGGGCCTGGGGCGACGTACACGACGTCCGGCAGGTGCGCCAGCAACCGTTGGGCGTGCCGGGACTTGCCCGAGCGCGCACCGCCCAGCACCAACGTCCGATGCACCGGTGCGGCTACGGGCACGAAGGTCGCGGCGTCCGAGCCCCCCTCGGGCAGGACTGCGCGCAGCGCCGACACCAGGCGGGTGCGGACCGCCGTGTCGGGGTGCACCGCGACCCGGGCGTGCCGGCCGTCGAGTCCCGGAAAAGTGGTGGTCCGCCGGGCCGCGATGCCGTGCTCGAGCAACCTCTCGCGCAACCCGTCGTCGTCGTCGCGCAGCAGCAGGAAGTTGGCCGGGGACGGCCACACGGTGAGCGGCAGCGAGGACAGGTCGTCGAGGAGGGAAGCACGAGCGCGGGCGACTGCATCCGCACGCTCGCGCCGTTCCTCCTCGGCCCCGGCGAGCAGCGTGGCCGCTCGCACGGCAAGGGAGCTCACCGGCCACGGCTGGCGTTCCGCGCGCAGGCGGCGGGTCAGCTCCGACGCGGCGAGCAGGTAGCCCACCCGCAGTCCGGCGAGCCCCCAGAGCTTGGTGAGGCTGCGCACGCACACCAGCCCCGGGATCCGGGCGGCGTACGCGCTCGCAGCGTCGGGCAGGAAGTCGGCGAAGGCCTCGTCGACGACCAGCACCCGCCCCGGTCGAGCCAGGGCGGTCAGCACCCCCTCGGACTCGTGGCGTCCGGTCGGGTTGTCGGGGCGGCCAAGCACGACGAGATCTGCCTCTTCGGGCACCGCCGCGGGGTCGAGGGCGAACCCTTCGGCTGCGTCGCGCAGCACTCGGTGCACCGGGACCCCACAGGAGCGCAGGGCCGCCTCGGGCGCCGTGAACGACGGGTGCACGCAGACGGCGAGCCGCGGCCGGAGTGCCTGGGCGAGCAGCCAGAACGCCTCCGCCGCTCCGTTGAGCAGCAGGCACTCGTCGGTCGCGACGCCGTGCCGAGCGGCCAGCGCCTCCACCGCGGGCGCCGGGTCGGGGTACGCCGCCAGGTCGACCTCGCGCAGGTCACGCAGCAGCCAGTCGGGGGCGGGCCCCCAGACGTTGACCGCGAGGTCGACGGCGCCCGGTGGGACCTGGCGGTCGCCGTGGTCGTGAAGGGGGTCCACGGCTAGAAGTCGATCCCGCGCTTGGCCCGGACGCCGGTCTCGTAGGCGTGCTTGACCTTGCGCATCTCGGTGACCGTGTCGGCGAGCTCGACCAGCTCGGGGGGCGCGTTGCGGCCGGTGCAGAACACATTGGTCCGCTCGGCACGGCCGCGGATGGCCGCCCACACCGGCTCGGCCTCGATCCACCCGTAGTTGACCGGGTAGGTGACCTCGTCGAGGACCAGCAGGTCGTACTCGCCCGAGGCCAGCGCATCCGCAGCCGCGGTCCAGGCCTCGCGGGCGACGACGGCCGACCGGTCGAGGTCGTCGGACTCCCACGTGAATCCGTCGCCGATCGTCCACCAGTCCACGCCGAGCCGGCGGGCGATCGTCTCCTCGCCGACCCGCCACTTGCCGGACTTCATGAACTGGATGACGCCGACCGACCAGTCCCGAGCCACCGCCCGCATGATCGTGCCGAACGCAGCGGTGGACTTGCCCTTTCCGTCTCCGGTGTTCACGAGCACGATCGACGGCACCGAGCGGCGCTCGGCCCGGGACCGGTCGTGGCGCGGCAGTGCTTCCGGCTGGGTCATCGTGCTCTCTTCTCTCGGCGGGACAGGTGTTCGAGGGCGGCGGCGCCGACGACGGCAACGACCGCGGCACGCCGGGCTGTTCGAACCGCAACGGCGACGTCGCCGCGATCGGGGTCGGCACCCGTGGGGTTGAGCTCGTAGTGGTCGCGCTTGGACAGCCGCAGGTCAAGCCGGAGTGCGAGGGCGGCCATCGGCCACCCCGCGTTGGGCGACGCTGTCTTCCTGGCCTCCGCGCGCAGACGCCCCCAGCCGCGCGTGCCGCGCAGAAGCGCCGCGGTCAGCCGGGCGGGTACGGCGTTGAGAACGTCGTCGACCCGAGCGGCCACCAGACCGGCGTACCGCCAGCGCGGGGTGCGGTAGCCCCAGCAGGCATCGGCAGTGTTGGCGTATCGGTAGAACGCCGCCCCAGGGAGCCCTGCGATGGCGTGCCAGAAGAGCGGCGCGACGACCGAGTCCGACAGGTTCTCGGCCAACGACTCGATCGCAGCAGCCCGCACCTCGGTCGGCGAAAGCTCCCCCGTATCGCGGCTCACGATCCGGGCAAGGGCGGCCCGGCCCGCGTTGACGTCGCCGCTGAGCGCAGCCTCGACCGCGAGAACCTCGGTCATCAGCATCCGAGCCGACAGCAACGGCCAGAGGGCCGCACCCCGCAGCAAGAACCCACCGCGCCCGACCACCCTGCCCGCCAGGACCGCGACCAACGCCCCCCCGCCCCAGGCGGCCGCGCCCACGAGCCGGGCCCGGAGGGCGGGCTCGGCCGGTACGGCACGGGCGACCCCGTCGAGGTAGCGACCGGTCCACACGACCGGGTGCAGCCGTGCCGGGGGCTCGGCGAGCGTCACATCCAGGGTGGCGGCGACCAGGACGCTCATCCGGGATCCCGCACGGGAAGCACCACAGGACCCGCGGCGCGCTGGAGTACCTCCACCCGGGCGTCGTACACCTCGGCAAGCCGCGCCGGCTGCAGCACCTCGGCCGGCGTCGCGTCGGCGACCACCTGGCCGCGGTGCAGCAGCACCACCCGGCGGCCGTACTGCCCGGCGAGGGTGAGATCGTGCATCGCGGCGATCACGGTCAGCTGGCGCTCCAGCCGCATCTCACTGACGAGGTCGAGGACGCTTTGCTGGTGCCCGATGTCCAGCGCGCTGGTCGGCTCGTCGAGGAGGAGGACCTGCGGCTCCTGCGCGAGGGCCCGGGCCAGCACCACCCGCTGCAGCTCTCCGCCTGAGACGTCGAGCGCGGGCCGGTCCGCGAGCGCAACCAGCTCCAGTCGGTCGATGGTGCGCTCCACAGCTTCGCGGTCCTCGGCGGTCTCGGTGCCGAAGCGGCGCAGGTGAGGCGTGCGGCCCAGAGCCACCAGCTCCCGGACGGAGGTCCCCTCGGGCACCACCGGGCGCTGCGGCATCAGCGCCACCACCCGGGCCATCCGGCGCCGGGGCGCGTGCCCCGGGTCCAGGCCGCCCACGCTGAGGTGGCCCGTGGCCGGGATCAGCCCGGCCATCGCGTGAAGCAGGGACGTCTTGCCGGCGCCGTTGGGGCCCACGACCACCACCCAGTCGCCGGGTTCCACCACGAGGTCGACGTCGGTGACGACGCGAACGCCGCCGCGGTCGACGCCGACGCCCCGGCACTCCACCACCGGCTGGGCGCCCTTCACAGCGTCCCCTTGTGACGGCGCAGCACGATCAGGAAGAACGGCGCACCCACCACCGCGGTGACCACGCCGATCGGCACCTCGGCCGGCGCCAGCGCGGTGCGGGCCACGACGTCTGCGAGGACCAGGAACGCGGCACCGAACAGCAGAGCCAGCGGCAGCAGCGTCTGGTGCGCGGGGCCGAACAGCAACCGCACCGCGTGCGGGACCACGATGCCGACGAACCCGATCAGGCCGCTGACGCTGACCACGGCCGCCGTGCCGAGCGTGGCGGTCAGCACCAGCACCAGCCGCACCCGCGCAGGATCGACGCCCAGGCTGGCCGCCTCGACGTCGCCCACCGCCATCACGTCCAGGGTGCGACGGTAGAGCAGGATCACGCCGCACGAGACGACGACGTACGGCAGCGCGATCAACACGTCGGACCAGCCGTCGGTGCTGAGCCGGCCGAGCATCCAGGAGTAGACGGACAGCAGGGAGTCGTCGTACCGCTGCTGTACGAAGTTCTGGATCGCGTTGAAGAAGGCGCCGACCGCGACCCCGGCCAAGATGATGACGACGGCGCCCCGACCACCGCCGATCGAGCTGCCGAGCGCGTACGTCGCGGCGACGCCGAGCAGCCCACCGACGAATGCCAGCACCGGGATCCCCACCGGCCCGACGGCTCCGCCGGCGACGATGCCGAGCGTGGCACCCAGGCCGGCGCCGCTGGAGACGCCCAGCAGGTAGGGATCGGCGAGCGGATTCCGGAACACACCTTGGTACGCCGTGCCCGCGGCGGCGAGCGTCGCGCCGACGAGGACGCCGAGCACCACGCGCGGCAGGCGGATCTCCCAGAAGATCGCCTGCTGGGTGACCGACAGGCCCGAGTCGACCTCGACCCCGGGAATCGCGTCGAGCAGCTCGAGCAGCACGCCGCGGATGCCCAGCCCGGCGGGACCGACCAGGCAGCCGACCAGCACCGCGCCAAGGCACACGGTCACACCTGCGCCCAGGGTCGTCCAACGCAGCCGCGGGCGGGTCGCGGGCCGCGCATCCGCGGTGACGGCCCGCACCCGGGGAAGGTCCAGCGCCATGACGAGGGTCAGCCGCCTGCCGAGCCGAGCGCGGCCTCACGCTCGGCGAGGATGTCGCTGACCAGCTTCACGAAGTCGACGACCCGTGGGCCCCATCGGCTGGCGATGTCCTCGTTGACGACGTGGACCTGCTCGTCCTCGACGGCGTCGACCTGAGCCCAACCCGGGCGCTTCGCGACATCCGCCACGCCGACCCCGCAGCACTCACCGTCGGCGAGGAAGACCAGGTCGGGATCGGCCGAGACGACGTACTCGTTGGAGAGCTGTGGGTAGTCGTCCCCCTTGGCGGTGCCGTCGGCGATGTTCTCCAGCCCGAAGAGCCCGTAGACCTCACCGATGAACGTGTCACCTCCGGCGGAGTAGTAGTCCGGGGTGAGCTCATGGAAGTAGGTCACCCCCTTCGCGTCCGGCGCGTCGGCAAGGGCCTCCTCGATGTCGCCGCGCATGTCCGCGACCACCTCCTCGGCCTCGTCCTGGTGCCCGGTCGCGGCGCCGACGCGCTCGATCTCGTCGTAGCTCTCTTCGAGGTTCGTCGCCGACGGGAGGATCAGCGTCGGCACCCGCGCCTTCTTCAGTCCGGCGACCAGGTCGCCCTGGTCCGACTCGGCCAGCACCAGGTCCGGCTCCTTCTCGAGGATGGCCTCCACATTGGGCTCGTAGCCGGACAGCTCGGTCACCGGGACGTCCTCCGGGTAGTCCGACTGGTCGTCGACGGCCACGACCTGCTCACCGGCGCCGACCGCCCACAGCATCTCGGTGGCGGTCGGGCTCAACGAGATGACCGAGGTGGGCTCAGCCTCGACGGTGATCTCCGTATCGGCGCCCATGGCGCCGGAGACGACGGTGACCGGAAACTCGGCACCTGCCTGCGGCGAGGGCTGGTCCTTGGCGTCGTCGACGGTGTCGACGCCACCGCACCCGGCGAGCGCGAGGCTCACGAGCAGGGCGAGTGAAGCGATTCGGGGTGACATGTTGGTTCCTTCCCGCTGCACAGCGGGAGGGACTCGCCCACCCGCTGTTTTTCCACGACAGCGTGTGTGTCAGGACGCGGCGTGGCAGGTGCTCCGGCTCGCTCGCACCTGAGTGCGGGCCTACGGTTGCGGGTCAGCGCCGGACTTCGACCGGCTTTCCCCGCCACGGGCGTGGTGAATGTGAACTGCTCGCGCAGCGTACCTCTAGCGGGTCAGGAGAGCCTCTCCAGGATCAGTTCTCGTACCCGGTTGGCATCCGCCTGGCCGCGCATCTCCTTCATCACCGCGCCGATGAGCGCGCCGGCGGCCGCGAGCTTGCCATCGCGGATCTTGTCGGCCACGTCGGGGTTGGCGGCGATCGCGTTGTCGACGGCGGCGCCCAGCGCGCCCTCGTCGGAGACGATGGCGAGGCCACGGGAGGCCACGATCTCCTCCGGGGTGCCCTCGCCCGCGAGCAGCCCGTCGAAGACCTGCCGGGCCAGCTTGTCGTTGATCTTCCCGGCCTCGACGAGGGCCTGGACCTCGGCGACCTGCTGGGGGCTCACGCCCACCGCGGAGATGTCGACGCCGGTGTCGTTGGCGCGCCTGGCCAGCTCCGACAACCACCACTTGCGAGCGGCCTGAGGGGCGGCTCCGGCGGCGACGGTCTCCTCGACCAGGCTCAGCGCGCCCGCGCCGACGGTGTCGCGCATCTCGAGGTCGGAGAAGCCCCAGTCAGCCTGGAGCCGGAGCCGCTTCTGGACGGGGTTCTCCGGCAGGGTGCCGCGCAGCTCGTCGACCCACTCCCGGCTGGGCGCCACCGGCACCAGGTCGGGCTCGGGGAAGTAGCGGTAGTCCTCGGCGTCGGACTTCTCCCGGCCGCTGGTGGTGATGCCGGTGTCCTCGTGCCAGTGCCGGGTCTCCTGGAGGATCTTCTCCCCCGCATCGAGCACCGCGGCGTGCCGCGACATCTCGTAGCGCACCGCTCGCTCGACCGAGCGGAACGAGTTGACGTTCTTGGTCTCGGTACGGGTGCCCAGCACGCCGGAGCCCCGAGGCGAGAGCGACAGGTTGACGTCGGCGCGGAGGTTGCCCTGGTCCATCCGGGCCTCCGAGACACCGAGCGCGACGATCAGGTCGCGCAGCTGCTGCACGTAGGCACGAGCCACGGCCGGCGCCTTCGCGCCCGCGCCGAGGATCGGCTTGGTGACGATCTCGATCAGGGGGATGCCGGCCCGGTTGTAGTCGACGAGCGAGTAGTCGGCGCCGTGGATGCGGCCGGTGGTGCCCACGTGGGTGGACTTGCCGGTGTCCTCCTCCATGTGGGCGCGCTCGATGTCGACGCGGTAGGTCTCGCCCTCCACCTCGACGTCGACCCAGCCCTCGAACGCGATCGGTTCGTCGTACTGGCTGGTCTGGAAGTTCTTCGGCATGTCGGGGTAGAAGTAGTTCTTCCGCGCGAAGCGGCACCACTCGGCGATCTCGCAGTTGAGCGCGAGGCCGATCCGGATCGCCGACTCGACCGCCTTGCCGTTGACGACGGGCATCGCGCCGGGCAGGCCCAGGCAGACCGGGCAGACCGAGGTGTTCGGCTCCTCGCCGAACGAGGCCGGGCACCCGCAGAACATCTTCGTGGCGGTGTTGAGCTCGACGTGCACCTCGAGCCCGAGGGCGGGGTCGTAACGCTCGAGGACCTCCTCGAACGGCACCAGGGTCGCGGTCATGCCGGGGCTCCTTGCAGCTCGGGGGCCTGCGCCAGCAGCGGGCCGCCCCACTGGTCGCGCAGCAGCGTCTCCAGCGCGGCGCCGACCCGGTAGACGCGGTCGTCGGCGAGAGCCGGCGCCAGGATCTGTACGCCGGCGGGCAGCCCGTCCTCGTCGGCGAGGCCGCTCGGGATCGAGATGCCGGGAACGCCGGACAGGTTGGCCGGGATGGTGGCCAGGTCGTTGAGGTACATCGCCAGCGGGTCGTCGACCTTGTCGCCGATCTTGAACGCGGTGGTCGGCGCAGTCGGCGAGACCAGCACGTCGGCCTTTGCGAATGCGGCGTCGAAGTCGCGGATCACCAGCGTGCGCACCTTCTGGGCCTGGCCGTAGTAGGCGTCGTAGTAGCCGCTGGACAGGGCGTAGGTGCCGAGGATGATCCGGCGCTTCACCTCGTCGCCGAAGCCGGCGTCACGGGTCGCCCGCATCACCTCCTCGGCGCTGGGGTTGTCGACGCCCTCGGGCAGCACCCGCAGGCCGTAGCGCATCGCGTCGAACTTCGCGAGGTTGCTCGACGCCTCCGCCGGCAGGATCAGGTAGTAGGTCGCCAGCGCGTGCACGAACGTCGGGCAGGACACCTCGACGACCTCGGCTCCGGCCTTGACCATGAGGTCGAGCGACTCCTGGAACCGGGTGAGCACGCCTTCCTGGTAGCCCTCGCCGCCGAGCTCCTTGACCACGCCGATCCGGACGCCGGTGAGGTCGCCGCTCGCGCCGAGCCGCGCGGCGTCCGTGAGGTCGGGCACCCGGTCCTGGACCGAGGTGGAGTCCATCGGGTCGTGGCCGCCGATGATCTCGTGCAGGAGCGCCGCGTCCAGCACCGTGCGGGTCACCGGGCCTACCTGGTCGAGGGAGTTGGCCAGCGCGACCAGCCCGTAGCGCGACACCGAGCCGTAGGTCGGCTTCACGCCTATCGTCCCGGTCACCGCACCCGGCTGGCGGATCGAGCCGCCGGTGTCGGTGCCGAGGGCGAGGGGCGCCTCGTAGGCGGCGACCGCGGCTGCCGAGCCACCACCGGATCCGCCCGGGATCCGGTCGAGGTCCCACGGGTTGTGGGTGGGCCCGTACGCCGAGTGCTCGGTCGACGAGCCCATGGCGAACTCGTCCATGTTGGTCTTGCCCAGGATCGGCAGCCCCGCCTCGCGGAGCCTGGTCACCACGGTCGCGTCGTACGGCGGCACCCAGCCCTCGAGGATCCGCGAGCCGCACGTCGTGGGCAGCCCGCGGGTGGCCAGCACGTCCTTCACCGCGATCGGTACCCCGTCCAGCACGCTCGCGGGGGTCGCGGCGGCGCGGCGCTCGTCGGCGGCGGCGGCCTGCTGCAGCGCGCCGTCGGCGTCGACCTGCAGGAAGGCGTGCACCGCGCCGTCGACCGCGGCGATCCGGTCCAGGTGGGCCTGGGTCACCTCGACCGAGGTGGTCTCGCCCGCGGCGAGGAGGTCGACCAGCTCAGCAGCGGTCTTGCGCGTCAGGTCGGTCACTGCTCGTCCCCCAGGATCCGGGGCACGGCGAACCGCTGCTGCTCCACCTCGGGCGCGCCCGACAGCGCCTCCTCGGCGGTCAGGCAGGGCACCACGACGTCGTCGCGGAACACGTTGGTCAGCGGCATCGGGTGCGAGGTCGGCGGCACGTCGTCGCCGGCGACGCCCTCGATGGACGCGACCGAGTCGAGGATCACCGACAGCTGGGGTGCCAGGTGGTCGAGCTCGGCGTCGTCGAGGTCGATGCGGGCGAGCATCGCCAGGTGCGCGACCTCGTCGCGCGTGATTTCGGGCATGGTCTTCCTTTGGCAGAGCGTCGCGAAGCGACTCCGCTTCGGTGGTCGAGCAGCCGCCGAGGAACGAGGCGGCGTGTCGAGACCAATCCTAGGAGGCTGCGCGTGCCTCGGCTTCGGGGCCCTGATGCACGTCGAGGCGGAGCAGCCGGCTGGCGAGGTCGACGGCGGGACCCAGGGCCACGATCACCGCGATGGTGCCGATCCCGATGGTCGCGCCCAGCAGCCAGCCGACCAGCGCGCCGCCCCCCTGGACGAGGCTGTAGCTCCACTTGAACGGCACGGGCGGGTCCCAGGCCAGCGCCGCCGCCTCAGCGGGGCCGGCCCCGGTGTGGGCACCGAGGTAGGCCGCGATGCCGACCGCGAGCACCGGGAACGCCGCCGCGAGCAGTGCGAACCGCCACGGCAGGTCGTCGGGGGTGTCCAGCACGTCGATCAGGAAGGAGACGGTCCAGCCGACCACGACGATCTGGATGACCGTCCCGAGACCTGGGTAGACACGTCGTACCGCCGCGACGAGCAGGAACAGCAGGCTGATCAGCATGTTGGCGAGCAGGAACGAGATCCCGGTGGCCTTCGAGACGCCGTTGACCAGCGTGGAGTAGCCGTCCGAGCCGAGGTCGGCGGTGAGCAGCATGGCGACGCCGGCCCCGAGAACGACACATCCGAGCACGACCATCGCGATCCGGCGTGGGGAGTACGGCACCCCGGCAGCATCGCATCCTCATGCTCGCGCAGAGGACGGGTACCGACCTTCATTGAAGGGTCAACCGACCGGGAGGTTCCGATGACCAATCTCGCGATCATCTACTACTCGTCCTACGGCACCACGCACACGATGGCCGAACGCATCGCCTCGACCGGCGAGAAGGAGGGCGCCGAGGTCCGGCTCCGGCACGTCGCCGAGACCGCGCCGGCCGAGGTGATCAAGGGACAGGACGAGTGGCAGGCGCACCGCGACGCTCTCGCGGACCAGCCCGTCGCCGAGCCCGACGACCTCGCATGGGCCGACGTCGCGGTCTTCGGCTCGCCCACTCGGTACGGCCACGTGACCAGCCAGCTGCAGGCGTACCTCGACACGCTCGGGCCGCTCTGGCAGGAGGGCAAGCTCGCCGACAAGGTCTACACGGCGTTCACCTCGACCCAGACCGCGCACGGCGGCCAGGAGACCACCATCCAGGCCCTGCACACGACGTTCGTGCACTTCGGAGGGATCATCGTGCCGCCGGGCTACACCGACCCGATCAAGTTCAAGGACGGCAATCCCTACGGCGTCTCGAAGGTGACCGGTGAGTCCACCGACCTCGACGAGGTCGACCTGGAGGCCCTCGACCACCTGGTCATGAGGGCGCTCGAGGTGGCGCGCAAGCTCGCCGCCTGACCCCCTGATCCATCGGCGGCTCCCACTGCTCGGTGCGGCCACCCAACCGATCGCGGCTCACATCGCATCTGCAAGGGTGACGAGCAAGGGAGCCGCCGATGCCACGCAGACCCTCCGATGGGGAGTTCACCGAGTTCGCCCACGCCTCCTGGGCCTCTCTCTACCGCACCGCCTACCTGATGCTGGGCGACGCCGCGGAGGCCGAGGATCTGGTGCAGACCGCGTTGGCGAAGACGTACGCCGCCTGGCCCAAGGTCCGCGACGTGAACGCCGCACCGGGCTACGCCCGCACGGTGCTCGTGAACACCGCGTCGTCGTGGTTCCGGAAGCGGTCGTGGCGCAACGAGCGCCCCACCGAGGTGCTCCCTGACCTCGTCGACGAGCAGGACCCGAGCGACCGTCCGGCGCTGATGAGCGCGCTGGCCGTGCTGGCGCCGCGGCAACGGGCCGTGGTCGTGCTCCGCTACTACGAGGACCTGAGCGTCGCCCAGGTCGCCTCCGCTCTCGACGTCTCCGAGGGCACCGTCAAGAGCCAGACCTCCGACGCGCTCGCCCGGCTCCGCACGCTGCTGGGCGACTCCGTCGTACCGCACACGATGGGAGCCACCAATGACTGAACGCCTGAGCCAGCTGCTGCACGACGAGGCCACCGCGCTCGACGTCCCGCCCCCCGACGCCCACGCCGCCCTGACCCGCGGCCGGGGTCTGCGTCGCCGGCGTACGGCGGCCACCGCCGCCGTGGCGGCCGCCGTCGTCGCCGCGCTCGGCGCCGGTGGGGTCGTGGCCGTGGACAACCTGCGCGGCGAGGACACCGTGCAGCTCTCGGACGCCGCGGCGTACGAGCAGCACGGTGTGTGGATGGCCGACGGGGCGCTCCACGTGGGCAACCACACGGTCGACATCGACGCCAAGATCAACACGGTGCACTACACCTCCGCGGGCGTGGTGGTGGTCTCGGGCCCGACCGGGGACCAGCCGGTCGGGCCGGAGGACGGCTACCTGACCCTGGTCCGGCCCGACGGAACCAAGCAGGCTCTCGAGCCGCGTCTCGTCGATGTGGAAGCAGCCACGTCACCGGACTCGCCGCTGCTCGCGTTCGCCCGGCCCGCGGGCTCGGGCTACGAGGCGGTGGTCTGGGACGTCGCTACCGACAAGCTGGTGGCGACGGTGCCCTTCGACGGCGGTCTCAGGTGGGCCGGCTGGGCGGCTCCTCCGGTCGCCATCTCCGGCGACGTGGTCTACGCCTCGGTCGACCGTGAGGTGCTCGCGATCAACTGGAAGACCGGGACCGTCGAGCCGCTGCCGGGCGCTCCCGGCAGCCGCTGGGAGGAGGTCCGGGCCGGCGTGTGGGCCGACGAGCAGTCCGGCCAGGTCGTCGTCCGCGATCTCGCCGGCTCGGAGCTGTTGACCGTCCCCGTCGACTCAGACTTCGCCGAGTCATACCTCTCCCCCGATGGTCGATACGTCGTCGTGGTCCCCGAGGATGACTTCATCGGGGAGGACGCGGAGCCGGCCACCATGCACGAGATCGCGTCCGGCGAGGCGCGCGCCCTCCCGGGCGACACGCTCCCGCTCGGCTGGACGCCCGACGGACACGCCCTCCGGCTGGTCGGTCACGAGATCCGGTCGTGCACGGCGATCGACAGCGCGTGCACGACTGTGGGCCAGGTCGACGACCCCGAGTCGGTGCGGCTGGCGGAGGCCTACTACGGGTCCTGACCACCCGCCACCACGGCCGCCATCCGGACCGAGCACCACATAGGAGCTCGGTCCGGATGACATTTTTCGGGGAACCTGTCGAAATCCGTCGGCGACCGGCGACGAGGGGGTGAAGGATCCGAACCGACGGAAGGAAACCCCATGAAGTACGTGCTGATGTACACCAGCGAACCCGCGCTGCTCGCCGAGGTCGACCCCGAGAAGACCCAGGAGGTCTACGGCAAGGTCTACGCCTGGTTCCAGGAGCACGGTGCCGTGATCACCGACTCGGGCGCCGAGCTCCAGGGCATCGAGACCGCGACCACGGTCAAGCACGGTGGCGTGGTCGTGGACGGGCCGTTCAACGAGGCCAAGGAGATCGTCGGCGGGTTCAGCGTCATCGACGTCCCCGACATGGACGCGGCGATCGAGCTCGTGAAGACCTGGCCGCAGCTGGAGTTCCCGGGCGTGGCGATCGAGATCCGGCCGATGGTCGAGGACTACAGCCAGTTCGAGTGACCGGCAGCGACGAGCTGCTGGCGACCACCATCCGCGAGGAGGCAGGTCGCCTGGTGGCCGCCCTGTACCGCCGCTTCGGCGACTTCGACGTCGCCGAGGAGGCGGTGCAGGGCGCCGTCGTCGAGGCGCTCGCGGTCTGGCGGCGCGACGGTACGCCGGACCGGCCGGGTGCCTGGCTGGCCACCGCCGCTCAACGCAACGCACTGGACCTGCTCCGTGCCCGGGGGCGGCGCGACAAGGCCACCCGGAGGCTCGCCGAGTCACCGCCCGGCGGGCCCGCTGCCGGCGTACCGGCCACCGACGACCGACTGCCCCTGCTGTTCGCGTGCTGCCACCCGGCGCTGGCCCCGGAGGCGCGGCTGCCGCTCACCCTGCGGGCGGTCATCGGCCTCACCACCCCGCAGATCGCCCGGGCGTTCCTCGTCAACGAGCAGACGCTGGCGCAGCGGATCGTCCGGGCCAAGCGCAAGATCGTCTCGACGGGCATCGACCTGAAGGTCCCCGACAGCCTCGACGAGCGGCTGCCCGACGTCCTCGCGGTGATCTACGTGATGTACAACGAGGCCTTCGTCTCCTCCACCGGCCGCACCCACGACCGCGACCTCGGCGCCGACGCGGTCTGGCTGGCCGGAGTGGTCGCGACCAGCCTGCCGGACCACGCGGAGGCCTGGGGGCTGGCGGCGCTGCTGACGATCCAGCACGGGCGGGCCGCAGCCCGGTTCGGCCCGTCCGGCGAGCTGGTGCTCCTCGCCGACCAGGACCGCAGCCTCTGGGACCGCGGCGCGCTCGAGCAGGGCACCCGCTACCTCGAGCACGCCGCCTCGCTGCACTCCCCCGGCAGCTACCAGCTCCAGGGTGCGATCGCCGCCTGTCACGCCGAGGCGCCGTCCTGGAAGGAGACCGACTGGCTGCAGATCGTCACGCTCTACGGGTTCCTGATCGAGCAGGACCCGTCTCCCGTGGTCCGCCTGAACGCCGCCATTGCACTGGCCCAGCTGGGCCCCCGGCAGGCCGCTCACGCCCTGGCCGAGGTCGAGGCGCTCGCGGATCGGCTCGACGGCTACCACCTCTGGCACGCGACCCGCGCCGAGCTGCTCCGGCTGAACGACCGTCAGGCCGAGGCCGCCGCTGCCGACGAGCGGGCGCTGGAGCTGACCGGCAACCAGGCGGAGCGCCGCCTGATCCAGACCCGCCTGCGCCGGTACCCGCTGACCGACGGCTCCTGATCAGAGACCGTCCGGCCCCTTCTCCAGGAGGGTCTTGAACCCCGCCTCGTCGAGGATCGGTACGCCGAGCTGCTCGGCCTTGTCGGCCTTGGAGCCGGCGCTCTCGCCCACCACGACGTAGTCGGTCTTCTTCGACACCGAGGAGCTGGCCTTGCCACCCCGGGCCAGGATCGCCTCCTTGGCGCTGTCGCGGCTGAAGTCGTCGAGGGAGCCGGTGACCACGACGGTGAGGCCCTCGAGCGTGCGCGCGACGGACTCGTCGCGCTCGTCCTCCATCGAGACCTGGGCGCGCTCCCACTTGTCCACGATCTCGACGTGCCAGTCGACCTTGAACCACTCGATGACCGCCTCGGCGATGGTCGGGCCGACGCCCTCGGCCGCCGCGATCTCGGCCTCGGAGGCGGCGCGGATCGACGCCATCGAGCCGAACTCCTGAGCCAGCGCACGCGCCGCAGTGGGGCCGACGTGTCGGATGGACAGGGCAACGAGGACCCGCCACAGCGGGACCTGCTTCGCCTTGCCGAGGTTGGCAAGGAGGCGGGCGCCGTTGGCGGAGAGCTGCGGACCCTCCTCTCCCTTCTTCGGCGCCCGGGTGAAGAGGGGCGCCGTCAGCAGCTTCGCCTCGTCGAGGTCGAACAGGTCGCCCTCGTTGCCGATCGCCTTGGCCTCCAGCAGCGCGACCGCCGCCTCGTAGCCGAGCCCCTCGATGTCGAAGGCACCGCGGCCGGCCACGTGGAACACCCGCTCGCGTACCTGTGCCGGGCACACCTCGTGGTTGGGGCAGCGCAGGTCCTTGTCGCCTTCCTTCTGCTGGGCGAGCGGCGTCTTGCAGGCGGGGCACTTCGTGGGCATCCGCCAGGGCCGGAGCCCCTTCGGGCGCAGCCCCAGGACCGGCCCGAGGATCTCGGGGATCACGTCGCCCGCCTTGCGCAGGATCACCGTGTCGCCGGGCCGGACGTCCTTGCGCTTGACCTCGTGGGCGTTGTGGAGCGTGGCGTTCTCGACGGTCGAGCCGGCCACGAGCGTCGGCTCCATGACGCCGTAGGGCGTGACCCGGCCGGTGCGGCCGACGTTGACCCGGATCTCGAGGAGCTTGGCGTTGACCTCCTCGGGCGGGTACTTGAACGCGATCGCCCAGCGCGGGGCGCGGCTGGTCGAGCCGAGCCGGCGCTGCAGCGCGACGTCGTCGACCTTGATCACCACGCCGTCGATGTCGTAGGCCACCAGGTCGTGGCGGTGCTCGCCGGCGTGCTCGACGTAGCCCTGGACCTTCTTCATCGAGTCGAGGACCTTCGTCTGGTCGGACGTGGGCAGCCCCCAGGCCTTCAACGCGTCGTACGCGTGCGACTGCGCCTTCGGCTCGAAGCCGGTGCGGGCGCCGATGCCGTGGCAGACCATGCCGAGGTCGCGAGTTGCGGTGACCCGCGGGTCCTTCTGCCGGAGCGAGCCGGCCGCGGCGTTGCGCGGGTTGGCGAACATCGGCTTGCCGGCGTCGGCCATCGAGGCGTTGAGCCGCTCGAAGGCATCGGCGGCGAGGAACACCTCACCGCGCACCTCGAGCAGGTCGGGCACCGGGAACTCCTTGGTGCCGGTGAGCCGGTGCGGGATGGGGTCGATGGTCTTGACGTTGGGCGTGACGTCTTCGCCGGTGACCCCGTCGCCACGGGTCAGGGCGCGGGTCAGCCGGCCCTTCTCGTAGAGCAGGTTGATCGCCAGCCCGTCGACCTTCAGCTCGCAGAGCAACGCGGGTGACTCCACGCCGTCGCGCCCGAGCCGGGCGTACCACGTGTCGAGCTCCTCGAAGCTGAAGGCGTTGTCGAGGCTCTCCATCCGCTGCAGGTGGTCGACCGCGGTGAACTCCGTGGACACCGCGCCGCCGACCTTCTGGGTCGGCGAGTCCGGGGTCATCAGCTCGGGGAACTCCGCCTCGAGCTCCTGCAGCCGGCGCAGCTTGCGGTCGTAGTCGGCGTCGGAGAGCGTCGGGTCGTCCTTGACGAAGTAGCGCCACCGGGCGTCCTCGATGGCCTCGGCGAGCTGCTGGTGCTCGTCGCGGGCTGCGGCGGGGGCGGGTGTCGGCGCCGTCGTGGAGTCTTGGGTGTCGGTCACGGGGACATCTTGCCGCAGCCCACCCCCGGTCCAGACCGCGAAGATCCGCTCGAAAATAATCGATTTGCAAGGAATGAAACGGATCCGTACTCTGTTCGAGGAAACGAAACCGTACCGTTCCATCCACACCAGAGGACACCATGAACGCCGTCGAGCAGCACCGCCCCCGGGTCGAGGGGGACCGCGAGCAGGAGATCCTGGACGCCACCCTCGACGTGCTGGCGGACGTCGGCTACGACCGGCTGACCATGGACGCCGTGGCCACCCGGGCTCGCGCCTCGAAGGCCACGCTCTACCGCCGCTGGAGCGCCAAGGTGAGCCTCGTCATCGAGGCGCTGCTGTCACAGAAGGGCCCGGAAGTCGCGCCCGACACCGGCACGCTGCGCGGCGACCTGCTGGAGACGTTCTGCGGCATGGGCGGGCTCACCGACGAGCGGCAGATGGCCATCCTCGGCAGCGTGATCACCGCGATCGCCCGTGACGCCGACTTCGCCGAGGCCTGGCGCCGCGACTTCATCGCGCCCAAGGTCGCGGTCGGCCGGGCGATCTACGAGCGGGCGCGGGAGCGCGGTGAGGTCCGTGACGACATCGATCTCGACCTGCTCAGCCCCGCACTGCCCGGCATCATCCTGCACCGCCTCTTCCTCATGGGCCAGCCGCCCACCGAGGAGGTCATCACTCGGGTGATCGACCAAGTCATCATCCCCGCCGCCACGAGCGGCACCGCCCTACCCGCCCCCACCAAGAAAGCGGACTCATGACCGACGTTCTCGAAACCGCGGAACGCGCCGAGAAGCAGCCCAAGAACCTGCACCTCGGCTGGGCCCTCGTGCTCATCTCCGTGGCTCAGCTGATGGTGGTGCTGGACGGCACCATCGTCAACATCGCCCTCCCCTACATCCAGTCCGACCTCGACATCTCCAGCGCCAACCTGACCTGGGTGGTCACCGGCTACGCGCTGGCCTTCGGCAGCCTCCTGCTGCTCGGTGGTCGTCTCGGTGACCTCTACGGACGACGCCGCATCTTCATGATCGGCCTGATCATCTTCGGCGTCGCCTCCCTGCTGGGTGGCCTGGCGACCAACGAGCCGCTGCTGCTCGCGGCTCGTGGCCTGCAGGGTCTGGGTGCCGCGCTGGCCTCGCCCGCGGCGCTGGCCCTGATCGCGACCACGTTCCCCGCCGGTCCGCAGCGCAACCGCGCGTTCGCGGTCTACGCCGCCATGTCCGGCGCGGGCGCGGCCGTCGGCCTGCTGCTCGGCGGCTGGCTCACCGGCCTCGACAGCATTGCCGGCCTGGACATCAGCGGCTGGCGGATCACCCTGCTGATCAACACCCCGATCGGCATCGCGGCCGCCCTGCTCGCCCCGCGCTTCCTGCGCGAGTCGCAGCCCCACAAGGGCTGGCTGGACCTACCCGGCGCCGTCACCGGCACCCTCGGCCTCCTCGGCCTCGTCTACGGCTTCAGCCGGGCCGGCACCGAGGGCTGGGGCGACGTCTGGACGATCGCGAGCCTCAGCGCAGGTGCGGTCATCCTCGCGATCTTCCTGTTCATCGAGAGCCGGGTGGAGCACCCGCTGCTGCCATCCCGCGTGTTCCTCAACCGCACCCGGGCGGCCAGCTTCGGCGCGATGTTCCTGGCGCCGGCGGCGATGTTCGCGATGTTCTTCTTCCTCAGCCAGTACGTCCAGAACGTCATGGGCTACAGCCCGCTGGAGGCCGGCGTCGCGTTCCTGCCGTTCTGCGTCGGCCTGGTTGCCGCGGCCGGCATCGCGTCCAACCTGATCAACCGGTTCGACCCGCGCTACCTCGCGGGTGTCGGCACGCTGCTCGCGGCTGCAGGCCTGTTCCTGTTCGCGCAGCTGCCCTACGACACCTCGTTCCCCGTGTCCGACGTCGAGGGGAGCTACGTCAGCGACATCCTGCCCGGCGTGCTCCTGATGTCGGTCGGCATGGGACTGGTGTTCGTGCCGCTGACGCTGACCGCGGTGCACCACCTGCGTGACGAGGACTCGGGCATCGGCTCGGGCGTGCTCAACACGATGCAGCAGGTCGGCGGCGCGCTCGGCCTGGCGCTGCTCTCGACGCTGGCCACGCAGACGTTCGAGGACCGGGGCGCCGAGCTGGCCACCGCGGCCCAGAACGCCGGCGGACCGGCTCCGAGCCCGGACCAGGTGAAGGCCTTCGAGGCGATCGCGCAGTCGCAGGTCTTCACCGAGGGCGCCACCAACGCGTTCCTGCTGGGCGCCATCATGATGCTCGGCGCGTCCGTGGTGGTCTGGCTGTTCCTCAACGTGAAGCACACCGAGCTCGCGACCGACGGCCCGGAGACCCCGGTGCACGTCGGCTGAGCTCCAGCCTCCCAGGGCGAGGGCCCGGTCACCGCAGTGGTGACCGGGCCCTCGTCCGTTCAGCCGGTCAGCTCGGAGGCGGCCCGCTGAGAGATCTGGAGGACTCGTCGGGCCCACTCGTGTGATGCGCCGGCCAGCCCGCAGGTTCCCGAGATGGCCAACCGACCTCCGACGGCCGCGAGGTCGAGGCCGACCAGGTCCAGCCAGCGGAGCACCCGCTCGACGACCTCGCCCTCACCGATCCCGGGGCCGGTCGAGGGCACGATGCCCAACACCACGGACTCCCCCGCCTCCAGGGTCTCTGCCAGTACGTCGTGGTCGGCCGGTCCCTGCTGACCGAGGTCGACCGACAGCCCGCGCGCCCCGGCGCCGCGGACCAGGTCGAGGGGCGTGCCGGAGGCGCAGCTGTGCACCCACGGTTCGGCGCCCGCGTCGGCGATCGCCGCGAGCACCCAGCCGAGCGTGTCCGAGGCCTCGGGCCGGTCGACGGTGCGGTGCCGGCCGAAGCCGGAAGCCGTCGGTACCTTCCCGGCCAGGACGGCGGCCAGCGCGGGCTCGTCGACCTGGACGACGAGCCGGTCGACGCCGGGCAGCCGACGGCGGAGGTCGCGGACGTGGTCGCTCACGCCCTCGGCGAGCGCCTGGGCGAGCTCGCGACGCGCACCGTGGTCGGCGAGGATCTTGTCGCCGCGGGGTCGCTCGACGGTCGCGGCCAGGGTCCACGGCCCGGCAACCTGGGCCTTGAACGCCCCGGCGTGCCCCTCGGCCGCCTCCTCCCAGGTGTCGAGGTCCTGCGCGAGCAGGCTCCGGGCCCGCCGCTGGTCGACGCCCGGCGCGTCGGTGAGCCTCCAGCCCGCGGGCTGGAGGTCGGCACCCAGCTCGGCGACCACGGCCAGCGCGCGTCCGGTCATCGACGCGGTGGCGCCGCGGCCCGGCACCTCCGGCAGGTGCGGGAGGTCCGGCAGCTCACCGAGCACCAGCCGGACGGCCTCGTCGAACGCGCGCTGGTCGTCGCCGGGCATCGAGCCGACGCCGGTGGCCAGGGCCATCAGTGGGTGCGCGCGATCGTTGCCGAGCCGACCACGCGGGTGCCGTCGTAGACCACCGCGGCCTGCCCCGGTGCGATGCCGTACGCCGGATCGAGCAGCTCGATGTCGACGGCGTCGTCGCGGGTGGTCACCACGGCTCGGTGCTCGCCGCCATGGGCGCGCAGCTGGACGGTGCCCTCCAGACGGCGTGGGACGGTGCCGCACCACCGTGGCTTGATCCCCGCCAGCCGGTCGACCGCGAGCCGCTCCCGCGAGCCCACGGTCACGGTGCCGGTCACCGGTTCGATGTCGAGGACGAAACGCGGCTTGCCGTCGGGCGCCGGCCGCCCGATGCGCAGGCCCTTGCGCTGGCCGATCGTGAAGGCGTAGGTGCCGCCGTGGCTGCCGAGCACCTCACCGGTCGCGTCGTCGACGATGTCCCCGCCGTGGTTGGGGGCCCGGTCTCCGAGCTTCTCCCTCAGCCAGCCGGCGTTGTCGCCGTCGGCGACGAAGCAGATGTCGTGGCTGTCCGGCTTGTCGGCGACGAGCAGACCGCGCTCGGCCGCCTCGGCGCGCACCGCCTCCTTGGTGGTGTCGCCGAGCGGGAACAGCGAGTGGGCGAGCTGGTGCTGGTCGAGCACGCCCAGCACGTACGACTGGTCCTTGCCGTGGTCGACGGCGCGGTGCATCTCGATCAGGCGGTCCGGCCCGGTCCGCAGCCGGGCGTAGTGACCGGTCGCCACGGCGTCGAACCCCAGCGCGAGCGCTCGCTCCAGCACCGCTGCGAACTTGATCTTCTCGTTGCAGCGCAGGCACGGGTTGGGGGTGCGACCCGCGGCGTACTCGTCCATGAAGTCCTCGACCACGTCCTCGTGGAACCGCTCGCTCAGGTCCCAGACGTAGAACGGGATGCCGATCACGTCGGCGGCCCGGCGCGCGTCGTTGCTGTCCTCGATCGTGCAGCATCCGCGCGCCCCGGAGCGGTAGGACTTCGGGTTGCGGGAGAGGGCCAGGTGGATGCCGGTGACGTCGTGGCCGGCCTCGGCTGCGCGGGCCGCGGCCACCGCCGAGTCGACGCCCCCGGACATGGCGGCGAGGACCTTCATGGCGTGCGGTTGCCCCTCGCCCGCTCGACGACCGGAGCGATCTCTCGCACCAACGCGTCGACGTCGGCGGTGGTGCTGGTGTGGCCGAGCGTGAAGCGCAGGGAGTGGCGGGCCGCCTCTTCGGTGCAGCCCATCGAGAGCAGCACGTGGGAGGGCTGGGGCACGCCGGCCGAGCACGCAGATCCGGTGGAGCACTCGATGCCGCGGGCGTCGAGCAGCATCAGGAGGGAGTCGCCCTCGCAGTCGGGGAACCCGAGGTGGGCATTGCCGGGGAGGCGGTCGAGCTCGGCCACGTCGAGCTGCGGCCCGTGGAGATGCGCGTCGGGCACCCGCTCGATCACCCGGCGGACCAGGTCGTCGCGCAGCGCGGCCACGCGCGCCGCATGGGCGGGCTGCTCCTTGACCGACAGCTCCACGGCGGCAGCGAGGGCGGCGATGCCCGGGGTGTCGAGGGTGCCCGAGCGGATGTCGCGCTCCTGACCCCCTCCGTGGGAGATCGGCGTCACCTCTACCTCGCGGCGCACCAGCAGCGCGCCCACGCCGTAAGGCCCGCCGAGCTTGTGGCCGGTCAGGGTGAGCGCGTCGACACCGGAGGCGGCGAAGTCGACCGGGACCGCGCCGACCGCCTGCACGGCGTCGGTGTGCACGGGGATGCCGTGGGGCGAGGCGATCGCCACCACCTCGTCGATCGGCTGGAGGGTGCCGACCTCGTTGTTGGCCCACATCACGGAGATCAGGGCCACCGACTCGGGGTCCCGCTCGACGGCGGCGCGGAGCGCCTCGACGTCGAGCCGGGCGCGGTCGTCGACGGGGATCAGCTCGACGTCTGCGCCCTCCTGCTCGGCGAGCCACTCCAGCGGGTCGAGCACGGCGTGGTGCTCGACCGTCGTGGAGATGATGCGGGTGCGTCGTGGGTCGGCCTCACGCCGGGACCAGAAGATGCCCTTGAGCGCCAGGTTGTCGGCGTCGGTGCCGCCGGAGGTGAAGACCACCTCGACCGGCCGGCAGTTGAGCGCCTGGGCGATCGTCTCCCGCGACTCCTCGACCACCCGACGAGCATGCCGGCCGGACGCGTGTAGCGAGCTGGGGTTGCCGACGTCGGCCAGGTGCGCCGTCATGGCCTCGATGGCCGCCGGCAGCATCGGCGTGGTCGCTGCGTGATCGAGGTAGATCGTGTTCATCGCACCCCCAGCGTACGGCTCACAGCAGCACCAGGTCGTCACGGTGCACGACCTCACGTTCGTAGGCGGACCCGAGCTCGCGCTTGAGCTCGTGGGTGCTGCGCCCGACCAGGTCCGGAATCTCGGTCGCGTCGAAGTTCACCAGCCCGCGGGCGACGGCGATCCCGTC
>DASTDJ010000348.1:0-7645 GCA_035710425.1 Nocardioides sp.
TCGTAGAAGATCGCGGCCGTGCCGTTGCCCTGGTGCGCGTCGATGTCGATGACCGCCACCCGCTCGTGCCCACCGTCGCGGAGCGCCTGGGCCGCGGCCGCGGCGTTGTTGAGGTAGCACGATCCGCCGAAGCCGGCAGGGGTCGCGTGATGTCCGGGCGGCCGGCACAGCGCGTACGCCGCGCGCTCGCCCGCCAGCACCAGCGCGGCCGCGGTCACGGCGCAGTCCACCGCTGCCCGGGCCGCCTCCCAGGTGCCCGGCCCGACCAGCGTCATCGTGTCGTAGGCGAAGGTGCCGGCCTCGGCGTGGACGGCGACGGCCGGTCGGGTGGGGATGCCCGCGGTCATGGCCGGCGTCGGGAAGAGGTAGGGCACCACGCGCGTCTGACCGACCAGGTCGACGTACGGGCCCTCGAGCCAGCGGTCGGCGGCCACGGCCAGGAAGTCGAGCAGGGACTTGTCGTGCACTCGGGCGAGGACCTCGTCGGGATGCTGCGTCGCCTCCACCAGCCGGTGGCCGGCCGTGGTGAGCGCCGAGAGGATCGCGTCGACGCGCGCGGCCACCTCGGTGCCGGGCGTGGCGACACCCACCCACACCTCGTGCTCGGGGTCGTGCGCGCGGGTCGTGGGCGACCACACGACGGGCATCCGGTACTGATCCATGAGTCAGCAGTATGGCGCGGACCCACCGATGTTCGTCAGGATGAGGGCATGCCACGCGCACGTGACATCGGGATCGAGATCGGCGTCCTCCCGACCGGCCCGACGAACTCGGTGCTCGACGTGGCCGGCGTCGGCCTCGGGCACACGACGCTCCACCGCGACGAGGACCCACCGCCACGAGGGCGAGGGGTCGCTCGCACCGGGGTGACCGCCCTCGTCGTGGCCGAGGACGCCTACACCCGGCCAGTCGCCATGGGCGGCGCCGTCCTCAACGGGGCCGGCGAGTGCACCGGCTTCCTGGGTGCCGGCGAGTGGGGGGTCCTCGAGACCCCGATCTACCTGACCTCCACGATGCAGCTGGGTCGCGTCTACGACTCGGCCTGCCGGATCGAGCTCGAGCGCGACGTCCGGGTGGCCGACGCGGTGGTGATCCCCGTGATCGGTGAGTGCGACGACTCGTTCCTCAACGACTGCCGCCGCATGCAGGTCGAGCACGAGGACGTGGTGGCCGCCCACCGTGCGTCGCTGGACTCCCGAGGCGCAGCCGCCCCGCCGCTCGAGGGGGCGGTCGGTGCCGGCACCGGCATGTCGTGCCTGGGGTTCAAGGGCGGCATCGGCACGTCGTCGCGGGTCACCCCCGAGGGGCACACCGTGGCGGTCCTGCTGCTCACCAACTTCGGCGAGCGCAAGCGGCTGACCGTCGACGGGCAGCACCTCGGACGCCTCCTGCCCGAGGACCCGGACCCCCAGCGACCGGCGGGGTCGTGCATCGGCGTGGTCGTCACCGACGCGCCCGTGCTCAGCGCCGACTGCGCCCGGCTCGCGCGGCGGATCGGGCTCGGGCTGGCCCGCACCGGCTCCACCGCCCACCACGGCAGCGGCGAGATCTTCCTGGGCGTCTCGACGACCCGGCGCGCCTCCGACCTCGCCTGGGAGGACGGCGGCGTGGTCTCCGGGAGGGCCCTCGACGACCTGTTCGAGGCCGTGGTCGACGCCGCCGAGGAGTCGGTGCTCAACTCGCTGCTGATGGCGCCGACGACCACCGGCAGGGACGGCAACGTCAGCGAGGGGCTCGACCCCGAGACCGTGATCCAGCTGAGGGGAGAGCACGCGCGTGGCAACTGAGGTCGACGTCCGCATCCCGATGCCGGACGGGGTCGAGCTGGCGGCCACGCTCTACCTTCCCGACGGCGACCGCGGGCCGCAGCCGTGCCTGATGGAGGCGCTCCCCTACCGCAAGGACGACCTGACGTCGTCGTACAGCGAGAGCTACCGACGACTGCGCGACGAGTTCGGGTACGCCGTGTGCCGGGTCGACGTGCGCGGCACCGGCTCGTCGTCCGGCGACCCGACGGACGAGTACCCGGAGGCCGAGCAGTCCGACCTCGTGACGGCGATCGCGTGGCTGGCCGAGCAGGACTGGTGCGACGGCAACGTCGGCATGTGGGGCACGTCGTACTCCGGCTTCAACTCGCTGCAGATCGCCGCCGAGCGGCCGCCGGCGCTGAAGGCCGTGTGCGCGATCTACTCCAGCGACGACCGGTGGACCGACGACGTGCACTGGCGCGGGGGCGCGCTGCGGATGGTCGACCTCGTCGACTACTGCCACTACATGACGCCGATGACCGTGCTGCCCCCGGTGCCGGCGGTCTGGGGCGACGACTGGCGCGAGGAGTGGCGGCGCCGGCTCGAGAGCGTCGAGCCGTGGATCCTCACCTGGCTAAGGGAGAACCGCGACGGCGCCTACTGGCGGCACGGCTCGCTGCGGTCCGACGGCGACGGCAACGGCTATGACCGGATCGAGGCCGCGGTGATGCTGGTCGCCGGCTGGGCCGACGGCTACCGCAACAACTCGTTCCGCACGATGGCGGCGCTGCGCGAAGCGGGGGTGCCACATCGGCTGCTGGCCGGGCCGTGGGTGCACGCCGACCCCACGACCGCCTATCCCGGGCCGCGCCTCGACCTCGACGTCGAGATGGTCGCCTGGTTCGACCACTGGCTGCGCGGCACGGGTCCGCCGCAGGACGACCGCGTGGAGGTCTTCGTCCGTACGCCGACCCGGCCGGCGGCCTTCCTCGACCAGCACGAGGGCTACTGGGTCCGCGACACCTGGCCGTCCAGCGCCTCGTCGACCGACACCCGAGAGCTCGACGGTCCGCGGTCCCTCACGGTGAAGCCGGACATCGGCGTCTCGGCGTGGATCGACTGCGCCGGCCACCTCCCGTGGGGGCTCTCCGGCGACCAGCGCGAGGACGACGTCCACTCCCTCACGTTCGAGTGGCCCGCCGACGGCGAGGTGCTGGTCGGACATCCGGTGGCCCGGCTGCAGGTCAGCTCCGACGCCCCGCTCGCGTCGCTCTCGGTGAAGCTGTGCGACGTCTTCCCCGACGGCACCTCGGCGCTGGTCACGCGCGGCAGCCTCGACCTCACCTACCGCGACGGCCTTCACGCGCCGGCCGAGCCCAGCCCGCTGGAGCCCGGGCAGGTCTACGACGTCGTCGTCGACCTCGACGCCTGCGCCTACGAGTTCACGCCCGGCCAGACCATCCGGCTCTCGGTCGCGGGAGCCGACTGGCCCAACACCATCGCTCCCCCGGCGCCGGTGACCCTGACCGTCCACGGCGGCTCGGTCGACCTGCCTCGCTACGGCGGCGCCGCGTGGGAGGCGGGCTTCACTCCCGGTGCGGAGACGTCCTCGGAGGACCCCACCGACATCTCCTGGACCACCACCCGCGACGTCCTGCGTCGCACCACGACCTGCTCCGTGCAGCACGGGTCGACGTACGACGTGCCCCACGACGGCACCGCCACCGAGGAGTACACCGGCGACGTCGTCATCGACACCGTGTCCTTCGCCCAGCACGCCACGGCCACCACCACCTTCCGCCTCACCTGGCCGGGCATCGACGTGCGGGTGACCTCGTGGATGCGGCTCGACGTGCGCGCCGGGGGATACGACGTGACGATCGACGTGACGGCGTACGACGGCGGCCAGCAGGTGTCGCACCGGGAGTGGTCCGAGCACATCCCCCGCTGAGCCACGGTGGTTGAGGTGCGAGGAGCGCCAGCGACGAGCCTCGAAACCACCCGCTACGGCGCGGGGAACGTCAGCCGCACCTGCTTGCCGGAGACCGTGCCCCGCAGCACCGCCTCGGCGCCGACCGCGCGGGTGTCCCAGCCGCCCCGCAGGCGTCCGGTCAGGGCGCCGTCAAGAGTCAGGTCCACCTGGGTTCGCTTCCGGTCGCGGTCCCAGGTCGCGCGGCCCGAGACGGCCAGCTCGTCGAGCAGGCGGTAGCCCTTAAGACGCAGCTTCACGACGTCGTTGCCCGTGTAGCTGAAGGCGCCTCCGCGCAGGCCGACGCCGCTGCCGGAGTAGTTGTTCCACCACCGGGTCGCGACGTCCTCGACGGTCAGCGCCGCAGCCGGCCCGGCCCGGCGGACCCTGGCCGGCAACGACCGAGCCGACCGCGCCGGTGTGATGTCGGCGAGCGTGCGCGGCACGATCCCCAGGGCGCGCAGCGGCTGCACCGCCTTGGCGCAGGCCTCGACCGACCGCTCAGAGCCCGGCGAGCGCACGAAGGCCCGCAGGATGCGTTGGCCGCACCCGTCGCGGTCCGACAGGGCGGTGACGTGGAAGCTGTTGCGGAGGAGGACGTGCCGAGCGTTCGGGAACTGCGCCTTCACGATGTTGCCCTCGGCGGCCGTCGTGATCGAGTCGAGCTCGCCGCTCAGCACCAGCACCGGCGCGTCGGGGTAGCCCCCGGCCGGGCGGATGGGTCCCGCCGGGTTGTCCTTGGGTGCCACCGGCCACCGGGTGCACCAGTCGATCGACTGCCAGTCGGAGTCGGCGTACTCGCGGACGCTGAAGGGTGCGTAGGTGCGAGGCTCCGTGCGGGTCCGCCCGACGATGGCCCGCTCGAGCTGCCGCTCGCGCGCGGCGGGCGGCGCCTTCATGTTGTAGAGCTGCGGGTAGTCGTGGCAGGCGACCGCTGCGTCGAGACCCTCGCTGTACGCGTTGGCCGGCCCGGCGTAGGTGCCCCCGCCCTCCGCTTCCGCGACCAGCCGGAGCAGCGGCGCCCGGTCGCCGCGCAGGCCGGAGCGGAGCGCGGCGGTGAGCTCCCGGTAGAACGCCGGCGCGTACGTCGCACCGAACGCGACGGCGGCCAGGCCGGCACCGTCGACCGTCACCTCGGCCCGGCGGCCGTCGGCGTCGTACGCCGTCCCCCGCCACGGCTGCCGGCGCACCTCGTCGAGCACCCGGCGCAGGGTGGGCAGGAAGCGCAGCCCCGCCGAGCGGCATTCCTGCGAGCGTTGGCAGGCCTTGGTGAACGCGTTGCGCATCGCCGGGCTCTGGGTGGGATACCAGGCCGACTCGCCGTACGTCGGGTAGGCGCTGTCGAGCACGATGCTGCGCACCATCTCCGGGTGCCTCCCGGCGAACGTCTGCGTGAAGAACGTGCCGTAGGAGTCGCCGTACAGGGAGACGGAGGTCAGCCCGAGCTTCTCGAGCACCGCGGCGAGGTCGTCGGCGGACAGCGAGGTGGTGTAGTCGTCGGCCCGTTTGCCGAGCGAACGACCACAGCGTCCCGCGGCGACGTTGTAGGGCAGCACGAGGTTCTGCAGGTCAGGACACCGGATCGGTCGCGACAGCCCGGTGCCGCGCTGGTCGAACAGCAGCAGGTTGCGCCGGTCGAGCAGCGGGCCGTACATCGCGGCGTAGTCGGCACCGGTGCCCGTCGTGCTGTAGCCCGGCCCGCCCTCGTGCGGCACCAGCGTGTCGATCGCCGGCTGCCTGCGCGCCGGCACGAACGCGAAGCCGACCTTGACCGTGCCGGCCGACGGGTTGCCCGGCTCCCACGCCCGCCGGATCTTGCCGCAGAAGGCGCGCCGGACGACCTTGCAGGACGTCAGGGTCAGCTCGCCCACCTGCAGCGTCTTCGGTGCGCCGACGGTCGCCGCGGGCGCGGGCCGGGACCCGACGACGGCGAGCAGGGTGCCGGCCAGCGTGACGACCACGGCCAGCAGCGTGAGCCGGCGTACCGGCCGGACGCTCACGGGACCAGCGAGCCGGTGCGGTAGGCGCGGCCGATCATCGACACCAGCTGCGCGACGGCGTCCTCGCTGGGCGCGAACGGACCGGGTCGGAAGTGCGGGCTGGCCAGTCCGCGCTGCACCGACTCGCACGCCGCCCAGTCCTGCTTGTTGGTGAGGTCCCAGAACTCCACGGCACCGGCCGGGTCGGGCACCGAGCCGTCGGCGTCGGGCACCACCAGCCAGGAGCACTCCACCCAGGTGCGCTCGGGCGAGAGCGGCACCATCCGGTGGGTCATCACGTAGTCGGGGTGCGCGGACACCAAGAGGTTGGGCAGCAGGTGCACGTACTCCACCGTCGTCGGCGGCGCTCCGGGGATCGGCGTCGCGGCCAGCTCCCCGGTCAGCGACATGGTGCGCATGCCGTCGCGCAGGACCATCGAGCCACCGACCCACCCACCCGGGAGGTCGTAGTTGTCGCCCGACGTCGGCGGGCTGACCTGGCACAGCTCCGGGTGGATCAGCGGGCAGTGGTAGCACTCGTGGTAGTTCTCGGAGATCGCCTTCCAGTTCGCGGCGACCTCGTAGGTGTGGCGGTCCCCCACCACCAGCCCACCCGGCGCGTACGGCGCCAGCTTGGTGTCGAACTCGCCCAGGTGCTCCTCGAACGACGGCACCTCGGCCGACCCCAGGGGGTGCAGGGCGTGCCCGAAGACCCAGCCCTCCCAGACCTTCACCGGCAGCTCCACCAGTCCGTGGTCGGCGAACTCGAAGGTCTCGTCGTCGCGGAAGCCCTTGGCCCCGATCAGCTGGCCGTGCAGGTCGTAGGTCCACGCGTGGTAGGGACACACGACGCTGCGGCGCTCGGACGTCGTCCCCTCGGGCAGCAGCTCGTGGCCGCGGTGCCGGCAGGTGTTGGCGTACATCCGGAGCGTCTCCTGCTCGCGGACCACCAGGCAGGCGACGTCGCCGACGACGACCGCCCTCTGGGTGAGCGGGCGCGCGGCGTCCGGCGGGAACAGGTCGTCGACCCGGCCCAGGCAGGTCCAGCCACCCGCGAACAGGTGGCGCTGCTCCCAGGCCAGCACCTCGGGCGAGGTGTAGGCCTCGGCCGGCATCATCAGCACGGGTTCGCCGTCCAGCGGCGCGGCCTTGCGGACGATCTCCATCGGGTCGACGGTCACGGTGTCCTCCTCGTCGTAGGACTTATGCTGCGGATCATGAGCGTGGGTGGGGCGTGACCAGGAGCCGGCGCAGCGTCGAGCTGCGGCGCGACGAGATCCTCGCGTCGACCACCGAGACGGTGGACCGGATCGGCCTCGAGGCGACGCGGGTCACCGATGTCGCCAAGGCGCTGAATGTCAGCCCGGCGCTGATCTTCTACCACTTCGGCACCAAGGACGCGCTGGTCGCCGAGGCGTTCGCGTACGCCGTCGAGCGCGACCTGGCCCGCCTGGACAAGGCCACGGCCGCCGGCACCGACGCGGTCGACAAGCTGCGGCGGGCCCTGCGCTCCTACGGGCCGACCGGACCCGCCAAGGGTTGGCGGATCTGGATCGACGCCTGGGCGCTGGCGCAGCGCGAGCCCGGCATCCGCAAGGTGCTGCGGCGGATGGAGGACCGCTGGTGCGTCGTGCTGCTCGCGATCATCGACGAGGGCGTGGCCGCCGGTGCGTTCACGTGCCCCGACCCGGAGGATGCCGTCGCGAGGGTGTCCGCGTTGATCGACGGACTCTCCGTGGCCGCGCTCGTCTACCGCACGGTCACCCGGGCCGAGCTGCGCTGCTGGGTCGCCGAGACGGTCGCGCGCGAGGTCGGGATCGACGAGGCGGAGCTGAGCTGAGGCCACGTCACACCAACCAGTGGTCGGCGTAGGCGGGGTCGGTCAGGGCGGGACGGTCCAGCCGGAAGTCGGAGAGGTCGGTGGTGGTGCCACCGTCCACCGCCAGGTC
>DASTDJ010000349.1:0-5287 GCA_035710425.1 Nocardioides sp.
ATCGACGAGGGCCGGATCACCGAGGAGGAGGCGCGGGTCCACCCCCACCGCAACCTGATCCTCAAGGCCCTCGACGGCATCCACGACGCCGAGCCCGACCTGTTCATGCTCGAGCTGGTCGCGGGCGACCGTCTCTTCCTCTGCAGCGACGGGGCCTGCGGGGTGCTGCCCGACGGCCGGATCGCCGACATCCTCTCGATGGGCACCCCCGACTACGCCGCCGTCGAGCTGGTGCGGGCCAGCCTCGAGGCCGGCTCCTCCGACAACGTCACCTGCGTGGTCGCCGACGTGATCACCGCCGAGCAGGCCGCCGAGGACGAGCAGTTCGCCGCGCTCGAGCCCCTCCTGGTCGGTGCGGCCGCCGAGCTCAAGCGCCGCCTCCCGCGTGGCCTGTTCCGCGGCCACCGCTCCGGCGACACCGGCGAGCTGGAGCCGGTCGACGCCGAGATCCCCGACGACCTCCCGTTCGCGATCAAGGCCGACCCGATCGACCCCGAGCAGGCGCGCTACGCCCCGCAGCCGCCGCGGCGGTTCGTGTGGCCGAAGCGGCTGCTCGTGGTCGCCGTGGTGATCGGCCTGCTCTGGATCGGGGTCGCCGCCGCGTGGTCGTGGTCGCAGCGGCAGTACTACGTCGGTGAGGAGGACGGCGTCGTGGTGATCTTCCGCGGCATCGACGCCGACATCCCCGGCCTGAACCTCTCGGAGCCCTACGAGACCAGCGACGTGGAGGTCGACCGGCTGCCCGACGGCGACGCCAACCGGGTCCGCGAAGGATTCGGGGTCCGTGACCTCGACGCCGCGGAGCAGGCGGTCCGCAAGCTCGCCGCCATGCAGGAAGTCGAGGAGGCCGACCAACCCTGATGGCCAACTCCGCACTGATGGGTTTCGTGCACCGGCGACGCCGGGGCGCAGAGCTCTTCCTGCTCGTCCTCGCGCTCGCCGTCGGCGTCGGGGCCTACGCCGCCGTGGGCCTGGGCGTGGAGGGGCACGTCCCGGCCGACATCGTCGGGTACGGCGCCTGGCTGGCCGCGCTGATGGTCGCCGCACACGTGGTGGTGCGGCTGGTGGCGCCGTACGCCGACCCGGTGCTGCTGCCCGTCGTGGCCGCGCTCAACGGCCTCGGGCTCGCGGTCATCCACCGCCTCGACCTCGAGGAGGGCGGCACCTTCGCCCGTCAGCAGCTGACCTGGATGACGCTCGGGGTGCTGCTGTTCGTCGGCACCCTGGTGCTGCTCCGCGACCACCGGCTGCTCACCCGGTTCACCTACACGTTCGGGCTGGCCGCGATCCTGCTCCTGCTGCTCCCGATGGTCCCCGGGCTCGGCGAGACCATCAACGGCTCCAAGATCTGGATCCAGGTCGGTCCGTTCGGGTTCCAGCCCGGCGAGCTCGCCAAGGTGCTGCTGGTGATCGCGTTCGCCGGCTACCTCGTGCTGCACCGCGACGCGCTCGCGCTCGCCGGCCGTCGGGTGCTGTTCATCGACCTGCCGCGCGGCCGCGACCTCGGCCCGATCCTGGCGATGTGGCTGGTCAGCCTCGGCATCCTGGTCTTCCAGCGCGACCTCGGCTCCAGCCTGCTGTTCTTCGGGCTCTTCCTGGTGATGCTCTACGTCGCCACCGAACGCCCCGGCTGGCTCCTCGTCGGTGGTGCGCTGTTCTTCGGCGGCGCGGTGTTCGCCTGGCGCACCTTCGGCCACGTGCAGGACCGCGTCGACATCTGGCTGCACCCGTTCGACTACTACCTCGCGCAGTCCGGCCCGATCTCCGACCAGATCGTCGAGACCATGTTCGGGATGGCCTGGGGTGGCCTGATCGGCCGTGGCTTCGGCGAGGGCGACCCCGGCCGGATCTCCTACGCCGAGTCCGACTTCATCGTCGGCGCGATCGGCGAGGAGCTCGGGCTGACCGGTGTGCTCGCCGTGCTCCTCCTCTACGGCATCATCGTCGAGCGGGCGCTGCGGGCCGCGCTGATCGCCCGCGACGGGTTCGGCAAGCTGATGGCCACCGGCCTGGCCGGCGTGTTCGCGCTGCAGGTGTTCGTCGTGGTCGGCGGCGTGACCCGGCTGATCCCGCTGACCGGCCTGACCACGCCGTTCCTGTCCTACGGAGGCTCGTCGCTGATCGCCAACTGGGTGATCATCGCGCTGCTGCTGCGCATCTCCGACCAAGCCAGACGTCCGGTGCCCAACCTCTCCGATGGCGACGACGACGCCGACCAGCAGCAGACCCAGGTCGTGAAGGCGGTGATTGGGTAGTGAACAAGCCGATCCGCACCGTCTCGATCTTCTGCATGCTGCTGTTCCTCGCGCTGATGATCAACGCCACCTACCTGCAGTTCTGGAAGGCCGACTCGCTCAACGAGGACCCCCGCAACCGACGGGTGATCGAGGCGGCCTACTCGCGCGACCGCGGCGCGATCCTGGTCGGCCGCGAGGAGATCGCGGAGAGCGTACCGATCGACGACGAGTACGAGTTCCAGCGGGAGTACCCCGAGCCGCTGAAGTACGCCCACGTCACCGGCTACTTCTCCTTCTACACCCAGACCGGCCTCGAGCAGACCCAGAACCAGGTGCTCGCGGGCGACGACCCGCGGCTCTTCGTCACCAAGCTCGTCGACCTGATCAGCAACGAGTCCAACCAGGGCGGCAGCGTGCAGGTCACCCTGAACGCCGACGCCCAGGAGGCGGCCTACGACGGGTTGATGAGCCTGCCCGGCGACGTGGAGGGTTCCGTCGTCGCCCTCGAACCCAGCACCGGGAAGATCCTCGCGATGGTGTCGCTGCCGACCTACGACCCCAACAAGCTCGCCACCCACGACCTGGCCGCGTCGCAGGAGACCTACGACCGGCTCAACAACACCGAGAGCGAGCCGCTGCTCAACCGCGGGATCCAGAAGACCCTGCCGCCCGGCTCGACGTTCAAGCTGGTGACCGCCGCGGCCGCGATCGAGAGCGGCCAGTACGACAAGGACTCCCAGGTGCCGGGCGGGGCGACGTACCAGCTGCCGCTGACCAGCGGCGAGAGCGGCCTGATCGACAACGAGGGCCGCGACTGCGGCACCGGCAAGATCCCGTTCACGCAGGCGATGGAGAACTCCTGCAACACGACGTTCGCCGCGCTGGCCAACGAGGTCGGCGCCGATGCGATGCTCGAGCAGGCCGAGGCGTTCGGGTTCAACCAGCACTACCTCGACGACCTGCGCCCGCAGGCCGAGTCCAACTTCCCCACCGACATGGACGAGGCGGAGACCGGCCAGTCCGGCATCGGGCAGTTCGAGGTGCGGTCCACGCCGCTGCAGATGGCGATGGTGGCGGCCGGGATCGCCAACGACGGCACCGTGATGAAGCCCTACGTCGTCGACGAGGTGCAGTCCGCGGAGTACGACACCCTGGAGCAGACCGAGGACGAGGAGTACCGCGACGCGATCTCCTCCTCCACGGCCGACGACCTCACCGACCTGCTGGTCTCCACCGTCGACAACGGCACCGCCAGCCCCGCCGCCATCCCCGGCATCGACGTGGCCGGCAAGACCGGCACCGCCCAGAGCGGCATCGACAACGTGCCGCCGTACGCCTGGTTCGTGTCGTTCGCGCCGGCCGACAACCCGGAGGTCGCGGTCGCGGTGATGATCGAGAAGGCCGACATCCCCCGCGGCGAGGTCGCCGGTGGTCTGCTCGGCGGGCCGATCGCCAAGGCAGTGATGGAGGCGGTGATCAAGTGACCTCCTCCGACATCGGCGGCACGTTCGCCGACGACGCCCGCCGCTACCGGCTCGACTCCCGGATCGCCACCGGCGGGATGGGCGAGGTGTGGCGCGCCACCGACACGGTGCTCAACCGCGAGGTCGCGGTGAAGGTGCTCAAGCACGAGTACGCCGACGACCCGACGTTCCGCTCCCGGTTCGAGACCGAGGCCCGGCACGCGGCGGCGCTGCACCACCCGGGTGTCGCCGGGGTCTACGACTTCGGCGAGGCGACCGCCACCGACGGCTCGGGCCAGCCCCGGCCCTACCTCGTGATGGAGCTGGTCGAGGGCCAGCCGCTGTCCCGGCTGATCGCCGACGGCCGTGACCTCGACCGGAGCGCCGTACGCGACCTGCTGGCGCAGGCCGGCGACGCGCTGGCGGCGGCGCACGCAGCGGGGATCGTGCACCGCGACGTGAAGCCTGCCAACCTGATGGTCACCCCCGACGGCAAGATCAAGATCACCGACTTCGGCATCGCCCGGGCCGGTGACGGCGCCGGGATCACCCAGACCGGCACGGTGATGGGCACCGCGCAGTACCTCTCCCCCGAGCAGGCGCGGGGGGAGCTGGCGACACCGGCGTCCGACGTCTACGCACTGGGCGTGGTGGGCTTCGAGTGCCTGGCCGGACGGCGCCCGTTCGAGGCGGACAGCCAGGTCGCCACCGCGCTCGCGCACATCCAGCAGCCGGTGCCCGACCTGCCCGCCGACGTACCCAGCGACCTCGCCGCGGTGGTCCTGAAGGCGCTGTCGAAGGACCCCGCCGATCGCTACCCCGACGGAGCGGCGTTCGCCGCGGCGCTCCGCGGCGGGGCCACCGCGGGGATCGCGGTTCCGCCTGCGGTCGTTCCTCCTGTGGAGCCGGGGTCCGACGCCACCCAGGTGATCCCCGCGACGTCGGGTCAGCCGGCGACCCCGCCGGTCCCCCCGACCACGGACCGGAAGAAGGGACGCAGCAAGGCGGTGTGGCTGGTGCCGCTGATCGTGCTGCTGCTGGTGGCCGCGATCGTGATCGCCGCCGTCGCGTTGAACTCCGGCGACGACGACAACGAGCCGCCGCCGGCAGACGACACCTCCGAGCCGACCAAGTCGCCTCCGACCACGGAGCCCACCACCCCGCCCACCACCGAGCCCACGACGCCGCCGCCGCCGCCGACCACGGAGCCCACCACCCCGCCCACGACGGAGCCCACCACTCCGCCGACGACGCCGACGACGCCTCCCACCACCCCCACGACGCCACCCACGACCCCGACCACACCACCCACGACCCCGACCGAGCCGACGTTGAGGCCCCCCACGTCGCCGGCATCCGGTGCGCCGACCACACCAGAAGGTGAGGGCAACTGATGGACTCGCAGCCGACGCTGGTCGGCGGTCGCTACGAGCTCGGAGAGCTGCTCGGCCGCGGCGGCATGGCCGAGGTGCGGAAGGGCACCGACACCCGGCTCGGTCGGATCGTCGCGATCAAGCGCCTGCGCACCGACCTCGCCAGCGACGCCACGTTCCAGGCCCGGTTCCGGCGCGAGGCGCAGTCCTCGGC
>DASTDJ010000350.1:0-49893 GCA_035710425.1 Nocardioides sp.
CAGCCGGAGCTGAAGCTCCACTTGCCCGACAGCGTGAAGCCGCCCTCGGTCACGACCGCCTTGCCGGTGGGGGCGTACGACGAGCTCAGCCGGGTGCTGGTGTCCTCGCCCCAGACGGCCTGCTGCGCCTCGTCGGCGAACAGTGCCACCTGCCAGGGGTGCACGCCGACCACGCTGGACACCCAGCCGGTGGAGCCGCACGCCGAGGCGATGTCGCGGACCGCGGTGTAGAAGTCGAGGGGGTCGGCCTCGAGCCCGTCGAACCGCTGGGGCTGCAGGAGCCGGAAGAATCCGGTCTCCTCGAGCTCCTTGATCGACGCCTCCGGCACCACCCGGAGCCGCTCGGCGTCGTCGGCCCGCTCGCGGAACGTGGGCAGCAGGTCACGGACGCCGTCCAGGACGGCCTGTGAGGCGGTGTTCGACATGGGAGCTCCTGTCTGGGTCGGACAGCAGCAATACTAGAACACGTTCTCGTTTTGGGCCAGAACCCCGGTTCTCATCCCTCAGCCGCTCGCGCGGCCGCCTCGACCTTGGCGACGTACGACGGCCAGTCGAAGTCGTCCTCGGGGAGGTTGGTCGCCTCCGACCGCATCCCGACGAAGTCGTCGATCAGCTCGCGGACGATGTCGACGTGCCCGGCGTGCCGGGCCGTCTCTGTGATCATGTGGACCAGGATCTGGTGGAGCGTCACCTCGGCCCGCTCCTCCGGCCACCACGGCACCCTGCCCACCGTCTCCGGGGTGCTCGCCTCGAACGTCTCGGCGGCGTGCGCCCATGCCTTCCGGTAGAGCCCCACGACGTACTCCCGCGACTCTCCGGGCTCCACCCACAGGTCGGCGTTGTACTCCGCGTCGTCGGCGAAGCCCGGGAGCGGCTCAGGAAACGGCCGGCCGAACGTCTCGCCGAAGTAGCCAGCCTCGACGTAGGCGAGGTGCTTGACGATGCCGAGCACGTTGGTGCCCGTCGGGGTCAAGGGACGGCGCGCGTCGTACTCACTCAGTCCGTCGAGCTTCCAGACCACCGCGTCGCGCAGGTTCTGGAGGTAGCGGACCTGGATCTCCATGGGGGTCTCGGCCATGTTCCTGAGACTGTCATAAGAGGTTGTCGCACCCGCACACGTTTATTTACCTTTCGGCTTAGAGTCGTCCCGGAGGGCACAGGCGGCAGGAGAGGACAACGTGCGACGGCTAGGTGTGGTCCTCGCGACAGCGTTCGCGACGGTGAGTCTCGGGCAGCTGCCCGCGCTCGCCGATGACACCGTGGTCGTGCACGGCACCGCCTTCCCGGACGCACGCGCCGCCCAGCTGACCCTGGTCGGCTGCGAGTCCCTCTACCAGCGCAGCACCGAGCTCCTGCAGCCTTACATCTCCCGCGGTCCCGGACGGCCGGCGATGGGCACCCGCAGCCTCAAGTACGACCTGGCCGGCGGCAACGCGATCGGCACCCTCTCTTACGTCGACTCGATGGCTCGCACCAGTGCGGCCGGGCTCCAGGTCTACGCACGGCCCGGTGCGCAGGGAGTCGCCTACGCCGGCTACCAGAGCCCCGACGCCGAGGGTTACAAGCTGTGGATCGGTCGGGCCCCGCTGTCGGCCACCGGCTCCTGGCAGCAGATCGACGCCACCACCCTCAGCTACACGTGGGCGGAGTACGACATGCAGACCGGTGCGGCCACCGGCGAGACCGCGGACACCGCGACGGTCACCTCGTTCGCATCGGACAACGGAGGCGACGGCGCCGGCTTCTACATGGTCGGCTTCGGCTGCGACGGGGTGCCGTTCTACATGGACGCGTGGCGGGTCGGGGCCCCAGGCACGACCACGACGTACGACCTCGAGGCGCTGACCAGCCACCTGACCATGAACGGCTCCACTCACACGATCGACCCGGGTGAGGAGGTCACCATCAGTGGTTCGGCCCGCGACGGCACCGGCCGCCGGCTCGTGCGCGGCACGATGATCCTCGAGGCCAAGGCCGTGGGCACCGCCAGCTTCCTGCCGGTGCGCGTCGTCGACTCGGCGACGACCGACCCCAGCGTGACCCTGGCGCCCAAGGAGTCCACGATCTACCGCTGGCGGTTCGCCGACCGCCCGCTGGCCACGGGGAGCGTGTCCGCAGAGTTCCGGGTCGACGTGACGCAGCCACGCCGGCCGGAGCCCGAGACCCAGACGCCGCAGACGCCCCAGGCGCCGCAGTCCTCTCGCGCGCCTGACGCTCCGGAGTCCTCGCCGACCACCACGGCACCCGAGACAACTGCTCCGACCACCCCGAGCCCGAGCGAGACCCCCACCCCGGAGTCCACCCCCGAGCCGAGCACCACACCCTCGTCCACCCCGTGACCCGTCACGACCTCCGGGTCGGCGGGCTCGACGACGCCCGGCTGCTCGGCCAGATGCTCTACGACTTCAACGCCGAGTACGACCAGACCGAGCCGTCCGCGGAGCAGATGGGCGAGCTCGCGGGCCCACAGCTGGCCAGCGGAGAGGTCGCCGTGCTGTTCGGACCGGGCGACCCGCCCGACGGCTTCGCCCAGCTGCGCTACCGGCTCTCCCTGTACGACGCCGGACCCGACGCCTGCCTCGAGGAGCTCTGGGTCCGCCCCCACGCCCGCGGCACCGGCCTCGGCCGCACGCTCCTGGAGGCCGCGATGGACCTCGCCCGCGACCGCGGTGCCACCCGGATCGACCTCAACACCTCGGTCACCGACGAGGCGGCCCGGGCGCTCTACGAGAAGTGCGGCTTCACCAACGAGGAGTTCGGGCCGGGCGGGCCGTCGATGCTCTACTACGAGCGGGACCTCTAGGTCACCCGCCAGGGCACTCGTGACTGTCACCGCCGGAGTGGCAGGCCCGCCCCGCCGGCGGGTTCGTGGGCTCGGGCTGCACCGGCTGCCCGCGCCCGACCGGCCCGGCCTGGGTGACGCTGAAGAGCAGGGCCACCGCCACGGCAACGAGGGCTACCGGGACGTGCCACAGGAAGGAGCGCCTCGCACCTCGCAGCGACCCCGCCACCAGGGCGGCCAGCAGGCTGACGCCGAGGACGGAGACGCCGATCCAGTAGTTCCGCACCTCCTCGTCGTCGATGACGACCGGGTCACCGAAGAACGTGAGGTGGGCACCCATGTAGTTCAGGAAGACGGCTCCCATCGCGCCCAGTGCGATGAGCGAAGCGATCGTCTCGACGGCGGCGTACGCCTGCCTGCGACTGTTGGAGACCATGCGCCCCAATCTGCCGACGAAACGCGCCGGCCGGATGAGCGCTCGTACTCAATCCTTGGCGGCGGGCTGGAACAGCTCGACCACGTTTCCGGACGGGTCCTCCAGCAGGACCTGCTGCCCTCCGGGGCCGGAGACGATGTCGTTGCGGAAGCCGAGGCCCGCAGAGCGCAGCCGATCGACCTCGGCGGCGATGTCGTCGACGATCAAGTGGATGCGGTTCCAGCCGCCCGGTCCTGGCTGGGCGCCGTCGGGCATCGGTCTGCCGGCGGAGCTCTTCGGGCCGCTCAGGAGGAGCCGCAGGTTGCCGCGGACGACGTCTGCGAAGGCGGGCGCCGCGCTCGTCCTCAGCGTGAACCCGAGGTGCGTCGTGTAGAAGTCGATCGACCTCTCGACGTCGTCGACCATGTAGCGAACGCTGGTCAGGTCCTCGATGTCGTCGGACATTGTCAGTTCACCTCCACGCCCGGTGAGGGCGTTGTCAGCCCTATTGTGACCCGATGGACCACGCTGGTGCACAGGCCTGGCTCGACCGGTACGTCGCGGCCTGGGAGTCCTACGACCCCGATGCGATCGCCGGTCTGTTCAGCGAGCACGTCGTCTACCGCTACCACCCCTACGACGAGCCGATCGTCGGCCGGGACGCGGTGGTCGCGTCGTGGCTCGGTGAGGGCGGGTCGGACGACGCGTCGACCCGGGACGACCCGGGGACCTACGCCGCGACCTACTCCCCCGTCGCCGTGGACGGAGACGTCGTGGTGGCCACCGGCGCGTCGAGCTACCGCGAGGTTCCCGACGGGCCGGTGGTGCGGGTCTACGACAACTGCTACCTGATGCGGTTCGACGGCGAGGGGCGCTGCGCCGAGTTCACGGAGTTCTACATGAAGCGCCCGTGAGCCTCAGCTGTTGGCGGCCTCCTTCTCCGCCTCGGCCCTGAGCATCAGCGCGATGTCGATCAGCTGGTCCTCCTGGCCGCCGATCAGCTTGCGGTTGCCGGCCTCGAGGAGGATCTTCGCGCCGCTGACGCCGTAACGCTCCGCCGCGTTGCCGGCGTGCTTGAGGAACGAGCTGTAGACGCCGGCGTACCCCATCATCAGCGTCATCCGGTCCAGCTGGCACTCCTCGGGCATGGCGGGCTTGATGACGTCCTCGGAGGCGTCGACGATCTGCAAGAAGTCGACGCCGGTGGTCCAGCCGAGCTTGTCGCACACCCCGATGAAGGCCTCGAGCGGCGTGTTGCCGGCGCCGGCACCGAAGCGCCGCACCGAGCCGTCGATCTGGGTCGCGCCGGCTCGGGCGGCGATCACCGTGTTGGCGACGCCGAGGCCGAGGTTCTCGTGCCCGTGGAAGCCGACGTCGGCCTGGGAGCCTATCTCGGCCACGAGGGCCGACACCCGGTCGGCGGTCTGCTCCATGATCAGCGCGCCGGCCGAGTCGACGACGTAGACGCACTGGCAGCCGGCGTCGACCATGATCCGGGCCTGCTTGGCCAGCACCTCGGGCGGCTGGGTGTGGCTCATCATCAGGAACCCGACGGTCTCGAGGCCGAGCTCGCGGGCCAGCCCGAAGTGCTGGATCGAGACGTCGGCCTCGGTGCAGTGGGTGGCGATCCGGCAGATCTGGCCGCCGTTGTCCTGGGCGGCACGGATGTCGTCCTTGGTGCCCACGCCGGGCAGCATCAGGAAGGCGATCTTGGCGCGCTTCGCGGTCTCCGCCGCGATCTTGATCAGCTCCTGCTCCGGCGTCTTCGAGAAGCCGTAGTTGAACGACGAGCCGCCGAGCCCGTCGCCGTGGGTCACCTCGATCACCGGGATGCCGGAGGAGTCGAGCGCCTCGACGATGTCGTGCACCTCCTGAGCGGTGAACTGGTGCCGCTTGTGGTGCGACCCGTCGCGCAGGCAGGTGTCGGTCAGGCGGAGGTCGAGCTCACCCCAGGGCTCGTTGCCGTGGGTGCCGGACCAGGTGCGGGCGAGGGTGTCCAGTTCGGTCATGCGGCACCTCCGAGGATCGAGCGAGCGATGTTCTCGCCGACCTGGGTGGCGGCGGCGGTCATGATGTCGAGGTTGCCGGAGTACGGCGGCAGGTAGTCGCCGGCGCCCTCGACCTCGACGAAGATCGCCACCCTGGTCCGGCCCTGGGTGGCCGCGGACGGCTCGTCGACCTGGGGCTCCTGCAGCAGGCGGTAGCCGGGCACGTACTCCTGCACCGCCTTCTCCATCGCCACGACCGACTGCACCACGGCATCGGTGTCGGCGTCCGGGTCGATCGCGCAGAAGATCGTGTCGCGCATGATCATCGGCGGCTCGGCCGGGTTGAGGATGATGATCGCCTTGCCCCGCTCCGCGCCGCCGATCGACTCCACGCCCGCCGCGGTGGTGCGCGTGAACTCGTCGATGTTGGCGCGGGTGCCCGGCCCGGCGGAGACCGAGGACACCGAGGCGACGATCTCGGCGTACGACACCGGGGTGACGCGGGAGACCGCGGCCACCATCGGGATCGTGGCCTGGCCGCCGCAGGTGATCATGTTGACGTTCTTCGCGGCCACGTGCTCCTCGCCGTTGACCGGCGGGATCACAGCGGGGCCGACGGCGGCGGGCGTCAGGTCGACCGCCCGGATGCCGGCCTCCTCGTAGCGCGGGGCGTACTCGCGGTGCACGTAGGCCGAGGTGGCCTCGAAGATCAGGTCCGGCAGCTCGTCCTGCTTGAGCAGCCAGTCGACTCCCTCATGGGTCGACTCCAGCCCCTTGTCGGACGCGAGCTTGAGCCCCTCGCTGGTGGGATCGACGCCGATCATCCACCGGGGCTCGATCACGTCGCTGCGGAGCAGCTTGTACATCAGGTCGGTCCCGATGTTGCCGGGGCCGACGATGGCGGCGCTGAGCTTCTGGCTCATGTCTTCCTCTCAGTCCGTGAAGGACAGTCGCACGGTGCCGAGGCCGTCGAAGACCGCCTCGAAGTCGTCTCCCGCGGCCACGTCGATCGCGCGGTGCACGCTGCCGGGCAGGATCACGTGCCCCGCCTCGAGCGTCACGCCGAACGACGCCACCTTGCGCGCCAGCCACGCCACGGCAGTGACCGGGTTGCCGAGCACGGCGTCAGAGCGGCCCTCCGCCACCTGCTGGCCGTTCCTCAGCAGGCGGGCGTCGATGGTCAGCAGGTCGATGTCGGTCGGCTTGACCCGGTCCGGGCCGAGCACGTAGCCGGCCGACGACGCGTTGTCGGCGATGGTGTCGCCGATCCGGATGTTCCAATCAGCGATCCGGCTGTCGATCAGCTCGATCGCCGGGGCGACCGCCTCGGTCGCCGCGATCACGTCGTCCTCGGTGCAGCCCTCCCCCGGCAGCGTCGCGCCCAGGACGAACCCGACCTCGACCTCGACCCGGGGGTAGCAGTAGCGGCCAACGCTGACCGGCCGGTCCTCGAACACCTCCATGTCCGAGAGCAGGTGCCCGTAGTCGGGCTCGTCGACGCCCATCATCTCCTGCATCGCCTTCGACGAGAGCCCGACCTTGTGGCCGTGCACGGTCGCCCCGGCGGCGAGGCGCTGCCGGATGTTCAGCAGCTGGATCTCGTAGGCGTCGACGACGTCGAGATCGGGATAGGTCTCGCGCAGCGGCGGGACCGGCAACCGGTCCCGCTCGGCGGTGACCAGGGCGTGGGCAGCCTCACGTCGCACGTCGTCGGGGAGCATGGCGGCAATGCTAGAACCTGTTACAGTTTTGCGCCATGAGCAGCCCCCTCCCGGACGAGGTCGACGTCGTCGTCGTGGGCGCCGGCGGGGCCGGGATGACCGCCGCCCTGGCGGCCCGAAAACGCGGCCTGGAGACGGTTCTGCTCGAGAAGAGCGCCTACTTCGGCGGCTCCACGGCGCGCAGCGGGGGCGGCGTCTGGATCCCCGGCAACTACGCCCTCCGCGCGGCCGGCCAGGCCGACGCGCCCGAGGAGTCCAAGCGCTACCTCGACGCGATCGTCGGCGACGTGGTCCCCAAGGCCCGCCGCGACACCTACGTCGACCGTGGCCCCGAGGTCATGGACTTCATCAAGCAGAACACCCCGCTCCGCTTCTCCTGGGTGCCCGAGTACGCCGACTACCACCCCGAGCAGCCCGGCGGACGCGCGCTCGGGCGAAGCGTCGAGCCGGTGCCGATGAACGCGAAGTTCCTCGGCGACGAGCTGGACCGGCTGCACCCGCAGTACACCAAGGCGCCGGCCAACCTGATCGTCACCCAGGCCGACTTCCGCAAGATCAGCCTGGGCCTGCGCACGCTGCGCGGCCCGCTCACCATGCTCCGAGTGATGCTCAACCGGCTGGTGAGCATCGTGCTCGGCCGGAAGATGTACGCGATGGGCAACGCGCTCGCGATCGGTCTCCGCAAGGGGCTGATCGACGCCGGCGTGCCCGTGCACTACGAGACCGAGCTCACCGACCTGGTGATCGAGGACGGCCGGGTCGTCGGCGTCCGCGTCGCCCACGGCGGCACCGAGCGGGTGGTCCGCGCCCGCCGCGGCGTGGTCCTCGGCAGCGGCGGGTTCGAGCGCAACCTGGAGATGCGGGAGAAGTACCAGCCGCAACCGACGTCGATCGACTGGACGACCGGCTCGGAGTTCAACACCGGCGGCGGCGTGCTCGCCGGCATCACCGCGGGCGCGGCGACGGACCTGCTCGACGACGCCTGGTGGGGCCCGACCATCCCGCTCCCCTCCGGCCCGTGGTTCTGTCTGGCCGAGCGCAACCTGCCCGGCTCGATCATCGTCAACGCCGCCGGCCGGCGGTTCATGAACGAGGCGCTGCCGTACGTCGAGGCGGTGCACGAGATCTACAAGGGTGAGGCCACCGGCGTCCGGCACGTGCCGGCCTGGATGGTCATCGACCAGCGCTACCGCAACCGCTACCTGTTCGCGGGGCTGTCGCCGCGCCAGCCGTTCCCCGGTCGCTGGTACAAGAACGGCACCGTCAAGAAGGCCGCGACCCTCGCCGAGCTGGCCGTGGAGATCGACGTACCGGCCGAGGCGCTGGAGGAGACGGTGCGCCGCTTCAACGGCTTCGCCGAGTCGGGCACCGACGAAGACTTCCACCGCGGCGAGTCGGCGTACGACAAGTACTACTCCGACCCACGGGTGAAGCCGAACCCCTCGCTGCACGCGATCGACCAGGCGCCGTTCTACGCAGTGAAGATCGTCCCCGGTGACCTCGGCACCAAGGGCGGCCTGGTCACCGACGAGCGAGCCCGCGTGCAGCGCCCCGACGGCTCCGTGATCCCCGGCCTCTACGCCGCCGGCAACGTGTCGTCCGCGGTGATGGGCCACACCTACGCAGGTCCCGGTGCCACCATCGGCCCGGCGCTGACGTTCGGCTACCTCGCCGCCGAAGACCTGGCCCTGGAGGCATAGTGCCCATCGACCCGTCCGCCGCGATCGGCGCCCCCGTCGCTACCACCGAGTTCTCGTGGACGTCCAGCGACGTGCTGCTCTACCACCTCGGCATCGGCGCCGGCTCCCGCCAGGGCGACAACCTCGACACCGCCGCACTCCGCTACACGCTCGACGGACCGGCCCTGCAGGTGCTGCCGTCCTTCGGCGTGGTGGTCCCCACGTTCCACGAGACCGACCCTCCTCCGCTCGACCTCCCCGGCTGCGACATCAACCTCGCGCAGGTGGTCCACGGCAGCCAGTCGATCTCGGTGAGTGCACCGCTGCCCACCTCCGGTACGGCCACCGTGTCCACGACGCTCACCGACATCTGGGACAAGGGCAAGGCGTGCGTGATCTGGCAGGAGGGTGTGGCCACCGCCCCCTCCGGCGAGGAGCTCTGGCGGGTCCGGTCCTCGATCTTCGTCAAGGGCGAAGGTGGCTGGGGTGGCGAGCGCGGCGCCTCGCAGGCCGTCGTACTTCCCGACCGCGCGCCCGACGCCGACACGACGTACGCCGTCACGCCCCAGCAGGCGCTGCTCTACCGGCTGTGCGGCGACCGCAACCCGCTGCACGCCGACCCCGACTTCGCGAAGGCGGCGGGCTTCCCGGCGCCGATCCTGCACGGCCTGTGCTCCTACGGCATCGTGCTGCGCGAGCTCACCGACGCGCTGCTGGGCGGCGACGCGACCGCGGTCGGAGGCTTCTCGGCGCGGTTCGCCGGCGTGGTGTTCCCGGGCGAGACGATCCGGGTGCAGGGCTGGCGCGAGGACGGCCGGGTCGTCGCCTCGGCGAGCATCGCCGGTCAGGACGAGCGCGACGGCGCGCCGGTGCTGGCCGACTGCGTGCTCGAGCTCGCCTGAGCGATCCCGCTGCGGCGCAGTGCCTCGAGGTCGTCACGGAGGGCCGCGGTCCGGGCCGCGCCGATGACGCCGGCGACCAGCTCCTCGATCTCGGGCACCAGCTCCCGCGCGATACGGAACACCTCGTGCCCGCGCTCGGTCGGCTGCACCAGCTTCGCCCGCCGGTCCGCCGGGTCGGGGACGCGGGAGACGTACCCGTGCGCCTCGAGGTGCTGCACGAGCTGGGCCATGCCCTGCTTGGTCATCTGGGCGCGCTGGGCGAGCACGCTGACGGTGGTCCCGCTGTCGTCGAGGTACTGGAACACCGCGCCGTGGGCGGGACGCACGTCGGCGTGGCCGCGCTCGGCGAGCCGGACGATGACGAGGTCGTTCAGGGCGACGTACGCCTCACGCAGGGCGACGACGATGTTCCCCGGTCGCTCGGCACCGTCCCTGACGGGTATCCGTCTTGACATTGGACAAGTTCCTTGTCTATCGTCCTGGTTATGGACAAGTTACCTGTCGATCCTGCCACAGCCGAGCGCCTCAAGGTCGGACCCGACGAGATGAAAGTGCTGGCGAGCACTGCCGACACCGGTGGAGCGCTGTTCGCCCTCGAGATGCGGATGGCCCCGGGAGGCGGTCCCCCGGTGATGCACCGCCACGCCTCCGGCGAGGTCTACCACGTGATCGAGGGCGAGTTCACGTTCCACCTCGGGCTCGGCGACGACGCCAGGCAGGTGACGGCCCGGGCCGGCGACACGGTCCCCATGGCCGGTGGCACGCCGCACACGATCCGCAACGAGTCGGATGCCGACGCCGTCGCGTTCGTGGTGCACGCCCCCGGCGCTCCGCTGGAGGACTTCTCGCGCGCCGCGGCCCTCCTCGCGGCCGAGCGTGAGCCGACCATCGAGGACGTGCTGGCGCTGGCCGAGCGCCACGGCATCGACATGCTCGGGCCTATTCCTGCGGAGACGACCCCGCCGTCGACCTCGCCCCGCGACGTGTCCGCCATCGGTACTTGACCTGCCACCACACGCAGACGCAGGTCGCGCCGAACCCGGCGACCAGCATCGTGGTGATCACGCCGTAGTAGGCCATCGCCTCTATCCCCCACGGCCAGACCAGCACCGCGATGCCCATGCCCAGGAGGCCGCCCCAGGCCAGCGCCACCAGCAGCGCCCAGCGCGCCACCAGCGGGCCGGGACGCGGAGGCTGCTCGGGGAGGCGCGAGAGATACCTCAGCGAGACGGCCACGACGGCGGCGAGCCCGAGGACGCTGCACAGGTGCTGTGCCCACTCGTACGCCGGCAGGCCGAGGAACGACTCCCGCAGCACCGCCACGTGGTCGGTCCCCCAGCTGTCCTCGTGCGTGAAGGAGTCCCAGGCCACGTGCGTGGCCGCCCCGATGACGACGCCCGGGACGCACAGGGCCCACTCGAGGGGCGTCACCCGGACCCGGTCCGGGAGCCGCGCTCGCCAGCGGTCGGGGGCCAGGTCGACCAGGGGCCGCCGGTAGAGCGCGTACCAGAGGACCACCGCGACGAGCCCGATCGCCAGGTCGACGGTCACCACCGCGGTCGCGGAGTGGGAGATGGCCCGCCCGTCGGCCACGCCGAGCATCTGGGGCAGGTCGGGCGCCATCGCACCGGCGACCATCGCGGTCATCGGAATCCCGAGGCCGCGCAGCGGCAGCACCGCCGCCGGGTGCGCGAGGGTGAAGGGCATCGCCTGGTCAGCCCGGCTTCCGGGCCAGCAGGTAGAACCGCTCGGTGGTCTCCCCGCGGGACGTGACCGGCCCGCGGTGGTACCACTCCGGGTCGACGAGGCCGGCCGCCTCCGTGACCGCGCGCAAACGCGCGGGGTCGTGGAAGAAGAACGTCACGTCGACGTCGATGTCGAACCAGCTGTCCAGCTCGCGGGTGCCGGTGCCCGCGTGCAGGGCGACGACCAGCCAACCGCCGGGGAGCAGCGGCCGGGTGAGCGCCGACAGCGCCTCCGGGATCTCGGCGGGCGCCAGGTGGCACAGCGAGTACCACGCGAGGACGGCTCCCCAGCCCGCGTCGTCGGTGGGGCGCATCAGCGAGCGCAGGTCACCCACGACGTAGTCACCGTCAGGGAAGCGGCGTCGTGCCTCCTCGACCATCGCCGGGGTGAGGTCCATCCCGGTGGCTCTTACCCCCGCCTCCGCGAGGAAGTGGGTGACGTGCCCCGGCCCGCAGCCGACCTCGACGACGGGATGGTTGCCGGCCAGCTCGGCGACCCGGCGGAGCAGCCACGACTCGAACGGCAGGTGGTCGAGCTCGTCGGCAAGGTGGTCGGCGTACGCACTCGAGACCGCGGCGTACGACGTCCGCACCCGCTCGTCGCGGACGGTCCCGTCGAGCACCGGCTCCGGCTCCGGCACAGCAGCGACGGCCTCCTGCACGGTCCCCAGCAGGTGGGTCCAGCGGTTGTCGTGCTGCCCTGCCTGTCGGGGCAGCTCGCGCACGAGCGGTTCGGGCCTCGCGGCCAGCCGGGCCAGCACCTCCTCCACCTGCTGCCTGTCGGCGAACGCGAAAAGACGCTCGGTACGGGTCTTGAGGGCACCCGCCGGTTGCTCCCCGCGCAGGAGCAGGACGGTGAGCACGGCGCGCTCATCTGCTCCCAGGTCGAGCAGCTCGGCCAGGGTCTGGTGGTACTTCAGCGTCCGCCGGCCGGTGTCGGCCCAGACGATCCGGACCAGGCCACGGTCCTTGAGGGCTCGGGCGACGCGCTCGACCTCCTGCTCGTCGTAGTCGGTGACCGGGTCTCGGCTGCTCGACTGGTTGCAGGCCGTCCGCAGCGAGTTGAGGCTGAGCGGATAGCTCGCGGGGACGGTGACCTGCTTCTCCAGGAGGCTTCCCAGGATGCGTTGCTCGGCGGCGTCGAGGAGCGGGACGTCGGGCATGCACCGACCCTATCGACGCCATACTCGGCCGATGGCGCTCCTCGACAGCTGGACCCTCGGCGAACACATCGCCGACTCCCTCGACGGCGAGACCCTGGCGTTCCCGACCTATCGCAAGGGTGAGGGACCCGGCGTCATCGTGATCCACGAGATCCCGGGACTGACCCCCGAGGTCATCGGTTTCGGCGAGGAGGTCGTGGGGGCCGGCTTCACCGTCGTACTCCCCCACCTGTTCGGTACGCCGGAGGGCTCCGACAACCCGATCGCGGTCGTGTCGGTGCTGCGCCAGGTCTGCGTACGGCGCGAGTTCACCAAGCTCGCCACCCGCGAGACGTCACCGGTGGCCGGGTGGCTGCGCAGCCTCGCGCGCGAGCTGCACGCCGAGCTCGGCGGACCCGGGGTCGGCGCCCTCGGCATGTGCTTCACCGGTGGCTTCGCGCTCGCGATGATGGTCGACGAGTCCGTGGCCGCGCCGGTCCTCTGCCAGCCGTCGACGCCGTTTCCGGTCGGAAGGACCCGAGCCGCCGATCTCAACCTCTCGCCCGCCGACCTCGCCACGGTCAGGCAGCGAGCCGCGGGCGGGTGCCAGGTGCTCGGCTTGCGCTACGACAAGGACATCGCGACCGGCACCCGCTTCGACACCCTCACCCGCGAGGTCGGCGACGCGTTCATCAGGGTCGAGTTCCCCGGTCGCAAGCACTCCACTGTCACGGCACACCGCCAGCAGGAAGGGGTCGATCGAGTGCTGGAGTTCTTCCAGGAGAGGCTCCGCGACTCACCCGACCCATGAATCGGAGCACCACGACCCCCGATTCGACGGGGAGACAGCCTTCCGGACGTGGCTTAGGCTGCCTCATGGGCAGCGGGAAGAAGCACCGACTCAGCGGGGAGCAGTACGAGTCCGAGCTGTTCCGCCTCCAGGCCGAGCTGGTCAAGGTCCAGGAGTGGGTGCGCAGCGGCGGACACCGGGTGGTGATCGTCTTCGAGGGCCGTGACGCCGCGGGCAAGGGCGGCACGATCAAACGGATCACGCAGTACCTCAACCCGCGGGTCGCCCGGATCGTCGCCTTGCCGGCACCGGGCGAGCGCGAACGCGGGCAGTGGTACTTCCAGCGATACGTCGAGCACCTGCCGACCAGCGGGCAGATCGTGCTGTTCGACCGCTCCTGGTACAACCGCGCCGGGGTCGAGCACGTCATGGGGTTCTGCACGCCGGCCGAGCACCAGCGCTTCCTGCACCAGTGCCCGATCTTCGAGCGGCTGCTCGTCGAGGACGGCATCCTGCTCCGGAAGTACTGGTTCTCCGTCAGCGACGAGGAGCAGCACCGGCGCTTCCGCTCGCGGATCGACGACCCGATGCGGCGCTGGAAGCTCTCCACCATGGACCTGGAGTCGATCACCCGTTGGGAGGACTACTCGCGCGCCAAGGACGACATGATGGTGCACACCGACATCCCCGAGGCGCCGTGGTACGTCGTCGAGAGCGACGTGAAGAAGCACGCGCGCATCAACATGATGGCGCACCTGCTCTCCACCCTCGACTACGAGGAGACCCCGACCCCGCCCATCGACGTGCCCGAGCCGCCGCCCTCGACCGGCTACGTCCGTCCGCCGCGGGACCTCGCGACGTACGTGCCCGACCACGTCGCCGAGATGCTGCGCTAGGCGGACAGGATCAGCCCGCTGGTCGGGACGCCGGTGCCCGCGGTGACCAGCACGTGCGGCACGTCGGGGAGCTGGTTGACCGAGGTGCCACGCACTTGGCGGACCGCCTCGGCGATGCCGTTCATGCCGTGGATGTAGGCCTCGCCGAGCTGGCCGCCGTGGGTGTTGAGCGGCAGCCGGCCGCCGACCTCGATCGCGCCGTCGGCGATGAAGCCGGGCGCCTCCCCGCGACCGCAGAACCCGAGCTCCTCGAGCTGCATGAGCACGTACGGCGTGAAGTGGTCGTAGAGGATCGCCATCGGCATCTCCCCGGGCTGGAGCCCGGACTGACGCCAGAGCTCACGGCCGACGACGCCCATCTCGGGGATGCCGATGTCGTCGCGGTAGTAGGAGGTCATCACGAACTGGTCGCTGCCGCTGCCCTGAGCCGCGGCGATGACGTAGGCGGGCGGCTGCCGCAGGTCGGCGGCCCGCTGCGCCGAGACGATGACCAGCGCCACGGCACCGTCGCTCTCCTGGCAGCAGTCGAGCAGGTGCAGCGGGTCGACGATCATCCGCGAGGCCTGATGGTCCTCCAGCGTGATCGGCTTCTCGTGGAAGAACGCGTTCGGGTTGGTCGCGGCGTGCCGGCGGTCGGCGACCGCGACCCGGCCGAAGTCCTCGGAGGTGGCGCCGTAGTCGTGCATGTAGCGGCGGGCCTGCATGGCCACGGTGGCGGCGGGGGTGCCCAGGCCGAGCGGGTAGGTCCAGGCGTTGTCGAGCCCGTTGGTGTTGACCTGGGTGGCCGCCGCGACCGAGACCTGGCCGAACCGCGCGCCGGAGCGCTCGTTGAAGCCGCGGTAGGCGACGACGACGTCGGCCACGCCGGTGGCGACCGCCATCGCCGCTTGCTGCACGGTCGCGCAGGCGGCGCCCCCGCCGTAGTTGATCCGGCTGAAGAACCGCAGCTCGGGGATACCCAGCTCGCGGGCCACGGCGATCTCGCTGGAGGTGTCCATCGTGAACGTCGTGAGCCCGTCGACGTCGGCCGCGGTCAGCCCGCAGTCGGCGAGGGCGTGCTGCACCGCCTCCACCGAGAGCTGCAGCTCGGAGCGGCCGGACGCCTTGGAGAACTCGGTGGCGCCGAGGCCTGCGATCGCGGCCGCGCCGCTGAGGCTGCTCACACGGCCACCTTCACGGTGCCGGTGACGTGGTCGCCCAGCGAGACCGCCCCGGTCACGTCGATGGTGGCGACGCCGTCCTCGATCGACGCGACGGATCCGGTGAAGGTGAGGGTGTCGTAGGGGTGCGCGGGTGCGCCGAGCCGGATCGCGATCCCCTTGATCTCCACGTCGTGACCGGCCCAGTCGGCGACGAACTTCTCGACCAGCCCGTTGGTGGTCAAGATGTTCATGAAGATGTCCTTGGAGCCGGCGGCCTGCGCGATGTCGCGGTCGTGGTGGACGTCCTGCCAGTCGCGGGTGGCGATCGCGGTGCTCACGATGGTCGTCGGCGTGAGCGGCAGCGCCCACGGCGGGATGGTGTCGCCTACCTTCACCGTGCCCTCCTCCAGATCGGCAGCGTGAGATCGTCGTCGACCTTGTTGAAGTCGACCTGCAGCGGCATCCCGATCTCGATCTCGTCGTCGGGTACGTCGGCCACCTCGCCGACCATCCGGACGCCCTCCTCGAGGTCGATCAGCGCGATCACGATCGGCAGCTCCTTGCCGGGCACCGGCGGATGGCGGTGGACGACGTACGAGAACACCGTGCCGCGCCCGGAGGCCCTTGTGTGGCCGCGATCCAAGGCGCCGCACTCGGGACAGGCGGGCCCCGGCGGGTGCCGTAGCGCTCCGCACCTCTGGCAGCACTGGATGCGCAGCTCGCCGGCAGCCGTGCCCTCCCAGAAGTACGCCGAGTCGCGGTTGACCATCGGACGGATCACGGGCGCTCCTTCGGGACGAACTTGAGCACCCTGAACAGCATGGTGGCAACCAGCTGGTCGCCGACGTACCACCGATTGCGCGACGTCACGAAGTAGCCCTCGCCCATCGCGGTGTTCTTCGGCCCGGCGACGGAGTCGAGCGCGCTGGTGACCCGGAGCTGCTCCCCCACGCGGACGTAGCGCTCGTAGCTCTGCTCGCAGTTGGTGCCGAGCACGGCGGTGTAGCCCTCCTTGGTGAGGAACTCCGTCATCCGGGTCAGCGGGTCGTCGGACGGCCGGCGCCGACCCAGCCCGGGCATCGTCCACACCTGGGCCATCGAGGGCGGGGCCTCGCCGGAGGTGAACCGCTCGTTGTGGTAGTCCATCGCGTCCATCCAGGTGCCGATGGTCGCCTGGTTGACGGGGTACGGAGCCATCGACTCCGATGCCTCACCGAGCGCCTTGATGCTCTCGGCCTCGGCCATGATCCGCTCGTGGCGTGCCTCGTCGGTCATCGCGGCACCCGGGGCAGCCCGAGCCCGAACATCGCGATCAGCTCGCGCTGCACCTCCTGCACTCCGCCACCGAACGTGAGGACCAGGTTGCGCTTCGCCTGGGCGTCGAGGTAGCTCATCAGCCGGCCGGTCTCCTCGTCGGCGGGGTCGCCGTACCGGTGCACGACCGCGACCAGGTCGGCGGAGAGGTGCTGCACCTCGTCTGCCGCGAAGACCTTCGACGACGAGGCGTCACCCACCGAGATCTCGCCGACCGCGGCGGCCCGGGCGACCTCCCAGTTGAGCAGCTCGTTGACCCGGAAGGTCGCGGTGACCCGGCCGATCACGTCCTGCACGTCGGGGTGGTCGATCACGCCGGCCTTGGTCGCCCACTCGGCCACGCGGTCGCGGAGTCCCTCCAGCCTGCCGGCGGGACCCAGCATCACCCGTTCGTGGTTGAGCTGGGTGGTGATCAGCCTCCAGCCCTGGTTCTCCTCGCCCACCAGCATGTCGACCGGCACCCGCACGTCGTTGTAGTAGGTCGCGTTGACGTGGTGGGAGCCGTCGGCGGTGATGATCGGGGTCCAGGAGTAACCGGGGTCGCTGGTGTCCACGATCAGGATCGAGATGCCCTTGTGCTTCGGGGCGTCCGGATCGGTGCGCACGGCGAGCCAGATGTAGTCGGCCTGGTGCCCGCCGGTGGTCCAGAGCTTCTGCCCGTTGACCAGGTAGTACGGGTCGCCGTCGCCCTGGATCAACCTGGCGGTGGTGCGCAGCGAGGCCAGGTCGGTGCCGGCGTCGGGCTCGGAGTAGCCGATCGCGAAGTGCACGTCGCCCTCGAGGATCCGCTTCAGGAAGAGGTCCTTCTGGTGCTGCGTTCCGTACTTGATCAGCGTCGGCCCGACGGTCTGCAGGGTGACCGCCGGCAGGTGCACGTCGGCGCGCTGCGCCTCGTTGGCGAAGATCGTCTGCTCGATCTCGCCGAGCCCGTGGCCGCCGTACTCCTTGGGCCAGCCGACGCCCATCCAACCGTCGTCGCCCATCTGCCGGATCAGCCGCTGGTACGTCGGACCGTGCCGATCACGCGAGCCTTCCGGCCCCGGGTCGCCGTGCTCGGCCTGACCGGCGAGGCCGGTGAAGTACTCCCGGAGCTCGGTCTTGAGCGCCCGCTGGTCGGCGGTCAGCTCGAGGTTCTTCGTGGTCGGGTCCTCGATCCGCACGTCACCTGGCAGCGCGCCTAGCGCATGGGCGATGTCGGTCACCCAGGAGAAGTAGCGGGGCAGCGGGTAGGTGACATCGAGCCCCATCCCGCCGTGCAGGTGGTGGCACGTGCGCAGCGCCTTCGGCGCCTCGCGGCAGACCCAGTACGCCGCCACCGCCAGGTCGTCGCCGACGTCGAGGTCCTGGCGGATCCGCCAGGCGGCGTTGGCAGCCGCCAGGTCGATCGTGCGGGAGGCGATGTAGACGTCCGCGATCTGCATCGCGACCGCCTGGAACTCCGCGAGAGACCGGCCGAACTGGGTGCGCCCCTTGATGTAGTCGGCGGTGAGGTCGCGCGCACCCGCGACCAGGCCAGCGGCGGTCAGCGCCAGGCCGGCGACCGCGTGGCGGGTCAGGACCTGCGCGGCGCCCGAGCCGAGCGGCTCCCCCTGGGCACCGTCGAGGACCACGGTGTGCTGGGTCCGGCCTGTCGAGGACGGGGAGGGCATCAGCTGGACCCCCGGGCCGTGGGGGTCGACCAGCACCACGACTGTTTCGTCGCCGTCGCGAGCGGTCACGAGGAGCCGCGCCGCCTCGTCGGCCCGGGTGACGCCGACCTTGCGGCCCGTCACCCTGCCATCGGTGTACGTCGTGCCGGGGACGCCGGTGATGCCGACGCCGACCTCGCGCAGCGCCGGGGTCAGCAGGGTGTCGCCGGTGGCCACGCCGGGGAGCCAGGCCCGGCGCTGCTCGTCGGTACCGCTGGCAGCGAGCGGGAGTGCGCCGCAGCACAGGCTCTCCCAGACGGGCAGGTCCACCGCCCGGGCGCCCGTCTCGCGGAGCAGCACGCCGACCTCGTCGAGGCCGAGCCCCTCGCCGCCGTACTCCTCGGGGACGGCCAGGCCCAGGAGACCCGCGGAGGCCAGGGCGGCCCAGTCGTCCGTGTCGTCACCGGCGCGGTTGAGCACCTCGGTGACGACGGACCGAACCGCCTCGATCGACTCAGAATCCACGGAGCAAACTGTAACGTGTTCTAGTGTGGACCGCATGTGGTCGCCCCGTGATCTGATCCGCCGGCAGGTCTACATGCCCTGGGCCCGGATCCCGAAGGGCCGGATGCTGGAGCTCCCCGGCCGTGGCGGGGCGACGTACGTCACCGACACGCCGGGCCCCCACCCCGACGCCCCTACGCTCGTGCTGCTGCACGCGCTGGGCTGCACCGGGCTGCTCACGTGGTACCCCACGATCGAGCCGTTCTCCCGTCGCTACCGCGTCGTCACCCTGGACCAGCGCTGGCACGGGCAGGGCATTCGGAGTGACGAGTTCTCGCTCTACGACTGCGCCGACGACGTGGCCGCGCTGATCGACGCGCTCGAGCTCGACGACGTGATCGTCTGCGGCTACTCCCTCGGCTCGATCGTGGCGCAGCGGGTCTGGAGGCAGCACCCCGAGAAGGTCCAGGGACTGGTGCTCTGCGCGACCACCGACCGCTTCGCGCTCACCCCGAGCGAGCGGGTGTTCTTCACCGGCATGGGCGCGGCGATGTTCGGCGCCCGCGGGATCTCGCGGTCGCGCACCGCGCTCACCGCCGCGCGGGCCACCGCTCGCGCCCTGGACCTCGAGCCTTCGGACATCCACGAGTGGGCACTTCGCGAGTTCCGCTCCACGAGTCCCTGGGCGGTCGGGCAGGCGCTGGCCGCCCTGGGGCAGCACCACTCGCGCCCGTGGATCGGGAAGATCGACGTGCCCACCGCGGTCGTGGTGGGCACCGGCGACCGGGTGATCGCCCCGTCCCGCCAGTTCTCGCTGGCGAAGGCCATCCCGGGAGCGACCGTCCACGACGTCGACGGCGGGCACGCTATGTGCGTGCTCGAGGCGGAGAAGTTCGTGCCGGTGGTGGTCGAGGCGGTCAACACCGTCAACGCCCGGCGGCGCGACCTCGCGCGCGGGCGGTCCGCGGAGGACGTGTCCTAGGCACGCCTTAGCCTGGCCGGATGGATGTGCATCCCTCGGCATGGATCGCTCCCACCGCCGTCATCACCGGTGACGTGACCATCGGGGCCGGCTCCCGCGTGCTCCACGGCGCGGTGCTCAACGGCGACCTCGGGCCGGTCGTCATCGGCTCCGACGTCGTGGTCATGGAGCACGCGCTGCTCCGTGGGCGCCCCGACCATCCGCTGCGGGTGGGCGACGCAGTACTGATCGGGCCGCACACGCATCTCAACGGGACAACGGTCGAGGACGAGGTGTTCGTGGCCACCGGGGTATCGATGTTCCCGGGCTCGGTGGCGGGCACCGGGGCGGAGCTGCGGATCAACAGCGTGCTGCACGTCAACTCCCGGCTGGCTGCGGGCACGACCGTGCCGATCGGTTGGATAGCAGCCGGCGACCCCGCGCAGCTGTTCTCCCCGGACCGTCACGACGACCTCTGGGCGGTGCAGGAGCCGATGGACTTCCCGGGCACCGTCTACGGCGTGCCCCGCGGCACCCCGATGCGGGAGATCATGCGCCGGCAGAGCGAGGCGTTCGGGCCTTAGGGGCTGGCGTTCTCGACGGCCTTCTTCAGGCGCGCGAGCTCCTCGGGGAAGTGCCGCACCAGCGCGTCGGGGTCCGGCATCGACTCGCGGCACGCGATCGCGCCGACGTGGACGGCGCCGTCGTTCGACATCACCGTGATGTTCAGGCCGGCGCCGTGGAACACCGGGCCGAGCGGGTAGAGCGCCTCGATCCGCGCGCCCATGAAGTAGAGCGGCACCGGTGGCCCGGGGACGTTGGAGATCACCAGGTTGTGGACCACCGGGTGCTTCTCCGCCATCCGGAGCCCGGCGTAGGCGCGGACCGCCAGCCCGAAGGTCCGCGGCGCGGCGAACTCGGCCCAGTCCTGCAGCGAGTCGGCGCTGATCGCTTTGTGGTGCTCCTTGGCGTTCTTGTTGGCCTCTGCCATCTGTTCGAGCCGCTCCAGCGGGTCCTCCACGTCGGTGCCCAGCTTCGCGAACAGCGCGGACACCTTGTTGGCGCCGCCCGAGCGCTGCGAGCTCTCACGCACGCTGACCGGCACGGTCGCCAGCAGCGAGGAGTCCGGGAGCTCGCCGCGCTCGTCGAGGTACGCACGCAGGGCGCCGCCGGAGACGGCCAGCACCACGTCGTTGACCGTGGTGCCGGTGGCCCTCTTGATCGCCTTGATGTCGTCGAGGCTGATGTCGGCGAGGCCGATGCTGCGGTGGCCGGTGATGGTGCCGTTGAACGACGTCCGCGGCGCCGAGAACGGCGCCGCCATCGCCCTGCCCTCCCTGGCCCGGCCGACGGTCTTGGTCACCAGCTTCGCGGACGGCGCGAGCAGGCGGACGGCGTCGATCGGGCGGGTGGCCGCGCTCAGCGCCGCACGCGCGAGGAGCTCGCGGGAGCCGGCATCCCGACCGTGCGGCTGCTCCGACCCGAGGGCCAGCGGCTCGGCGTCGGGCTCGAGCGCGCACAGGTGCGAGATCAGGTTGGAGCCGGACACCCCGTCCACGGTCGCGTGGTGCATCTTGGAGAAGCAGACGATCTTGTCGTCGTCGTACCCCTCGATGATCCACATCTCCCACAGCGGCCGGGAGCGGTCCAGCGGGAGCGCCGCGAGGTGGGCGGTCAGGGCGGCGAGCTCGCGGTAACCGCCCGGCTGCGGCAGCGCCAGGCGGTGCACGTGCCGCTCGATGTCGAAGCCCTTGTCGCGCACCCAGATCGGGTGGTCGAGCCCGAGCGGCACCCGGCGCAGCTTGCGCGTGAACGCGGGGACGTCCTTGACCCGGCGGTCGATCTCGGACTGCACGTGCTCGAAGGAGTACGCCGTGGGCATGGTGCTCGGGTCGAGCACGATCAGGCCACACACGTGCATCAGCTGGGCGGGCGTCTCGAGGTAGAGGAAGCTCGCGTCCAGTCCGGAGAGTCGGTCCATGGGGGTCATCGTAGGGTGAACGATCAGAACGTGTTCTAGGTCACGACCGTAGGATGCCGGCCATGGGATTTCTCCGTCGGCAGGTGATCACAGCTGCCTTGACCGCCAACGCGATCCGGCCCGTAAAACGCTTTGAGCTCGGCATCCCGTCGTTCGCCGCGGGTTGGCTCACCAGCGAGCTGGCGCCGCACCTGCTCGCGCTGACGGCGGCCGACGCAACCGTCCACTCCACCGGGCGGCGCCGCGACCCGGCGGGCCTGTTGCTCGCGGGGGCCAGCGCGGCCGGCCTCGCCTACCTGATCAAGCAGAGCCGCGAGGTTCAGACCGCCGCCGAGGCGTCACTCGCCGAGGGGCTCGGCGTCGACTACCTCGACCAGCTCGAGACCAAGCCGACGCCGGCCGACCTGGCGGTCCCGTGGCGCAAGCTCGTCTACCCGTTCCGGATGCGCGAACCGCGGGTGCGGGTGGAGAAGGACGTCGCCTACAACGAGGCCTACGGCAAGCGCGGGCTGCTCGACATCTACCTGCCGGCCGACAAGCCCGCCCGGGCCGGCGCCCCGATCCTGCTCCAGGTGCACGGCGGCGGCTGGTCGATCGGCACCAAGGACCAGCAGGGCATCCCGCTGATGCAGCACATGGCGGCCAAGGGCTGGATCTGCGTGGCACCCAACTACCGCCTGTCGCCGCGCGACCCGTGGCCCGCGCACATCATCGACGTCAAGCGGGCGATCGCCTGGATCCGCGAGCACATCGCCGACTACGGCGGCGACCCCGACTACATCGCGATCACCGGCGGCTCGGCCGGAGGCCACCTCGTCGCACTGGCGGCGGTGACGCCCAACGACCGGGACTGGCAGCCGGGCTTCGAGGATGCCGACACCTCGGTGCAGGCGGCGATCCCCCACTACGGCGTCTACGACTTCGCCGGCTCCACGGGCACCCGCGCTTCCATCCTGCTGCGCGACCGGTTCCTGGCGCCGCGGATCCTGAAGACCAGCTGGGCCGAGCACCCGGAGGCGTTCGAGGCCGCCTCGCCGATCCTGCGGGTCACCCCCGACGCGCCCGACTTCTTCGTGCTGCACGGAGTGGGTGACACGTTGGTACCTGTCGACCAGGCCCGCCAGTTCGTGGGGAGGCTGCGCGAGGTCTCGAAGCGGACGGTCGTCTACGCCGAGCTGCCCGGCGCGCAGCACGCCTTCGACGTGTTCCCCTCGATCCGGTCCGCACACGTGGTGCGCGCGATCGACCGCTACCTGCACTGGCACTGGAACGGATACCGGCGCGAGAGGTCCTGAATCACGCTTGCGTTGGAGTCCACTCCAGCGCCTACGGTCGACGACATGACCGTCACCCACGATCTCGGCGTCGGTATCCGCATCGCCTCCGAACGCACCGGCCTCACCCCCGACACGCTGCGGTGGTACGAGCGCGAGGGACTTCTGCCCGCGCCGCCCCGTGGAGCGGACGGGCGGCGGGTCTACGACGAACGCCTGCTCGCGTTCGTGCGCCTCGTCGTGGCGCTGCGCCGCACCGGCATGGCCGTCGCCGACGTCCGCGACTTCGTGGAGCTGTCGCGCGAGGGCGCCGCCTCCCACGGCCGGCGGCTCAGCCTGCTGGAGGAGCAGCGGGACAGCATCGTCGAGCAGCGACGCCGGCTCGACGACGACCTTGCGGCGGTCGAGCAGAAGATCGACCACTACCGCTCCCTCATCGCCCGCGGCCTCGACTGCGACGGCCTGCCCGTCGACCCCGCGACGGCCGCGCGCCAGCACCTCACTGCCTGACCTCTCTCGGAAGGACCTCTCGTGAACGACTCCCTGCCCTCCCCCGCCCGCGTGACGCTCGGGTCCGACCTGACGACCTCGGCGATCGGCTACGGCGCCATGGGGCTCGCCCAGGTCTACGGCCCCGTGGACGAGGGGGACGCCCTGGCGACGCTGCACCACGTCGTCGACTCCGGCATCGACCTGGTCGACACCGCGGACGTCTACGGCGCCGGCTCCAACGAGCGACTGGTCGGCCGGCTGCTCGCCGACCGCCGCGACGAGGTCACCCTCGCCACGAAGTTCGGCATCGTCACCTCCGCCGGTGACTACGAGACGATGCGCGCGAGCAACGACCCCGCCTACGTCGCCGAGGCCTGCGACGCCAGCCTGGCCCGTCTCGGCACCGACGTGATCGACCTCTACTACCTGCACCGCCGGGAGGTCGGGGTGCCGATCGAGGACGTCGTCGGCGCGATGTCCCGCCTCGTGGAGGAGGGCAAGGTGCGCCACCTGGGCCTCTCCGAGGTCACCGCCGACGAGCTGCGCGCGGCACACGCCGTGCACCCGATCGCGGCCGTGCAGAGCGAGTGGTCGCTGTGGAGCCGGGACGTCGAGCAACGGGTGGTCCCGGCGGCTGCCGAGCTCGGGGTCGGTTTCGTGCCCTACGCACCGCTGGGACGCGGGTTCCTGACCGGTTCGATCACCGCCGACACCGACCTGAGCGCCGACTGGCGGGGCGGGCTCACGCGCTTCAGCGGCACGGCCCGCGACGCCAACCTGGCGCTGGTGGAGGTCGTCCGCGGCATCGCCCGCGACCTCGGCGCGACTCCCGCCCAGGTGGCGTTGGCCTGGCTGCGCCATCGCGGCGCCGCCTTCGGTCTCGGGGTGGTGCCGATCCCGGGCACCCGTCGACCGGCTCGGGTCGACGAGAACCTCGGCTCGCTCACGCTGACCCTCGACGAGGACGCCGTCGCGGTGCTGGACGGCCTGGCCGAGGCGGCGGTCGGCCCGCGCTCGGACCGCGACGACCCCGACTGGGTGTCCGCGACCCGCGAAGCCGGCTGAGACCTAGCGCGGTAACCCCAGGATCCGCTCCCCCGCGACGTTGCGGAGGATCTGCGTCGTGCCACCGGCGATCGACAGGCACCGGGTGTTCAGCAGCTCCCACACGGCCGCCTCGACGTCGGCGTCCGGCGCGAGGACCCGGTCGCCGTACAACGTGACGACGAGCTCGGCACTGTCCTGGCGGTTGCGGACGCCGAGCAGCTTGGCCACGCTCGACTCCGCGCCGGGACCCTGCCCGCTCAGCGAGCGCAGCGTGGACCGGACGCCGAGCAGCGTGCAGACGGTGGAGAGCGCCACCGCGTGGCCGACAGCGACCTGCTGGGCGGCGCTGAGCCCGCCCGCGGCCGCCAGCGCCACGGCGCGCTCGGTGCTCTTGTCGAGCTTGCTGGTGGCCATCGCGACGCGCTCGTTGGCGAGGGTGGTGCGGGCCAGCTTCCACCCGTCGCCGAGCCCGGCCACCACGCAGTCGTCGGGCACGAACACCTCGTCGAGGAAGACCTCGTTGAAGAGCGCCTCGCCGGTGATCTCGCGCAAGGGGCGGACCTCGATGCCGGGGCTCTTCATGTCGACCAGGAAGTAGCTGATGCCCTTGTGCTGCGGGGCGTCCGGGTCGGTGCGGGCCAGGCAGATGCCCCAGTCGGCGCGCTGGGCCACCGAGGTCCACACCTTCTGGCCGGTGAGCTTCCAGCCGCCGTCGACCCGCTCGGCCCTGGTGCGCAGCGAGGCCAGGTCGGATCCGGAGCCGGGCTCGGAGAACAGCTGGCACCACACCAGCTCGCCGAGCATTGACGGCCGGACGAACCGCTCGCGCTGCTCGTCGGTGCCGTGCTCGAGGATCGTGGGCAGCGCCCAGCCGGCGATCACGATGTCGGGCCGGGCCACCTCCGCCGCGGCCAGCTCCTGGTCGATGACGATCTGGGTGACCGGGTCGGCGCCCAGGCCGTACGGCGCCGGCCAGTGCGGGGTCAGGTAGCCGGCGTCGACCAGGGCGGTGCGCCGGTCGTCCGCGGCCGCGATGCCGGCAACGTTCTGCCGGATCCCGTCGCGGATCGGCTCGTCCCGGCCCTCGAGGTCGACCTCGACCCGCCGGCGTACGCCGGAGACGGCGCGGTCCAGCAGCCGCTCGGCCGCGGCGTCGCCGTCGCCGAGCAGTGAGCGCAGGGCGAGCGCGCGGCGGAGGTAGAGGTGGGCGTCGTGCTCGAACGTGAACCCGATGCCCCCGAGCACCTGGATGCAGGTCTTGGCCACCTCGACGGCGCCGTCGAACGCGGTCGCGGCGGCGACGTCAGCGGCGTACGCCCACTGCTCGGGCTCGTTGGACGCCGCTCCGGCGACGTCCCACGCGGCGGCGGTCACGGCTTCCGCTGTCTCCAGCATCTCGGCGCAGAGGTGCTTCACCGCCTGGAAGCCGCCGATCGGCTTCCCGAACTGCTCGCGCACCTTGGCGTACTCGACCGCCGTCTGCAGGCACCAGCGGGCCACGCCCGACGCCTCGGCGGCCCCGAACGTCACAGCCGTACGACGCACCAGTTCGCGGCTCAGCCCGGGCACCGGGGTGCCGGCGGACAGGTCGACCTCGGCCGCGCCGAACCGACGGGACAGGTCGATCGCCTGCGCCGGTGTCACCGTCGCCGCCTCGACCGGCACCAGGAACCAGCGGTCATCGGCGTCACCGACCAGCAGGTGGGTGGCCGACGGTGCGTCCCAGACCACGGCATGGCCGGGGTCGAGCGACAGGCCGACCACGGCGCCGTCGGGCAGGTCGTCGAGCAGCGCTCCCGCCACCACCGGCCCGAGCAGCGGACCGGGCACCAGCTCGTGGGCACACGCTTCCAGGGCGACGGCCTGGTCGAGGGCGGTGCCACCGTCGTCGCCGATCGTGGCGACACCCATCTCGCCGATCGCCTTCCAGGCCTCGTCGAAGCGCGCGCCCGCGTCGCCGTCAGCGGTCCGCGCCGTCTCGGCGCCACCGAGCCCGGCCGCCCACTTGCGCAGGCTGGCGGCCAGCTCGACGTGCTCGTCGGAGATCCCGATCGACATGCTCACCTCGAAAACTAGAACGTGTTCCAATCTTACTAGAATGAGCGGGTGAGCGACATGCCTGCCGACCTGCTGGCCCACGCGCGGGCGGCGAAGGGCTTCATGCCCGACGACGAGGGGCTGCTGCTCCACCGCTACGCGCGCGAGCGGCTTCCTCACGGGCCGGTCCTCGAGGTCGGCACCTACTGCGGGAAGTCGGCGATCTACCTGGGGGCCGCGGCTCGCGAGGTGGGCGGCACGGTCGTGACCGTCGACCACCACCGCGGGTCAGAGGAGAATCAGGCCGGCTGGGAGCACCACGATCCCTCGCTCGTGGACCCGGAGCTCGGGCTGATGGACACCATGCCCGTGTTTCGGGCCACGCTGGCCCGCGCCGGTCTCGAGCAGCACGTGGTCGCCGTCGTCGGCCGGAGCACCACCGTCGCCGCGCTGTGGACCACGCCGCTGAGCATGCTGTTCATCGACGGCGGGCACGCCGAGGAGCACGCGCAGAACGACTACACGGGGTGGGCCAGGTGGCTCATGCCGGGCGGCCTGCTGGTGATCCACGACGTGTTCGCCGACCCCGCGGAGGGCGGGCAGCCGCCGTACCACGTGTTCCTGCGCGCGCTCGACTCCGGCAGCTTCGAGGAGGTCGAGGCGCTCGGCTCGATGCGGGTGCTACGGCGCGCGGCCGGCGAAGCGGGAGACGTCGTCGGCTGACGGGCAGCCGCACTCCAGTGCGATCTCGCGGAAGTGCGGGGCCAGAGAGGTGCCGCGCATGATGCCCGACCCGGGCGAGCTGTGCCCGTGGGTCTCCCCCAGCGCGTCGACAGCGAGGATCACCGCGGCCGCGGTGTAGGTCGTGTGCTCGACCGGCCAGTTCACGTCGTCGCCGTAGACCCAGCCGGTCCAGTACTTGCCGTCCTCGGCACGCATGTGCTGCATGTCGGCCAGCAGCTGCAGCGCCCGCCGGTGGTCGCCCAGGAGGTCGAGCGCCATCGCCAGCTCGCAGGTCTCCGCGCCGGTCACCCACGGGTTGGTGTCGACGCAGTGGATGCCCAGCCCGGGCACCACGAAGTCGTCCCATCGGGAGTCGAGCAGCTCGAAGGCCTCGCGCCCCCGGACGGCACCGCCGAGGACCGGGTAGTACCAGTCCATGGAGTAGGTCGCCTTGTCAGCGAACAGGTCGGGGTGCTCGCGGACCGCGTGGCCGAGCCGGCCGCCGGCCAGCTCCCACTCGACCTGCGGGTCGTCGAGCAGGTCGGCCAGCGCCACCCCGGCGCGCAGCGACTGGTAGATGCTCGATGAGCCCGCCAGCAGCGAGAACGACTCCGTGGGGGTCCAGTTGATGCCGCCGAAGTCGGACTGCTGGGAGACCACCCAGTCGAGGCCGGCCCGGACCGACGGCCAGTAGCGGCGGATGAACGCGATGTCGCGGCGGACGAGCCAGTGGTGCCACAGGCCCACCGCGAAGTAGGCCGACATGTTGACCTCGCCGCGCGGGTCGTCGACCTCACCCGCCACGATCTTCATGGGCCACGAGCCGTCGGCGCGCTGCATCGTGGGGATCCAGGCGTAGGCCCGCTCGGCCGCCTCGACCTGCCCGCCGACGAGCATCGCCATCGCGGCCTCGACGTGGTTCCAGATGTCGACGTGCTCGCCGATCGTCCACGGGACGGCGCCGGACGGCTCCTGCATGGCTGCGATCGCGGCGGCGCTCTCCGCCACCTGGTCCGCGGTGAGGATGCCGTCGACGTACGGGATGCGGGCGAGATCGACCGGGTGGAGCTCAGTCATCGTTCTCCGGCTTGCGGAGGTAGATCACCATGCTCTTGCCGATCAGCGGGTCCAGCACCTTGCCGGCGAGCTGCAGGGCGCGCGGCTGCTTCATGATCTCCCAGACCAGCAGCCGGTGGTACGCCTTCGCCAGGGGGTGCTCGTCGTTGGTGACACCGACCGCGCACTTGATCCACCAGTACGGCGAGTGCAGGCCGTGGGCGTAGTCCTTGCCCTCGAACTCGAGGCCGGCCTTGGTGAGCTTGTCGACCAGCTCCTTGTCGGTGTAGATCCGGATGTGGCCGCCCTCGACGTTGTGGTAGTCGTCGGAGAGCTTCCAGTTGATGATCTCGGGCAGCCACCGCGGGACCGAGACCGCGATCGTGCCGCCGGGGCGGAGCACCCGGACCAGCTCGCCGATCGCCTGGATGTCGGCGGGGATGTGCTCGAGCACCTCGGCCGCGACGATCCGGTCGAACTCGCCGTCGGCGAACGGCAGCGCCAGCGCGTCGCCCTCCTTGATGTCGGCCGCGGCACCCTCGGGGACCTCGCCGGCCTCCTTCATCGCGCCGAACAGCTCGAGCACGCCGGCCAGCTCGTCGGCGTCCTGGTCGAAGGCGATCACGTCGCCGCCGCGGCGGTACATCTCGAACGCGTGCCGGCCGGCGCCGCAGCCCATGTCGAGCACCCGGTCGCCCGGACGCAGCCCGAGCCGGTCGAAGTCAACGGTCAGCATGGAACTCCTCGATCACTTGCTCGTACTCGCGGGCGACCTTCTGCGCCACCGCGCGCCAGCTGAACAGCTCCTCGACCCGCTGCCGCCCGGCGGCACCCATCCGCGAGCGGCGCTCGGGGTCGTCGAGCAGCTGCTCCAGCGCCTGCTTCAGCTCGCCGACGTCACCGGGGGTGACCAGGTCGGCGCACAGCCCATCGGGGCCGACGACCTCGGGGATCGCTCCGGCCCGCGAGACCACCAGGGGCGTGGCGCAGGCCATCAGCTCGGCGGTGGGCAGCGAGAAGCCTTCGTAGAGCGACGGCACGCAGGCCACCTCGGCGGAGCCCATCAGCCCGACCAGGTCAGCCTCGCTGAGGCCGTGGGCGAACCGGACGCTGTCGCCGATCGCGAGCTTGTCGATGAGTCGTTCGGTGCGCCCGCCGGCCTGCGGCTTGGTCACCAGGATCAGCTCGACGTCGCGCTCCGTGCGCAGCTTGGCGAACGCCTCGAGCAGGGTCGAGATGCCCTTCATCGGGGCGTCGGCGCTGGCCATCGCCATGATCCGGCCGGGGACCCGGGGCTCGGTCGGCGGGACGAAGCCGTCGTCGACACCGAGCAGGATCACCTCCATGCGGGCGGGGTCGACGCCGAAGTCCTTGGTGATGTCACGCTTCGAGGCCTCGGACGGCGTCATGATCCGGCGGGCCTGCCTGGCCACCCGGCCCTGCATCCGCAGGAAGCCGTACCAACGGCGCAGCGTGAGCTTGCGCCACGGGTTGCGGGTCTGGCTCAGGTCGATCCGGCGGTCGAACGTGATCGGGTGGTGCAGCGTGGTGATCAGCGGCAGCCCGTAGCCCTCGATGTCGAGCATGCCGGTGCCGAGCACCTGGTTGTCGTGAGCGATGTCGAACTCGCCCGCACGCTCCTTCAGGATCCGGGAGACCCGCTTGGAGAAGGTCTTGGGCTCGGGGAACCCGGCCACGCACATGGTGGCGAACTCCTCGACGTCGATCAGGTCGCGGAACTCGCGGAGCTTCGGCACCCGGAACGGGTCGGGCTCGCGGTAGAGGTCGAGGCTCGGCACCTTGGTGAGCCGCACGCCCTCGTCGAGCTCCGGGTAGGGCTGACCGGAGAACACCTCGACCTCGTGGCCCAGCCGGGTGAGCTCACGGCTGAGGTGGCGGATGTAGATGCCCTGCCCGCCGCAATGTGGCTTGCTGCGGTAGGACAGCATCGCGATCTTCACTTGCGACCCTTCTTGCTGCTCGTCGGCATCCGGACACTTCCCGGATGCGATGACACGCCGGGCCGGACGAAGTGGAACGTGTTCCTATTATGTCCCACTGGTTGATAGCCTACCGACGCAGTCTGAAAACTTGGGAGTGCCTGTGAGCAGCGCCAACTCGCTGGCGGTCGAGGACCTGGGGTCCGCCGCCCAGCGCGATCGTCGCAAGAGGATCCTCGACGCGACGTACCAGCTGGCGCGCGACGGCGGCTTCGACGCCGTCCAGATGCGGGCCGTCGCCGACCGCGCCGACGTCGCGCTCGGCACGCTCTACCGCTACTTCCCCTCCAAGATCCACCTGCTGGTCTCGGCCCTCGGCCGCACGTTCGAGCAGGCCGAGGCCGCGATGCGTGGCAAGCCGGTGCCGGGCGACACCGCCGCCGACCGCGTGATCAGCGTGCTCAAGAAGACGACCCGGGGCCTCCAAGGTGATCCTCATCTCACCGAGGCGCTCACCCGGGCCTTCATGTTCGCGGATGCCTCCGTGGCTGCGGAGATCCACGACGTCGGGATGCTCATGACCAGCATGCTCACCCACGCCATGGACCCCGAGCGCGGCGGAGAGGTCACCGACGACGACGTCGCGATCGCCCGCGTCATCGGCGACGTGTGGCTGTCCGCCCTGGTCGCCTGGGTCACCGGGCGCAGCACCGCCGCCGACACGGCTCAGCACATGGAGACGGCCGTCCGACTGCTCCTCCGCGACTGACCCAACAGGCCGAGTCGGCGCATCTTGGCGCCGTAGAGGGCTCGAGTCGGCGCGTCCTGGCGCCCTAGAGGCCACGAGTCGGCGCATCCTGTCGCCCCAGAGAGCCCGAGTCGGCGCATCCTGGCGCCAAGTCCGGCCAGGATGAGCCGACTCGACACCCCACCACGGCCAGGATGAGCCGAGTCGGCGGTCAGCCGCCGAAGGCGTGGGTGGCGGTGACGCCGCCGTCGATGGCGATCTCGGCGCCGGTGACGTACGCCGACTCGTCAGACGCGAGGAAGACGTAGAGCGGGGCGACGTCCTCGGGGTGGCCGACCCGGCGCAGCGGGATCTTCGTGGCGCCGTACTCCATCGCGAGGTCGCCGCCGTGGACCCGGGTCATCGGGGTGTCGATCATGCCGGGGTGCACGGAGTTGACCCGGATCTGCTTGCGGCCCAGCTCGTGGGCCGCGCACTTGGTCATGCCTCGGATCGCCCACTTCGTGGCGGCGTACGCCGTGCAGTTGGCCATCCCGGCCAGGCCCTCCACCGACGAGGCGTTGATGATCGATCCCCCGCGGTTCGCCTTCATCGTCGGGGTCACGGCCTGCATGCCGAGGAAGCAGCCGAGCTGGTTGACCCGGAAGAGCGCCTCGACGTCCGCGAGAGGAGTGCTGCCGATCTCACCGAACCGCAGGATGCCGGCGTTGTTGGCCAGCACGTTGACCGGACCCCAGCGCTGGTTGGTGTCCTCGACCAGCGAGGCCCACGACGCCTCGTCGCTCACGTCGTGGTGCACGAAGTGCACGCTGTTGCCGAGCTCGTCGGCGAGCGCCTGGCCCGGCTCCTTGGCCACGTCGGCGATCGTGACCTTCGCGCCCTCCGCGACGTAGGCCCGGACGATGCCTGCGCCCTGGCCCTGGGCGCCGCCGGTGACGATCGCGATCTTGTTGTCGAGTCTGCCCATCGAGAGTCCTTCTAGATAGTGAGCTGCATGATCGAGTCGGCCGCGAAGCCACGGCCCGGGTCGCGGCCCTCGAAGTAGCCGCCGAGCTGCTTGTCGAGGTCGTCGAGGGTCCAGGCGGTGCCCGACTTGTCGAACCGCTGCTCGACGACGGGCGCCGCCACCAGGGCGACCATGCCGCCGTAGACGACGAACACCTGCCCGGTGATCGACTCCGCGGCCGGCGAGGCGAGGTAGGCGACCAGCGGCGCGACGTGCTCGGGCGAGTAGGGGTCGACGTCGAGTCCGGATTCGTCCTCGCCGAAGACCTGCGCGGTCATCGCGGTGCGGGCCCGGGGACAGATCGCATTGGCGCGTACGCCGACCCGCTCCAAGCCGCGGGCGGTCGACAGCGTGAGCGCCGCGATGCCGGCCTTCGCCGCGGCGTAGTTGGCCTGCCCCGGGGAGCCGCCGAGGAAGGCCTCGGAGGCGGTGTTGACGACCCGGCCGTAGACCGGCGCACCGGTCTCCTTCGAGCGTCCGCGCCAGTACGACGCGGCGTTGCGCGAGAGCAGGAAGTGGCCGCGCAGGTGCACCCGGATGACGTCGTCCCACTCCTCGTCGGAGAGGTTGAACAGCATCCGGTCGCGGGTCATCCCCGCGTTGTTGACCACGATGTCGAGCGAGCCGAGGTCGTCGACCGCGGCGGCGACCATGGCGTCTGCCGTGGATCGCTCCCCCACGTCGCCTTCCACGACCGCGACCCGGCCGCCACGCGAACGGATCTCGTCGGCCGCCTCGTCGGCGGCACCCGGCAGGTCGTTGAGCACGACGGCCGCACCCGCTTCGGCGAGGGCCAGGGCCTCGGCGCGTCCGAGGCCGGCGCCGGCCCCGGTGACGATGGCGACGCGGCCGTCCAGGGACAGGTCGCTCACTCGTCGCCCTCGATCGAGATCGCGGCCCGCGGACAGGACGCGACGGCGCGGCGGACGTCCTCGATGTTGTCGTCCGTCGTCTCCTCGGTCTTCAGCTGGAGGTAGTCGTCGTCGTCCAGCTCGAACACGTCGGGCGCGATCGCCTCGCACAGGGCGTTGGACTCACACAGGTCGAAGTCGACCTTGATCTTCATGTGTCACACCATCTTTCTGTGGTCCCACGTGGCCACCTTGTCCGGGTGGACGATGACGCCCACCCGCTTGCGAGCCTGCTTCTCGACGGTCTCCCGGCCGAGGTCCCCGAGTGCCTCGAACGACTCCGCGGCCACCATCCGGGTCGCGACCTCCGCACCGATCGAGAAGATCGCGTCGTGGTCGCGGACGATCTCGGCGCGGCCGGTGATCGACACGCCGCGCAGCTCGAAGTAGTCGACGCCGTCCTCGACCAGCGAGCTCACTCGGGGGTCGCGCTCGAGGTTCTTGATCTTCTGGCTGCGGCCGTAGGTCCAGAACACGATCCGGCCGTCGCGGACGATGTAGAAGAGCGTGCTCAGGTGTGGTACGCCGTCGGGGCCGATGCTGGCGACCTGCACCTTGAGGTTCTCCGCCAGCACCTCCTCGACCTCCTGGTCGGTCAGCTTGACCGCATCTCGTCCGCTCGTCATCGCCTCACGCGTCCGACGAGTGGCCGGGGAACACCTTGGCGTTCGGGTCGATGGCGACGGTGGCGTTGTTGACGGCGGTCGCGGCCTCCCCGAACCCGACGGCGATCAACCGCACCTTGCCGGGGTACTCCGTGATGTCCCCGGCCGCGAACACCCGCGGCAGGTTGGTCTGCATCGAGGGGCTGACGAGGATGTGCCGCTTCGAGACGTCGATGCCCCACTCCTGGACCGGACCGAGGTCGGCGATGAACCCGAGCGCGGCCACGACCGCCTGAGCGGGCCGGGTCGTCTTCTCGTCGCCGACCGTGATCTCGACCGATTCCAGCAGGTCGTCGCCGTTGAGCGCGGTGACCTGGGCCTTGGTGATGATCTCCACCGAGGAGTCGCGCACCTGCTGGACGGTGCGCTCGTGCGCCCGGAACGCGTCGCGGCGGTGCACCAGCGCGACGCTCTGGGCGACCGGCTCGAGGTGCAGCGCCCAGTCGAACGCGCTGTCACCGCCACCCACGATCACGACGTCCTTGCCGGCGTACGGCGCGAAGCTGGGCACGAAGAACTCCATGCCGCGTCCCAGCCAGCCCTCGCCGGCCGGCAGCGGACGGGGGCTGAACTTCCCGATCCCCGCGGTGATCAGCACCGCGCCCGCACGCACGGTCGAGCCGTCGTCGAGCCCGACGGTGACGCCGTCGTCGTCGGTCTCCAGCGTCGAGGCGGTGCGGTCGAGCACGTACGTCGGATCGCCCGTGCCCGCCTGCTCGACCAGCCCGTCGACCAGATCTCGCCCCTTGACCGACGGGAAACCGGCGACGTCGAAGATCTGCTTCTCCGGGTACATCGCGGTGATCTGGCCGCCGAGCTCCGGCAGGGAGTCGACGACCACGACGCGATGGCCGCGGAATCCGGCGTAGTAGGCGGCGAACAGGCCAGTGGGTCCGGCGCCGATGATCAGGAGGTCGCACTCGTGCGAGATAGGGGTCACGCCCGCGATCCTTCCCAACTCGAGGTCGACGCTCAACCGAATCACCGCGGCGATGCCGCGAAACTGAAACGTGTTCTAGTCTAACCCGACCTCGGTGGTCGTCACCAGGCGTCCGACTACTGGGTGTCGATGCCGTCGACCAGCCATCCGGCGTCGGTGTTGATCATGGTGAACACCGCGCGGTACGGCGTGCGCGTCGTCTTGGGGTCGTCGCCTCCGCCGCGGATGACGTACGAGTCGATGAAGAGCAACGCCTGCAGTTCGGTGTCGTTGGCGCGCACGACGCCCTGGCCGACTACCCGGGCATCCACCGTGGTCTTGCGCGCCACGAACTCCTCGCGGACGTCGGTCGTGGTCTGGCGGTACTCCTCCGCGAAGTCCGGCGTCATCAGGCCGGTCGCTTCCTCGACCTCCTTGTCGTAGTTCTGGAAGCTCCGGCCGACGATCTTCTGCGCCGCCTTCGCCGCGGCCTCCACACCCTCCTGCCACGCCAGCTCGGTCGGCTGCACCGGCCGACCCTCGGGAACGGCGATCTCACCCTCGGCGGCCCGGGTGGTCTCCGGCGGGTCGTCCTCCGCCACCTCGCTGACGATCGCCCATGTCGCCTCCGCGATCAGGACCAACGCGATCGCCGCTGCCACGGTCAGCAGGATCCGGGTGACCCGGGCGCTCCTCAGCAGCGAGGTGTCGCCGTCGTCGTCCGACTCCTCGACCGGCCAGGTCTCCGTGGGCGCGGGCGCCTCGTCGGCGGCGGTCTCGTCGACCTCGGGCGCGTCCTCCGGAGGCTCCGGGCTGGTGGGCGGCTGACCGCCGGCGAGCTTGCGCGGGCGAGGGGTCGCGGCGCGCGAGCTCGAACGGCGTGGGGTGGGGCGTGACATCACCGTCTCCTAGGGCACGAACTGCAGGTCGCGCGTGAGCCATCGTTCGTCCTCGAACGCCAGGTCGAGCTGCAGCCGGTAGTTGCGGGGAACCGCCTTGAAGTCGGTGGTCTTGTTGGACACGGTGCCGCTGCTGGCCACGATCACGGTCGCGGAGTCCTCGTCGGAGGCCACGACGCCGGACCACACCACCTCGCCGGTCTGCACCGACTTGGCGCGGGTGGCGACCTTCGCCAGGCCTTCCGACGACTGTTGGTACTGCACCCGGAACTGCCCGGTCGCCAGCGACAGGACCGCCTCGGTCGACGCGTCGACGTCCTGGTAGTCGAGGTTGAGGAACGCGTTGGACATCTTCGTCGCGGAGTCGATCACCGCTGCGGTGCGCTCCTGCTCGGCGTCGTCCGCCGCGGGCAGCGCCTCGACGCGGGCATCGCCCAGCTCCTCGCCGGCCCGGGAGGAGGAGCTCGCCGAAGCGGGGTCGTCCTTCATCCAGATCCACACGGCCCCGGTGATCGCCAACGCACCGGTCAGGACCACCACGATCCACAGGGTGACGTTGAGACTGAGCCGGGAGCCTTCACTGGTGGGTGACTGGGACGTCACCGGCTCGCCACCGGACCCACCAGCATCCACTTCCACGCGTCCCCTCCCAGCACCGACAGGTTGGCCGGCTGCTCGAGCTCCACGGGGTTGCCGTTGCGATCGACGACCCCGGGCACCCGGCCGGTGGCCGGATCGTAGCCACTGTAGAGCCGCGGCGGTGAGGCGTTCGCTCCGTTGGGACCCGGAGCCATCCGTGGTCCGCGCATCTCGAACGGCGCAGCGGACGTGCATTCGGCCGGGTAGATCGGGGCGTCGGCCGTGTCGTGCGGCGACCGCCACTCGGTGGGCGGCCGGTAGCCCTCCGTGCACGGCGGCACGCTGTAGTCGAACTGAAGGTTGATGTGGCCCCAGCCGTCCCTGGTGCTGCCGGTCGGACCGCCGGCGATGATCGCCGGGTAGGTGACCAGGAGGTGCTCGAGGCCGGGCAGGTAGCTGCCCACGACCTGGTCGACCGACACCAGGTCGCTCAGCAGGATCGGGAGGGTCGGCTCGAGGTCCTTCAGCAGCGCGTTGACCTCGCGGGCGGTGCCCGGCGTCCCGTCCAGTACCCCGCGCAGGTCGGCGTCGCCGTCGCGCAGCGCCCGGGTCAGGGTGTTGAGGTCGTTGGCGAAGCTGCGGATGTTCTCCTTCTGCCCGCTCTGGGTCCGGAGCACGGTCAGCCCGCTGCGCAGCAGCTGGACGGTCTCGTCCGTGTGTGCCGACGCCTCGCGCACGAACGTCGAGCCGCTGTCCAGCAGTGTCTGCAGCTCGCGCCCGGTGTCGCCGAACATGTCGCCGAGCTCCTTGACGACGACCTGGAGGCTCTCCCGGTCGACGGACCCGACGAAGTCGTTCATGTCGACCAACAGGTCGCCCTCGTCGACCGGGAGCGCCGAGTCGTCACCCTCGAAGACCGTGCCGTCCTCGGCGTACGGCGGCTCCTCGTCACTGGGCTGGAAGTCGAGGTACTGCTCGCCGACCGCGGACAGGTTGTGCACGTACATCGAGGAGTCGGTGGGGAGCTCGACGTCGTGGTCGAGGGTCAGCTCGAGCTCGATCCCCTCCTCGGTCGGCTCCATCTTGGAGACCTTGCCGATCTTCACGCCGCGGTAGGTGACCTCGCTGCCCTCGAACAGGCCGCCCGACTGCGGCAGGGTCGCGGTGACCGTGAGGTCGCGCCCGGTGACCCGGTCGACCAGGCCCAGGTAGGTGGCGGTGACGTAGGTGATCCCGATGGCGCTGAGCACCACGAACGCCAGGAGCCGGATCCGGATACCGCGCGTCATGTCAGCTCACCCCTCAGCATCGAGGCCATGTCGCCCTGCCCGCTCGGGTACGCCGCGGGGTCGCCGGCCAGCCCCTGCGCCAGGCCGTCCAGCCCACCGCTCAGGCCGCCGAGCAGCCCACCGAGATCGAGGTTCGGCACGGCGTTGATGATCTTGCACACGACGTTGTTGCGGTTGAGCGGCTGCTTGCACTGCCGCTTCAGGTCCTTGAGCAGGTTGACCGAGTCGAGCACCTTCACGCAGGCCGCGCTCGTCAGGCTGCCGCTGCGGAGGCACCGGCCGACCTGGTCGAGGACCTCGCCCGGGTCGGGAAGCTGGATGTCCGGGAGACCCGTGGACTTGTAGAGGTTGGCGAAGTCGATCTCGACCCGCGCGATGGTGTCGGCGTAGTCACCCTGGACGATCGAGTTGGCAGCCTTCGGGAACGGGAAGCTCGCCAGCAGGTTGACGCCGGGTGCCAGCTTGCGGCCCGCCCCCTGCAGGCCGTTCAGGATCGGCGCCAGGTCGTCCAGCATGGACAGCACGTCCTCCTTGCTGGCGTTGATCACCCGGGTGCCGACCTCGCCGAGGCGGTCGAGTGACGTCAACATCCCGATCAGCTCGTCGTGCTGGTCGGCGAGGACGTCGACCGCCGGGCCGACGGCGTCCAGGGCCTCGCCGATGGTGTCCTTCTCGGCGTTGAGTGTCGACGCGAGGTTGTTCAACGACTCCATCGCGTGGATGATGTCCGCCTTCTGCTGGTCGAGAGTGCCGACCACGCCCTCGAGCGAGCCCAGCATGGTGCGGAGCCGGTCCTCCCGCCCGGACATCACCAGGTTGGCCTCGCGGGTGATCGTGCCGAGCTGCGCCACGCCGCCACCGCTGAGCAGGAAGGACAGTGCGCCGAGCACCTCTTCCACCTCGGGGTTGCGGCCGGTCGCCGAGAGGTCGATCGTGTCGCCCTGCTCGAGGCGTCCCTCCGACTCCTCGTGTGCCGGAGCCTCGAGTGCGACGTACTTCTCGCCGAGCAGTGACACCTGGCGGATCTCGGCGACGGAGTTGTCCGGCAGCACGACGTTCTTCTTCACCCGCATGGTGACCCGGGCGTGCCAGCCGACCCGGTCGACCTCGGTGACCTCGCCGACCACCACGTCGTCGACCATCACCGGGGAGCGGGGCACCACGTTGAGGACGTCGGCGAAGTCGGCCGACACCTCGAACGAGTCGTCCTTGTCGACCGGCGAGCCGGGCAGCGGCAGGTCGTAGGCGCCGTCGAAGTCGCAGCCGCTCAGGAGGACTGCTCCCGCGGCCAACCCGACCAGCCAGCGCGACATCCGCCTCATGACGCACCCCCGAGGAGCTCGGTCACCGAGGGGTCGGTGTCGGTGCTGTAGTCCACGTCGCGGGGGGTCGGGAGACGCATGCCCTTCTTGGTGTCCGACGGGATGTAGCTCTTGTACTCGGGCGGGATGAACGGCAGCTGCGTGGTCAGTGGCCGGATGAGCTGGGCGAAGAGGTCGCAGGCGGTGTCCTTGAGCGGGCGCGGCATGTTGGGGATCTGCTGGACGATGCCGCAGAGCAGTGCGTCGGCGGTCCAGACGTTGCCGCCGATGCCGATCCGGGAGTTCTGGCTGCCGCTGATCGGGTCGAAGCTCATCTTCAGGTTGGACATCGCGAGCGGCGCGATCCGCAGCGCCTTGTCGAGGTTCACCCGCTCGGAGTCGATCGCCGCCATCACCGAGGACAGACTGCGCACGTTCTTCGAGAGCGCCGTCCGGTTGTTGCGCACGAAGCCCTCCACGCTCCCGACCGCGTCGGCGACCGACCGCACGGCCAGCTGCAGCTCGTCGCTCTCCGCCGCCAGCGTCTGCGAGACCCCGGCGAGGTCCTGCATGAAGGCCCGGACCAGCTTGTCGTTCTCGGCGAGCGTGGTCGTGAACTCGGCCAGGCTGGTCACGGTGTCGAACAGCGGCCCCGCCCCCTCGCCGAACGTCTCCACGGCGGCCGAGAGCTCGCGCAGCATCTCGTTGCCCCGGGCGCCCTGACCCTCGAACGCGTTGCGCCCGGCCTTCAGGAAGTTGTCGAGGGTGCCGTCCGCGTTGACGCCGTTGGGACCGAGGGCCTGGGTCAGCGTCTGCAGGCTCCCGTAGATCCGGTCCAGCTCGACCGGCACCCCGGTGTCGGGCAGCTCGATCTCGGCGCCGTCGGCCATCGCCGGCCCACCCTCGTAGACCGGTGTCAGCTGGACGAAGCGGTCCGCCACCAGGGTCGGGGTGACGATCACCGCCTGCGCGTCCTTGGGCACGTCGTACGTCGCGTCGTACTCCATCTCGACGCGCACCGAGTTGCCCTCCGGGATCACCGCGGTGACCTCGCCGACCCGGACGCCGAGGATCCGGACCTCGGTGCCGTCATAGACGCTGACGGCACGCGGGAAGTGGGCGGTCACGGTCTTGGTCTCGGACGGCGTGACGGCGACGGTGAGGATGGCCGCGAGCCCGAGCAGCACCACGACCAGCAGCACCACCCGGCGCTCCAGACCCTTCAGGAAGGTGATCATCCGGCGAACCCCGCTACGAACTCGGGAACGTCGGGACGCAGCTCGACCGGCAGCGTGGCCAGGTTGATCGCCATCGCGTCGAACCAGGGGCCGGTCCCGATGATGTTGCTCAGGATCTCGACATACGGTCCGAGCTGGTGGAGCGTCGCCTTGAGCTGGTCCCTCCGGTCGACGAGGAGGGACAGCAGGTCGTCGACCTCCTGCAGGGCGGGGCCGATCTGCTCCTGGTTGTCGGTGGCCACGCCCTTGAGCTCGTCGGCCAGGGACCGCGCGTTCACCAGCAGTGTGTGAACGGCGCGCTTGCGCTTCTGCAGCTCCTGGAACACCAGGTCGCTGTTGCGCATCAGGTCGACGATGTCGGTGCTCCGCTCCTCGAGCACCTTGGTCACCTCGGAGGAGCTGTCGAGCAGCGACTGGATCTGCTCGTCGCGGCTCGCCACCGACCGGGAGAGTCGAGCGATCCCGTCGAACGCCGTCTCGATCTCGGGCGCGGCGTCGTCGAGGGTCCCGGACACCACGTCGAGCGCCTCGGACAGCTGCTGGGTGTCGATGTTCTCGGTCGTGGTGGTGAGGTCTCCCAGCACGTTGACGATGTCGTAGGCCGACTCGGTCCGCTCGACCGGGATGGTCTTGCCCGACGCCAGCTGTCCGTCTCCGGAGGGTGTCAGCTCGAGATACTTCTCGCCGAGCAGGTTGTAGACCTCGATCGACGCCCGGCTCTCCTTCCCGAAGTCGACGTCGCCGTCGACCTCGAACTCCACGAGCACCTTGGCGTCGTGCAGGGTGACGCTGGTGACCCGGCCGACCCGGATCCCGCCCACCTGGACGAGGTTGCCCTTGTGGATGCCGCTGGCGTCGCTGAACTCGGCGTAGTAGGTCGTGCCCCGGAAGCCGGGGAACTTCGACAGGTTGAAGGTGGCGGCCGACACCAACGCCATCACCACGAGGGTGATCGCGCCGAGGCGGAGGATCCGGGCGTCCTGGGCACGGGCCATCAGCGCTGGCACCTCTCCGCCGTGGACTTGATATTGAACCTCTCGATGTGGTCCTGGATCGTCTTGATGATCGGGATCTTGCCGACCAGCGGCAGCCGGATCCGCGCGGAGATCCCGCAGATGTAGTACTGGTACCAGGCTCCGTAGGTGCCGGTGCGGGTCTGGTCCGACATCACCTCGGGCATCCGTTCGAGCAGGTCGACCAGCTCGGCTCGCTGGTCGGGCTCGTTGAGCAGCTTGGCGAGGTCGTGCAGCGCCGCGACGTCCTTCTTCAGCAGCGGCCGGCCGCGTTTGATCAGGTCCGCCACGGTCGCGGTCAGCGCCGAGATGTTGCCGAGCGAGGACCCGATCGTCTCGCGGTCGGCGGCGAGGTCCTGCATCCAGTCCTTGAGCTCGACCACCAGGGAGCTGAGCTGCTCGTGGCGCTCGTTGACGGTGTCCAGGGTCTCGCTGAGGTTGGTGACGACGTCGCCGATCAGCTGGTCGCGGTCGGCGAGAGCGCTGGTGAGCGAGGCGGTGTGGTCGAGGAGCCCGCGCACCGTGCCTCCCTCACCCTGGAGCACCTGCACGAGATTCATGCTCAGCTCGTTGACCTGGTCGGGCTCCAGCGCCTGGAAGAGCGGCTTGAACCCGTTGAACAGGACGGTCAGGTCCAGAGAGGGGCTGGTGTGCGAGACCGGGATGGTGCCGCCCTCGTCGAGGGGGCCGGAACCGTCGGCCCCGCTCCCCTCCTCCAGCGCGAGGTAGCGGTCGCCGATCAGGTTGAGGAACCGGATCTCCGCGGTCGACGCCGAGGTCAGCTCGACGCCCGACTCGACCTGGAAGGTCACCCGGGCCATGGTGCGGTCGTAGTGCTCGACCCCGGTGACCTCGCCGACGCTGACACCTGCCACCCGTACGTCGTCCCCCTCCTGGAGGTCGCTCGCGCTCGCGAAGACGGCACGGAACTCCCGGGAGTCGCCGAGGCCGATGTTGCCCATGATCACGGCCAACAGGCCGGTGACCAGGATCGAGACCAGCGTGAAGATGCCCAGCTTGACCCCGGCGCGGATGGTGACCGCGTTGCGGCGCCGAAGCAGGGCCTTGTCCACGCTCCGCGCGCTCATCCCTGGGCCTCGCCTTCGCGGAGCACGGGGCCGTAGAGCAGCGAGCCCAGGGCGCCGTAGTCCGACGGCTCCCGCCCGGTCTGCGAGGCCAGCATGGTGTTCACGACCTGCTTCTCGCCGGGGCTGCCCGCGTAGCCGCTGGTGAGGTTGAGCCAGTCGGGCGGCAGCGCGCCGAAGTTGGGGATCGGACTGCGCGGCAGGTTCTCGTCGAGCGAGCTGCCCTGGTCGAACGAGTAGTGCTTGCCGGGACCCTTGAACTTCGGCAGGCCGGCGCACCACGGGCCGTGACCGACCTCGCCGTACCGCGGGGTGTCGCGCTCGTCGTAGACCCGCCACTGGGGGTTGAAGAACTCGATGTACTGCTTGACCCAGTCGCCCTCGAACGTCTTGGAGAGGATCGGGGCGTAGTTGGCCGCGCCCTTGAGCAGGCACGGGAACTCGGGCGAGTACTCAGCGAGCAGCGCCAGCACCGGCTCGGTGACCTGGCCGACCCGCACGAGGTTCTGCTCGTTCTCGCGCAGGATGCGCGTCGAGGTGTCCGCGAGCCCGCCGAGGTCGGAGAAGAACACGTCGAGCGCCTGGCGCTTCTCGACGACCGTCTTGCTGGTCACGGTGACGTTGTCGAGGGTGTCGAGGAGGTCGGGCGCCGCGATGTCGTAGGCGTCCGCGACCTCGGCCAGCTCCACCAGGTCCTCGCGCAGTGTGGGCAGGTGGTCGTCGATCGCGTCGAGGTACTGACCGAGCTCGTCCATCGTCGCGCCGAGCTGCTCGCCGCGGCCCTCGAGCGCGGTGGCCAGGGCGTTCAGGGTGGCGTTGAGGTCCGCCGGCCGGACCGCGCGGAGCAGCGGGAAGAGGTCGGCCAGGACCTGGCTCAGCTCGACGTTGGTCTCCACCCGGCTGGCGGGGATGACCGTCCCGTCGGTGAGCGGGTCGTCCGATGGCGAGTCGGGCGACACGAAGGAGACGAACTTCTGGCCGAACAGCGTCGTCGGGAGGATCTCGACCGACACGTTGGAGGGGATCTTCTCGGCGGCCGACGGCTGCAGCGCGATGTGGATCTCGGCCTGCTCGCCGTCCTGGGTGACCTCACGGACCTGGCCGACGAGCGCACCGTTGACCCGCACGTCGCCGAACTTGGCCAGCTGGAGACCGGCGCGGTCGGCCTTGACGGTCACCATGGTGACCCGCTCGAACTCCTTGTTGTAGATCGCGATCGACAGCCAGATCAGCAGGGCGATCGACACGATGAACGCGATCCCCGCGATGAGCAGCCGGTTGTGCTCACGCGCGTTGTCGTGGTGGATGTTGACCAGCATCAGCCCGTGATCCTCACGGTCGTGGTCGAGCCCCAGATCGCGAAGCTGAGGAAGAAGTCGGCGACCACCACGGTCACGATGCTGGTGCGGATGGCGCGGCCGACCGCCCGGCCCACGCCCGCGGGGCCGCCGCTCGCGGTGTAGCCGTAGTAGCAGTGGATCAGGATGATCGCCACAGCCAGGAACAGCAGCTTGAAGAACGACCAGAGCATGTCGATCGGTGGCAGGAACTGCAGGAAGTAGTGGTCGTAGGTGCCTGGTGACTGCCCGTAGATGTAGGTGACGATCAGCCGGGGCGAGAGGTACGACGCCGACAGGGCCACGATGTAGAGCGGGATCACCGCGATGAACGCCGCGATCATCCGGGTGGTGACCAGGAACGGCAGCGACGGGATGCCCATGACCTCGAGCGCGTCGATCTCCTCGGAGATCCGCATGGCCCCGAGCCGCGCGGTGTAGCCGCAGCCCACGGTCGCAGCCAGCGCGATCGCCGAGACCAGGGGCGCCACCTCACGGGTGTTGAAGTACGCCGAGATGAACGCGCTGAACTTCGCGACGCCGATCTGGCTCAGCGAGGCGTAGCCCTGGATGCCGACCTCGGTGCCGGCGAAGAACGCCATGAACGCGATCACGCCGACCGAGCCCGCGATCAGGCTCAGACCACCCACGCCGAACGTGATCTCGGCGAGGGTCTTGGTGATCTCCTTCGGGTAGCGCTTGATGGTCTGCGGGATCGCGTACAGGGCCTTGACGCAGAACAGCAGCTGGTCGCCGTACCGCTCGATGGACCGCCGCGGCGACTGCACGGCGTTGCCCGCGATCTCGGTGAGGCCAGCCATCAGAGACCCACCGGAGGAACGATCTGGAAGTAGATGGCCGTGATCACTGCGTTCAGGAAGAACAGCAGCATGAACGCGATGATGACCGCTTCGTTCACCGCGCGACCGACCCCACTAGGCCCGCCGCCGGCGGTGAGGCCCTTGTACGACCCCACGATGGCGGCCAGCCAGCCGAACAGGATGGCCTTGACCATCGAGATGTAGAGGTCGGGCAGCGAGGCGAGCGCCGTGAAGTTGGCGAGGAACGCGCCCGCGGAACCGCCCTGGACGATCACCGTGAAGAAGTAGCCGCCGGCGATGCCCGCGGCGATCACGATGCCGTTGATCATCGCGGCCACGAACATGGTGGCGACCACGCGCGGAGCGACCAGGCGCTCGAGCGGGTCGACGCCGAGCACCTCCATTGCGTCGATCTCCTCGCGGATCTTGCGGGAGCCGAGGTCGGAGCAGATGGCCGAGCCGGCGGCGCCGGCGATGATCATGGCGGCCGCGATCGGAGCCGCCTCACGAACGGTGGCCAGGACGGCCGTGGCGCCCGCGAACGACTGGGCGCCGAGCTGCCCGGTCAGGTTGCCGACCTGCAGCGAGATGACCGCCCCGAACGGGATCGAGACCATGATCGTCGGCATCAGCGTCACGCTGGTGATGAACCACGCCTGCTCGATGAACTCGCGGAACTGGAACGGGCGGGTGAAGATCCGCTTGGTGACCTCGACGACCATCGCCGTGATTTCGCCGGGTCCTCGAAGGACCGACACGGCGCTGATTCCCATCGGTCACCTCCCAACCCAGTGCGACGGTCGCCACACAATAGAACGTGTTCTCGTTTTCGTCTATGAGACATGTCTTAGGGCGTGTCCCGGCCCGATCCGGTGATCCCTCCGGAGTGATCAACGGTCGGGGGCCCCTGGGGTGACGCGCCTCCACGGCTGACAGCGCCGTGAACTTTAGGATCGGCGCGTGAGCCGCCTCCGTACCGCGCGTGAGCATCCGTCGGCGGTGTTGCTGTTCGCCCAGCTGGTCGTGGTCCTCGCCTATCCGTTCCTCGACGGGAGCGTGGCCGGTCGCGCCGTGGTCGGCGTGGTGCAGATGGCGGTGGTTCTGATCGCGGTCTGGGCCGTACGTCGCACGCCTGCGCTGAGCTGGGTCGCGATCTGGCTGGGCGGCCCCGCCATGGTGTTCACCATCCTCGAGGCGATCGATCCCGACCTCGGCTGGGTCATCCTGCTGTCGGCCGCGTTCCACGCGCCGTTCTACTTCTTCGTGTCGTACGCGATGGTGCGCTACCTCTTCCACGACGACAAGGTGACCCGCGACGAGCTCTACGCGACCGGCGCGGCCTTCACGGTCGTCGCGTGGGCCTTCGCCTACGTCTTCAACGCCGCGCAGGTGCTCTGGTCCGGCTCGTTCTCGGGGAGCTCCGGCACCGACCAGTCCTGGTTCGAGCTGCTCTACCTGTCCTTCACGACGCTCACCAGCCTGGGCCTGTCGGACATCGTGCCGGTCGGTGACCACGCCAGGTCGCTGGTGATGGTGGAGATGGTCGTCGGCGTCTTCTACGTCGCGCTCGTCGTGGCCCGTCTGGTCGGGCTCGGCGCCAGCCGACGGATGCGCGGCTCCTCGTAGCGTCCCCGGGTCAGTCGTCCCAGCCTGCGGGCCGATGCTTCTTGGGCAGCTTGGCAACGACCAGCCGGTAGGACTCGTCCACGGCCTCCAGCAGGTCCTCGTCGGGGATGGCGCCGCCGAAGGCCAGGTCGTTCCAGCCCGACCGGCCGATGTAGGCCATGACGCTCGCGTCGTCGGGGAAGCGCTGCAGCCACTCGTCGGCCGCCTCTCGGCTCGGGCCGCCCTTGACGCCGACGCCGGACGCCCCGAGGAAGGCGAAGATCTTGCCCTGCTCCCCCGGCCCGACCTTGATCACCGGGTGCTCGTGGTCCCACGGGTTGTCCGGCCAGGCGCCCGGTTTGGCCAGGCAGTGTGCCTGCATCGTCGCGACGTCCACTCCGTGGTTCTAGTCGTCCTCGTCCTGGTTGTCGAGCAGACCCTCCTGCTTCGCCTTCGCCACGATCGCCCGGACATTCTCCAGCCGGCCGCAGTTGTCGTCGATCTGAGCGTTCCGCTCGTCGGCGAACAGCGCCCCGAGGTCCGTGCGGACCTGCTCACCGACCTCCTCCCGGGCCGGGTTGAGGATGGTCAGCTCCTCCTCGGTGAGGTGGTGGTTGACCACCTTCGCCAGCTCCTCGACCGCGTCGTCGAACGCTTGCGTGTCGGTGCCCTTCAGCTCGAGCACCGCGAGCAGCGCCTCGTGCCCCTCCGCATGCTCCTCCTCGCTGTGCTCGGCCTCGTCCTCGTCGATCGCGTCCTTGCGCCGCAGCTTCGGGTAGACGTGCTTCTCCTCGGACTCCGCGTGCGCGACGTGCAGCGTCGCGAACGCCTGGCGCACGGCGTCGCGGTCGGCCGTGGCGTCCCGCAGGTCGCGCAGCAGCGTCTCGAAGAGGCGGTGGTCCTGCAGGATCAGCTCGACGACGTCACCGGAGACCGGCCTGCCGAGATCGATGGGGGTGCTCATGCGGTCCCGGTAGCCAGCCCCAGCAGGCGCCATGCGTCTCAGGGGTCAGGCGGTGGCGCCGGCCTCGAGCTCCTCCCGGCTCACCACCGCCCGCGTGCGGCGGCGGTAGCGCCAGATCTGGACCAGGCCCACGGCCCAGAGGACGTACTGAGCACTCATCGCCCAGCGGAACGCCGACGGCGTGTACGACGTGCTGGCACCCGGGGTGCGCCAGTCGAGGATCAACCCGACCGTGATGACGAGCACCAGCGAGGCGCTGAAGCCGGCCTGGTTGATGATGCCGCTCGCACTCGCGAGTCGCTCCGCGGGGTTGGAGGTGCGGCCGAGGTCGAACCCGATCATCGACGCCGGTCCACCCACCCCGGTCACCAGCACGAGCACGACCAGCAGCCACGTGGGCGCGGAGCCCGGCCACCAGAGCACCACCGTCCACACGAGCACGATCGCCCAGACGATGGCGAGCACGGTGGTCGAGCGGTGCCACGGATGCCGGCCGATCAGCCAGCCGAGCACCGGTCCGCTCACCATCACCGCGACGATCATCAGGGTGAGCAGGAGGCCAGCCGTCTGCGACGAGCGGCCCTCGGCGCGGACCAGGAACGGGTAGCCCCACAGCAGCGCCAGCACGGTGGCGCTGAACTGGGTGGTGAAGTGCATCCAGAAGCCGAGGCGGGTGCCGGGGTGCGACCAGGAGGCGGCCAGGCTGGCCCGCACCGACCGCAACGACATCCGCGGCCCGAGGACGTGTCGCGAGTCGGGCGAGTCGTGCACGACCAGCGCGACCAAGGCGGCCAGGACCACGCCCAGCCCGGCGGCCACCAGGTAGGCCTGCGTCCATCCCCAGTGGCTCAGGGCCCAGGTCATCGGGACCGCCGCGCCGACCGCGCCGAGCTGGCCCAGGGTGCCGGTCACCTGGGTGACGAACGGGATCCGGCGGGTGGGGAACCATCGGCTCACCAGGCGCAGCACACAGATGAACGTGAGGGCGTCGCCGACCCCCACGAACGTGCGCGCGAGGACCGCGACGGCGTAGGACTCCGCCAACGCGAAGCCCGCCTGGGCAGCGGCCAGCAGCACGGTGCCGGTGAGCATCACGCTCCGCGACCCGAACCTGTCGACCAGCAGGCCCACCGGGATCTGCATGCCGGCGTAGACGAGCAGCTGCAGCATCGTGAAGGTGGCCAGCTGGGAGGCCGTGATGTCGAACCGCTCCCCCGCCGCCAGGCCGGCCACCGCAAGTGACGACCGGTGGAACACCGCGAGCATGTAGGCGAGCAGACCGACCGCCCACACCGTCCACACGCGCCGCGCGGACGGTGCAGGAACGTTCACTTCCGAAAGCGTAGGCGTGTTACGGCGGTCACTCGGGCCCGCCTACGGGCCCGCGGTCAGCGGACCCCTGCCTCCATCATCTGTCGCAGCTCCTTCTTCAGCTCGCTGATCTCGTCGCGCAGCCGGGCCGCGAGCTCGAACTGCAGCTCGGCCGCGGCGCTCTTCATCTGGTCGGTCAGCTGCTGGATCAGCTCGGCGAGCTCGGCGCTGGGCAGACCGGCCAGGTCGGCCGCGTGGACACCCACGCTGTCCTGCTTGATCTTGGAGAGCCCGGGCACCGGGGCCTTCTTCGACTTCGGGTCGAGGTGCTGCCAGGTCTCCAGCAGCTCCTGGGTGTTCTCGTCCTCGCGGGCGAGCATCTCGGTGATATCGGCGATCTTCTTGCGCAGCGGGGTCGGGTCGATGCCGTTGGCGGTGTTGTAGGCGACCTGCTTGGCCCGGCGCCGGTTGGTCTCGTCGATGGCGGACTCCATCGAGGGCGTGATCCGGTCGGCGTACATGTGCACCTGGCCGGAGACGTTGCGGGCCGCGCGGCCGATCGTCTGGATCAGCGACTTGTCGGACCGGAGGAAGCCTTCCTTGTCGGCGTCGAGGATGGACACCAGCGACACCTCGGGCAGGTCGAGGCCCTCCCGCAGCAGGTTGATGCCGACCAGCACGTCGTAGTCACCCAGCCGCAGGTCGCGGAGCAGCTCGATCCGCTTGAGGGTGTCGACCTCGGAGTGGAGGTAGCGGGTGCGGACCCCGGCGTCCAGGAGGTAGTCGGTGAGGTCCTCGGACATCTTCTTGGTCAGGGTGGTGACCAGGACCCGCTCGTTCTTGTCCGTGCGCTGCCTGATCTCGTGGATCAGGTCGTCGATCTGGCCCTTGGTCGGCTTCACCACGACCTCGGGGTCGATCAGGCCGGTCGGCCGGATGATCTGCTCGACCGTGTCGCCGCCGACCTTGTCGAGCTCGTAGTCGCCCGGGGTGGCGGAGAGGTAGATGGTCTGACCGATCCGGTCGAGGAACTCCTCCCACCTCAGCGGCCGGTTGTCCATCGCGCTGGGCAGCCGGAACCCGTGGTCGACGAGGTTGCGCTTGCGCGACATGTCGCCTTCGTACATCCCGCCGATCTGCGGGACCGCGACGTGGGACTCGTCGATGACGAGCAGGAAGTCTTCGGGGAAGTAGTCGAGCAGGCAGTTGGGCGCCGAGCCTCGCGATCGCCCGTCGATGTGCATCGAGTAGTTCTCTATCCCGGCGCAGGAGCCGACCTGGCGCATCATCTCCACGTCGTAGGTCGTGCGCATCCGCAGCCGCTGGGCCTCGAGCATCTTGCCCTGCCGCTCGAACGTCTCGAGCTGCTCGTCGAGCTCCGCCTCGATCCCCTTGATCGCCCGCTCCATGCGGTCGTGGCCGGCGACGTAGTGGCTCGCCGGGAAGATGTAGAGCTCCTGATCGTCGGTGAGCACCTCGCCGGTGACCGGGTGCAGGGTCATCAGGCGCTCGATCTCGTCGCCGAAGAACTCGACGCGCAAGGCGAGCTCCTCGTAGACCGGGAAGATCTCGAGGGTGTCGCCGCGGACCCGGAACGTGCCCCGGGTGAAGGACATGTCGTTGCGCGTGTACTGGATCTCGACCAGCCGTCGCAGGATCGAGTCGCGGTCGTGCTCCTCGCCGACGCGCAGCCGCAGCATCCGGTCGACGTACTCCTGCGGGGTGCCGAGGCCGTAGATGCAGGACACCGTCGACACCACGATCACGTCGCGACGGGTCAGCAGCGAGTTGGTCGCGGAGTGGCGCAGCCGCTCGACCTCCTCGTTGATCGAGGAGTCCTTCTCGATGTAGGTGTCGGTCTGGGGGACGTACGCCTCGGGCTGGTAGTAGTCGTAGTAGGAGACGAAGTACTCGATCGCGTTGTCGGGGAAGAGCTGGCGCAGCTCGTTGGCGAACTGGGCGGCCAGCGTCTTGTTGGGCTGCATCACCAGGATCGGCCGCTGCACCTGCTCGGCGACCCACGCGACCGTCGCGGTCTTGCCG
>DASTDJ010000351.1:0-3850 GCA_035710425.1 Nocardioides sp.
CTCGAGTCGGGTGATCCGGCCCAGCTCCAGATCGCCAGTGCCGACCAGCTGCCGAGCGTCGATGCAGAGCTCGCACCGGTGACGCTCGCGCGCACGGACAGCGCCACCGACCTGACCGTGCACGAGCCGTCGCAACCGCCGCGCACCCTGGGCGAGGTGGACGTGGTCTTCCCCCTCCTGCACGGTCCGTGGGGCGAGGACGGCACCATCCAGGGAATGCTCGAGATGGCCGGCGTTCGCTACGTCGGCGCCGGCGTCCTCGCCTCCGCGGTGAGCATGGACAAGGCCTACATGAAGGTCGTGCTGACGGCGGCCGGGCTGCCCGTGATGCCGAGCATCAGCCTGCACGCGCGTGAGTGGGCGCGCGACCCCGCAGCGATCCGGGCGCGCGCGGGTGAGCTCGGCTACCCGCTGTTCGTGAAGCCGGCGCGCGGTGGCTCGAGCATCGGCATCGCCAAGGCCCACGACGCCCCCGAGCTCGACGCCGCGATCGAGGGCGCGCTGCTGCACGACCCCAAGGTGCTGGTCGAGGTCTCCGCGGAGGGCGCCCGCGAGGTCGAGTGCGGGGTGCTCCAGTCGCCCGACGGCTCCGCCGAGACCAGCGTCCCGGCCGAGATCCGGGTGACCGGTGACCACGAGTTCTACGACTTCGAGGCGAAGTACCTCCCCGAGGAGGCCACCGAGCTCGACGTACCCGCCGACCTGCCGGAGGAGACCGCGGCCGAGCTGCGGGCCCTGGCGGCGCGCGCGTTCGAGGCGGTGGGCTGCGAGGGACTCGCCCGGGTCGACTTCTTCGTGATGCCCGACGGATCGCTCGTGGTCAACGAGCTCAACACGATGCCCGGGTTCACGCCGCTCTCGATGTTCCCCCGGATGTGGGCCGCCAGCGGCGTGGACTACCCGACCCTGGTCGACCGGCTGATCCGCCTCGCCCTCGCCCGCGACACGGGACTGCGCTGAGCCGCCCGGGCCGAGCTTGCTCCGGCGGTCTCGGAATCAGACGCAGTCCTGCACCTTCTCGAGGTTCGCCTTCACCGGCGCTGCCAGCTCGGCCAGCGCGGCCGCGATGCCGTCCGGCCGGTAGTCGGCCGGCAGCCGCATCTCGACGACCGGCCGGTGGGTCACCGCGAAGATCGTGACGTCGGCGGACTGGTCGTCGTACTGCTCCGGCGGCGCGAACCACCCCACCCCGTTGGCCTCCTCGCACGCCGAGGTGGCGTTGAACTCCTCTGGTGCATCGACGCCGCAGACGACGACGATCGCCGGGTCGCCGTACGCCGCGCCGAGCGGGTCCTCCGGGTCGGTCTCCACCGGCTCCTCGTCGTTGAGCGTGTCCGGCAGGTCGTCGACGAAGCCCTCACACGCCGCCTCGTCGTCCGCGGTGAGGGCGGGGGTGTCGATCTCGACCGGGCCCGAGCATCCGGTGAGCAGCAGGCACCCGCACACGACGACGCCCCGGGTCCGGAGGGACACGGGGCGTCGGAGAAGGGTGGGTCGACGCACTCAGATGTGCACGACCGGGCAGGTCAGGGTGCGGGTGATGCCGTCGAGGTTCTGCACCTTCGAGACCACGAGCTTGCCCAGCTCGTCGACGTTGCGGGCCTCGGCGCGGACGATCACGTCGTAGGGACCGGTGACGTCCTCGGCGAGGGTCACGCCCTTGACCTGGGCGATCTCCTTGGCCACCTCGGCGGCCTTGCCGACGTCGGTCTGGATCAGGATGTACGCCTGGACGACCATTCGTGCACTCCCTACGTCGTTGGGGTGGGGCTCAGCGACGCCCAACCTACCGCGCCGGGTCCGGCGGCCGGTAGGGAGGCGTTACCTCGTGGAAACCCGGCGTTCTGGTGGGATGGGCGCATGCCGATCCCACCCGACGCCACCCTCGCCGACGCCGGCGAGTTCGGACTCATCGCCGAGCTGGTCAGCCGCTTCGGCCAAGGCGAGCAGGTACTCGTCGGACCCGGCGACGACGCCGCGGTGCTCCGGGTCCGCACCGGCCATGTCGTGGTCTCGACCGACCTCCTCGTCGAGGGCAACCACTTCCGCCGCGACTGGGTCTCGGCGACCGACGTGGGTCACCGTGCGGCGGCGCAGAACCTCTCAGACATCAACGCGATGGGCGGTCGAGCGACCTCGCTCACCATCGGCCTGGCCGCGCCCGGCGACCTGCCGGTGCAGTGGGCGCTCGAGTTCGCCGACGGCTTCGCCGCCGAGTGCGACCGGGTGGGTGCGAGCGTCGTCGGTGGCGACCTGACCCGCTCCGACCAGATCGTCGTGGCCGTCACCGTGCTCGGCGCGTGCACGCAGTCCCCGGTGCTCCGGTCCGGCGCCCGCGCCGGCGACGTCGTCGCGCTCGCCGGCCGGCAGGGCTGGTCGGCCGGCGGACTCGCCGTGCTCGGCCGGGGCTTCCGGTCGCCACGGGTCCTGGTCGAGGCCTACCGACGCCCCGATCCGCCGTACGACGCCGGGCCGGCCGCCGCCGACGCCGGCGCGACGGCGATGATCGACGTGTCCGACGGCCTGCTCGCGGACGCCGGCCACCTGGCCACCGACTCGGGCGTGGCCATCGACGTACGACGGGAGGCGTTCGAGGTGCCCGAGCCGCTGGTGGCGGTCGGCGCTGCGACCAACGCCGACCCGCTGAGCTTCATCCTGGGCGGGGGAGAGGACCACGCGCTGCTGGCGACGTTCCCGGACCAGGGATCGGTGCCGGACGGGTGGACGGTGATCGGCGAGGTCCGCGACGGCGAGGCCGGCACGGTGACCGTGGACGGGGCGGTCTACGACGGGCCTACGGGGTGGACCCACTTCTGACGTACTCGTTGACCGTCACCCCCGACTCGTACGGCGTGCTCGCCACTCGACGGAAGCCCAGCGGCCGGTAGCCGCCAGCCGCGAACAGGCGGGTTCCCTCCCCGAGCACGATCGGGTTCACCTTCAGCACCATCCGGTCGATCTCGTCGACCAGCGCGGCAGCCAGAGCTCCGCCGCCACAGAGCCAGATGCCGGTGCCGTCCTCCTTCTGGAGGCGCCGCACCACGTCGACGGGATCCTCGGCCGTCAGCGTGATGTGGGCTGGCACGTCGTCCTGGCTACGGGTCCGGGAGAACACGAACTGACGGGTGTGCGGGTAGGGGTCGCGGGTGTGGGTGAAGCCCGCGGCGTACGTGTTCCAGCCCATCAGGGTCGTGTCGAAGCGCGACCCGTCCGCGGTGAGCCCGAAGGCGTCGAGAGCCACGTGGGGGAGCGTGTCCGGGTAGTCGCACTTGATCATCTCGATGTGGTCGCCCTCCACCGGGAACGCGGAGATGTCGTCGTCCGGGCCGGAGATGTGGCCGTCCAGGGACGTGGCGACGTAGTAGGTGAGCTCTCGCAAGAGATCCTCCAATCACGACAGATGTAGTGATTGCAGACTACAACGGATGTAGTGGTTCGCGCTACTCTCAGCCCATGGCGCGCAACCAGGCCCGACGCGACGAGCTGGCGGACGCTGCGATCACGGTGCTGGCTCGTGAAGGCGCCCGCGGTCTCACCCACCGTGCGGTGGACGCCGAGAGCGACTCGCCGGCGGGGACGACCTCGAACTACTTCCGCTCGCGGGCCGCTCTGCTGGAGGGTCTGGTCGCGCGGATCGGTGAACGGTTCGCACCTGATCCCGCTGTCATCGCCGAGCTCGGGAAACACCCGGGCGACCGGGCGTCGTTCGCGCGACACCTGCGCGACATCGTCCGGCGGCTGACAGCTGAGCCCGAGGTGACGCTGGCGTGGTTCGAGCTCCGACTGGAGGCGGCCCGCCGGCCGGAGGTCGCGGAGCTGATGGGCAGGACGCTGACGGAGGGCTTCCGCG
>DASTDJ010000352.1:0-8372 GCA_035710425.1 Nocardioides sp.
TTCTGCGGTGGTGCGTGGTCAGAGGCTGAGGTCGACGCCGGACCTGCCGGCGGGCGCCGGCCGCGGCGCGGGCGGGTCGGTCCCGGGAAGATCCGTGGCGGCTGGTGCGGTTGACCGCGGCGCCGCCCCGGGACGCTCTTCACGGCCGGAGCTCCCCGACGAACCCGGTCGGTCGCCGGTGAACAGGTCGCTCGGCGCGCTGGTCCCCGCGGTGTCCACGGTCTCGCGACCGGTCGGCAGGGCCCGTACGGCGATCTCGACGCGCTCGGCCCCGGTCTGCTCGAGCACGTGGTGCAGCAGAGGGTGGTCCTGGCGCAGCAGCTCGCGGGCCGCCGGCCCGGCGGCGAGGGTGACGTGCACGGCGCCGTCGCGCAGGGTGAGCGTCGCCCGCACCTCGCCGAGGTCGGCGGGGTGGAGGTGCAGCGAGACCCGGTGGGTGCTCGGCCGTGCGGGGTTCGCCTCCAGGATCCGCACGAGCACCGGGCCCACCTGCCTGCCGGCGTCGGAGAGTGCGGGCGCGGGGCCGGGAAGAGGCTCCGCGCCCGCAGCCACCGCCGTGGCGCCGGGCACCACGGACGTCGTCGGGCCGACCTCCGGCACAGGAGTGGAAGGCGCAGGCGTCGTGGCTTGCGTCATCGGGGTCTTCGGCTCCGTGACCGCCGCGGGTCCAGCGGCCCCCGCAGCGACCTCGGAAGACCTGGCCGTCCCGACGGACGCCGGACGTACGCCGGCATCGGGCGCGTCGGGCCCGAGCGGGGCAGGCGTCGCGACGGGGGAGGGCGCGGTGTCGTCCCTGCCGTCCGGTCCGGGCGGGGTGTCGGCCGGGGCGATGACCGGTACGGCCGCGGCGATCGGGACGGTCAGCGGCTGGGGGGTCGTGATGGTGAGGAGGCCGGCCGGGTCTGGGGCCGCGTCGGCGTCGGCGGGTTCAGCGCCGTCGTCCGAGGCGCTAGGGGTCGCCGGCTCGGTCTCGGGCACCCGGACGGTGGGGTCGAGCAGGGCAGCGATCAGGTCGGCGAAGCCGCCGGCGCCCTCCTGTCGAGTGGCCGCAGCGGCCGACCCCTCGGCCTGGGCCGGGTCCCCCGGGACGGCCGCCACGGGCACGGTCGTGGTGGGCATGGCCGGCATGCTCATGGACGTCATCGCAGGCCCTCCCAGATCCCCATCACCGAGCGCACGTAGTTCTGGGTCTCGGGGTAGGGCGGGATGCCGTCGTAGCGGAGCACGGCCCCGGGACCCGCGTTGTACGCCGCCAGCGCCAACGGGGTCGAGTCGAAACGGTCGAGCAGGTCGCGCATCAGCCGCGCCGCGCCGTCGACGGCCTGGGCCGGGTCGAACGAGTCGGTGACGCCCAGTCCGCGGGCGGTCGCCGGCATCAGCTGCATCAGCCCCTGCGCGCCGGCCGGGCTGACCGCGTCGGGACGGTAGCCGGACTCCTGCTCGGCGACTGCGGCGAGCAGAGTGGGGTCGACGCCGTACCGGGCGCCGGCGCTCTCGAACAGCCGCGCGTACGGCACCTCGGCGGAGACCCCGGTGGCCGCGCCGACACCGTTCACGGCCTGGCCGGGGAGCACGCGGCGGATTGCGGTCGGCGTCTCGTAGACGTCGATGACCCGTACGTCGAGACCGGTGCGGGGCGCCTCGATCATCTTGCCGGCGCCGATGTAGATGCCGACGTGGTTGACCGGGGAGTTGAAGGCCAGGATGTCACCCGGCTGCGCCTGCGCCATGCTCGGGACCGCGCGGCCCGCGGTGGCCTGCTGGGAGGACACCCGGGGCAGCTCGATGCCGAGGTTGCGGTAGACGAGCTGGACCAGGCCCGAGCAGTCCAGCCCCTTTGCAGGGTCGGTGCCGCCCCACACGTAGGGGACGCCGAGGTACTTGCGGGCCTCGGCGACCACGTCGGCGCCGGTGGGCTGCCCGGTGGCCTCTTGGCCGGCCTCGCCCACCGACGCCAACGCTCGGGTGAACGCCGCACCGCTGCCGGCGCTGACCCTGTCCAGCCCCAGCGACACCATGTCGCTGCGGATCTCGGCGATGCGGGTGGTGACCGCGCTGACGCTCATCGGGCCGCCTCGGTGCGCCGCCGCTGCCAGGCCTGGCCGGCGACCTCGTCGAGGTGCCGGTCCTCGGCACGCTGCTGCTCCACCCGACGGGCGGCGGCGCGACGCTCCAGCAGCGCGTCGATGGCCCGGGTGCGGGAGTGGGCGACCTGCCAGTGGGCCTGGGCGGAGTCCGCGACCCGCCCTGCGGCCTCGGCCACCGTGGTCGCCTCGGTCAGGGAGATGCCGAGCCGGAGCAGGGCGGCCCGCCGCGCGGCCAGCTCGGCACCCGTGACCAGGGCAGGGAGCCGGTCGCCGTCCGCGAGCCGCGACGCCAGCCGCGCCGCCACGGCACGTCGCTCGCTCTCCTCGCTCCGGGCCCGGTGCAGGCCGAGGCGGGCGTCCAGCTCGCGCCCCTCGCGGACGCGGCGGACGGCCCGCAGGCCGCGGTCGGTCGCGCTCACGAGGCCACCAGCGCCTCGAGCCGGGCCCAGGTCTCGGCCGGCGCGGACGGCTCGTCGACCGACTGGCGCAGGAACGCGTCGATGTCGGTGAGTCGTTGCAGCGCCAGGTCGGCGTCGGCGTCGGTCCCGGCGACGTACGCGCCGATCTCGACGAGCTCGCGGACGTCGCGGTGCGCCGCGAGCAGCCTGCGCAGCCGGGTCGCGGCCTCGCGCTGCTCGGCGGTGGTGACCGACGACGTCACCCGGGAGATCGACTCGAGCACGTCGATGCTCGGGAAGTGTCCGGACGTGGCGAGCCGACGGGACAGCACCACGTGTCCGTCGAGGATCGAGCGCGCGGTGTCGCCGATCGGGTCCTGGAGGTCGTCGCCCTCCACGAGCACCGTGTACACGCCGGTGATCGAACCGACCGCGGCGTTCCCGGCGCGCTCGAGCAGGCGGGGGAGGAGCGAGAAGACGCTGGGCGGGTAGCCGCGGGTCGCCGGCGGCTCGCCGACCGACAGCCCGATCTCGCGCTGGGCCATGGCCACCCGGGTCAGGCTGTCCATCATCAGCATCACGTCGCGGCCCTGGTCGCGGAACCACTCCGCGATCCGGGTCGCCGTGAACGCCGCGCGCAGTCGCTCGACCGGGGGTGCGTCGGACGTCGCCACGACCACCACCGAGCGGGCCAGGCCCTCGGGGCCGAGGTCGCGCTCGAGGAACTCGCCGACCTCGCGGCCGCGCTCGCCCACCAGCGCGAGCACCGAGATCTCCGCCTGCGTGCCGCGCGCGATCATCGACAGCAGGGTCGACTTGCCCACACCGGACCCGGCCATCACGCCGATCCGCTGCCCGACGCCACATGGCACCAGGGCGTCCAGGGCCCGGATGCCGAGCCCCAGCTGCTGATCGACCCGGGGGCGGGAGACCGCCGGCGGCGCCTCGTTGTCCACGCCGACCTCGGGGAGGTGGTCCAGTGCCGGCCCGCCGTCGAGCGGCCTGCCGAGGCCGTCCAGCACCCGCCCGCGCAGCTCCTCGCCGACCCGGATGCGCAGAGGTGCGCCGGTCCCGCGCACCGGCGCGCCGGCGCTGAGCCCGGCCGTGTGGCCGAGCGGCATGCAGGCCAGGCCGTCGTTGTCCGCGGCGGTGACCTCGGCGAGCACCGGCCGCGGGCCGAGCACCTCCACGAGATCGCCGATCGCGGCGGAGAGGCCGACCACCCGCAGCTGCAGACCCACCAGGTCGGCGACCCGGCCCAGCTTCTCCGGGCGGGCGGCCGCCAGTGCCGGCGTACGGCGTGCCAGCAGCGTGGCGTTCACGACAGCACCTCCAGCACCCGGTCGAGCGCCTCGCTCACCCGGGCGTCGACCACGGTGTGGTCGGTCTCGGCGATCGCGTCGCAGGTGTCGAGGGAGGCATCGGGCACGACCCGGACGCCACGGGCGCGGAGGTCGTCGGACGCCGCGGATGCGGCCACGTCGGGGTGCAGCCGCAGGGTGATCGGTACGGCGCCGGGCTCCGGCAGCAGCGTGAGCGCCCGGCGCACGGTGTCACCGGCAGGGTCGGGGGCGGTTCGCAGCTCGTGGTCGACGAGGCAGCGGGTGAGCTCGCGGGCCAGCTCCAGCGCCGCGTCCTCGACGCGGGCGGCCACCACGACCGCGTGCTCGTGCAGGGCCTCAGCGGCCAGGCGCAGCGCGGTCAGTGCGTCGGCGTGCTCCTCGGCGCGACGTCGCTCGGCTGCCTCGGCCGCCGCCTCCCGCTCGGCCTGCTGCTGCCGGGCCTCGAGCACGGCCTGCCGGCGGCCCTCGGCCCAGCCCACCGAGTAGCCCTGCGAGCGGGCCTTGGAGCGGATGCTGCCGGCGAGGCCGTCCAGCGCGCCCTCGGTGACGGCGTCGCCGTGCACCGACCGTGTCCCCAGCCGGGTCCACGGCCCGGTGGGCAGCTCCGGCACCTCGGCCTCACGCACCGTCGTGACGGTCTCCCGGGAGACCACCTCTGCCTGCAGGGACTCACTCGACGAGGTCATCGTCACCCCCGCGGCGGATCATGATCTGCCCCTGCTCCTCGAGCTCCCGGATCGTGCGGATGACCCCCTGCTGGGCCTCCTCGACCTGGCTCAGCCGGACCGGGCCGAGCACCTGGATCTCGTCGAGGAGGTTCTCCGCGGCCCGCTCCGACAGGTTGGCGGTGACCTTGTCGCGGACGTTCTGAGCGACACCCTTGAGGGCGGTCGCGAGCACGTCGGTCTCGACCTGGCGGAGCACCTGCTGCACCGAGCGGTCGTCCAGCGTGACGATGTCCTCGAACATGAACATCCGGCTGCGGACCTCGTCGGCGAGCTCCTGGTCGAGGGCCTCGAGGCCCTCCACGATCTGTCGCTCGGTGGACCGGTCGGAGCGGTTGATGATGTTGACCAGAGGGTCCATGCCGCCGACGCGGGACACCTCGGCCGGCTGCAGCATCGAGGAGAGGCGGCGCTCCAGCACCGACTCGACGGAGCGGATGATGTCGGGGGCGGTACGGTCCATGACCGCGATCCGGTGGGCCACCTTGGCCTGCTGCTCCGGCGGCAGGCCGGAGAGCAGCAGCGACGCCTTGTCGGCCGGCATGTGCGCCAGCACCACCGCGATCACCTGGGGGTGCTCTTCGGCGATGAACGATCGCACCTGCGCGGGGTCGGCGCGGTGCAGGAACTGGAACGGCATCTGTACGGCGGCCGCGTTGAGCCGCTCCATGATCTCGGCGGCCCGCTCGGCGCCGAGCGACTCCTCGAGGAGCTGGTGGGCGTAGCTGAGGCCACCCTGTGCCATGTGGGCGCGCGCGGTCATCATGTCGCGGAACTCGGTGAGCACCGCGTCGGTCTCCGAGGCGCTGATCAGGTCCAGCCGGGCGATCTCGCCGGTGATGCTCTCGACCTCGGCCTCGGTGAGCTTCGCGAGCACCTCGGCGGCGCGCTCCCGGCCCAGCTGCACCAGGAGGATCGCCGCCTTGCGCACGCCGATGCCGGTGGCGACGGTCATCACGGGCGGTCCACCAGCCAGCCGCGCAGCAGTGCTGCGACGTCGTCGGGCTGGCGCTCGACGAGCGCGACCAGCTCCTCGCGAAGCGCGTCGCCCTCATCCACCTCCGCCTGCTCGAGGGCGAGGGTGGCCGGTGGCGGCTCCACCGCCGCCTTGGCCTCCTGCTCGGCGCGCAGCTGCTCCACGACGTAGTTGGTGGCGTTGTCGCGGGCCTTGGCCCGGCGCCGCGCGCTGAGCCAGGCGAGGAGCAGCGCCAGCAGGATGAACCCGGCGATGCCGGCGTACCGGATCTGCTTCCAGCGCGACGCGGCGGCGGCGTCCTTCTCGGCCGCCGCCAGCTCCTCCGCGGCCGCCTCCTCCGCGGTGCGGTCGAACGGGAGGGAGGAGACGCTCACGGTGTCGCCGCGCTTCGGGTCGATCCCGACCGTGGCCGCCACCAGCGTGCTGATCTCCTCCGGGTCGATGGCCCGGGCCGCCGCGGCGTCGAGGACGACGCCCACGTGCAGGTTCTCGATCGCCCCGGGCGCCGTCTCACGGCGCTCCACCTCGGAGTTGACGGCGTTGTCCTGGGTCTTCGACTCCTTCTCGTACGCCGACTCGCCGGTCCCCGTCCCGGTACCGAAGCTGTCCATCTGTCCGTCCGGACCCACGACGCCGGTGGCGCCGCTGTCGCCGGCGGGACCCTGGTAGGTCTCGGAGTCGGTGCTCGACCGCAACGGCGGCACGCCCTCGGCCTCGGCGTACTTGGTGGTCTCGGTGACCGAGGTGTCGAAGTCCAGCATGGCCGTGACCTCGACCGTGGAGTTGTTGGGCCCGACGACCCGGTCGAGCATCTTCTGCAGCCGCCCCTGCAGCTCCTGCTGCACGGCGTCGGACTGCTGGTTGCGCATCCCGCCCACCGAGGCGGCCGACCCGTCCGGCGAGGACAGCACCCGTCCGGACGCGTCGGTGAGCGTGACCTTGTCGGGGTCCAGGCCGTCGACGCTCGAGGCCACGAGGTGCACGATCGCCTGCACCTGCTCGCCGTCGAGGTCGTCGCCGGGAGAGGTGTCGATCATCACCGAGGCGGTGGTGGGGTCCTGCTCGTCGGCGAAGACCTCCTTCTCCGGGATGGCGAGGTGGACAACGGCGGTGTCGACGACGTCCATCGACTCGATGGTGGCGCTGAGCTCGCCCTCCATCGCGCGCTTGTAGCTGGTCTTCTCCTGGAACTCCGAGGTGGACAGGCCCTGCTCGTCCAGCAGTGAGTAGCCGTCGGCCGACTCGCTCGGCAGCCCCTCGCCGCTCAGTGCGATGCGGGTGTCGTAGACCTGGTCCCGCGGCACCATGATCGTGCCGCCCCCACCGCTGAGCTCGTAGGGGATGCCCTCGGCATCCAGGTGCTCCACGACCGCGGACGCGTCCTCGGGAGCCAGGTCGGCGTAGAGCGGGGCGTAGCTGGGCGACAACGCCCACCGCACGACCAGCACACCGCCCACCACGAGGGCGAGCGTGCCGACCACGACGACCGCCTTCTGGCCGGCCGAGAAACCGAGGAAGGCCCGGCGGTAGCGGGCCAGCGTGCGGACGAGGTTCTGCTTCATCGCACGCCTCTCATCCGATCGGCATCCGCATGATCTCGGTGAACGCCTCGATCGCCTTGTTGCGGACGGCGACGGTCATCTGGGTGGCGACCGACGCCTCGGTGGCGGCGATCGTGTAGTCGTGGATGTCGTCGAGGTCCCCGGTGGCCGCCGAGACGGCGAGCTGGTCGGTGCGGTCCTGCAGCCCCTCCAGACGGTCCAGGCTGTCCGCGACGAGGTCGCCGAACCCGGCGCCACCGGTCGGTGCGGTGGCAGCAGCGGCCTGGGGGGCGACCGTGGGGGCGACGAACGGGACGAACCCGGCGGGCTCGATCGAGGGGATGCTCATCAGCGGGCTCCGATCTGGATCGCGCTCTGGTAGCTGTCCTGGGCGACCTTGGTCGTCTGCACGGAGGCCTGGTAGCCGCGCTGCGCCATCACGAGCTGGGTGAGGGTGCCGGCCATGTCGACAGCCGGGGCCCGCACGTAGCCCTCCTCATCGGCGAGGGGGTGGTTCGGGTCGTGCACGAGCATGCCCTCGGGGTCGGTGAACGCCAGGCCGCCGACCCGTACGCCGCCCTCGGGGTCGGCCTCGGCGATGACCATCTGCGCCTGGAAGGCGTCCTCGTCGGTGGACCGGATGGTGTTGATGTTGGCGAGGTTGTGGCCGAGGGTGTCCAGCCAGGTCTGGTGCATCCCCAGGCCCGAGCCGGCGATCCGCAGCAGGTCGAAGGCCCCCATCAGGCGGCACCCGCCGACGTACGGACCAGGTCCGCGCGCTCCGAGACGGCCCGGGACAGCAGCTGGTACTGGAACTGGGACTGGATCGCCGCCAGCGCCTCCTTGCGGAGGTCCACCCCGTTGCCGTTCGCGCCGACGGGGGTCTGGGTGGTCGTGCTCACCACACCGAGCCCGTCGTCCAGCGCGTCCTCGGGGTCGGAGATGGCGTCCCGCAGTGCGCTCTCGAAGTCCACGCTCGTGGCCCGGAAGCCGGGGGTGTCGACGTTCGCGATGTTGTCGGCCGTGACCCGCTGGCGGAAGGCGAGCCCGTCGAGGGCGGCGCCCAGCACGGATGAGACGGCGTCGTTGGTGACCAGCACGGCGAGTCAGTCCTCACGCGTTGGGGGTGTGCCGATCCGTCGGCGAGATGGCGAGCGGGTCCGTGCTCGCGTTCAACTTCGGCCGCGGCGGTCGGGTCCTGAGGGGTTCTCGCGAAGAATTCAGGCGAGCACGATCGAGAGCCGCCCGTCGCCGAAGCCGGGCACCTCGACGACGACGTCCTCCCGACGGCCCAGGGCCAGC
>DASTDJ010000353.1:0-3855 GCA_035710425.1 Nocardioides sp.
CACCGGCAGCACCGCCACCACGGTGATCGCGGTGGCCACGATCCGCAGCCATCCGGCGGCGCGCGGGTCGTCGTCTGCGATGGCGGCCTTGGCGAGCGACAGGCAGAGCAGGATGCCGAAGCCGAACTGCGGCAGGTCGACGGCCCAGGCCAGCGACGGGTCGGCGTCCTCGAGCGCGTCGAGGACCGCGGGGAACCACAGCGGGACCGACACCAGCCCGGCCAGCCAGCCCAGGTAGACGATGCCGTTGCGTGCCGGCGTATCGGTGGGCAGCTTGTGCACGCCGTAGAGGACCAGCGCCCAGCCGACCGGGTCGGCGTAGGCGTCGTAGCCGTTGAACCGCGCGTACAACGCGATGAAGACGTAGCCCATCGCGACGGACTGCAGCGGCTTCACCGGCACAGGGTACGGCGAGTCCCACTCACGTCCCGGTGACCAGCCACCGATCGCCGCGAGCGCGGCCGACCAGGGCGACGAACCGCGCACCCATGAACACCCCGGTGAAGATCACCCACACCCAGACCAGGCCGCCGCCCGCCCACGCGGCCGCCAGCACTAGCGGCGCATAGGCCACCAGCACGACGGTGCCGGCCCAGGCCAGGTAGGTGCCGTCGCCGGCGCCGATCAGCACGCCGTCGAGGACGAACACCACCCCGGCGATCGGCTGGCCGAGGGCGGCGACGAGCAGCACCGCCACCAGCTGGTCCTGCACCTCGGTGTCGCCGGTGAAGAGCGCGCCGAGCCAAGGGCTCGCCGCGGCCAGCAGGACGCCGGTGCCGACGCCGCTGACCACTCCCCACCAGACCATCCGGCGGGTGACCTCCCGGGTGCTCTCGACGTCCCCGGCGCCGAGGTAGCGCCCGGTGATCGCCTGTGCAGCGATCGCGATCGCGTCCAGCGCGAACGCCAGGAAGCCCCAGATCGTCACCGCGAGCTGGTGCGCGGCCAGGTCGACGGCTCCCTCGCCACCGGTGGCCCCTGCAGCCACGGCGTACGTCGTCACGAGCAGCGCGGCGCGCAGGGTCAGGGTGCGGATCACCAGAGCCACCGCGGCTCGCGCGGCGGAGCGGATGCCCGGCAGGTCCGGTCGCAGGGAGGCTCCCTCGCGCCGGGCGGCGCGGACCACGACGGCGAGCAGCGCCGCGGCACTGGCGACCTGGGCGAGCACCGAGCCGACGGCCGACCCGGCGATGCCGAAGCCGTCGAATCCGCCCACGCCGTAGACGAGCAGCAGGTTGAGCACGATGTTGAGCGCGTTGCCCGCGACGGCGACGACGAGCGGGGTGCGGGTGTCCTGGAGGCCGCGGAGCACGCCGGTGGTGGCCAGCATGACCAGCAGCGGGGTGGTGCCGAGGAACGCGATCCGGAGGTACGTCGTGGCCTGCTCGCTCACCTCCTCGCCGGCGCCGAACGCCGCCACCAGCGGGTCGGTGAGCGCGACGCCGGCGACGGTGACGACGGCGCCGATGATCACGGCCAGCCAGACGCCGTCGATGCCCTGGGCCAGCGCGCGAGCCCGGTCGCCGGCGCCGAGGTACCTCGCCACGCTCGCGGTCGTGCCGTAGGCGAGGAACACGCACAGGCCCACCGCGGTCTGCAGCACCACGGCCGCGATCCCGAGGCCGGCGAGCTCCGGAGTGCCCAGATGGCCGACGATCGCGGCGTCGCTGAGCAGGAAGAGCGGCTCCGCGACCAGGGCCAGGAACGCCGGGATTGCGAGGCGCCAGATCTCCCGGTCGTGCCGCCTGCCGCTCACCCGGACAGCCAAGCAGAAACCCCCGGGGGCACAGAGTTGTGCAAAACCGCCCGCGAGTTGTGGAAATGCGCTAGACCAGATGGGTTGTCGACAAGGCGACCGAGAGGTGGCGAGGTGGACGGCAGGTGAACGAGCCACTCGAGAACTAATTTGGCTCCACACCCCTGGGACAGTGTTTCCGCAGGTCAGAGCGGAAGTGGTCGACGGTGCCGCGACTCCATCCACAGTCCTGTCCCCACGCTGTGCACAGTAATCAGCGTGTCGTCCACCTCCCCGGCGCGGTTATCCCCAGCACCTGTGGATGCGGCGCTTCCCCCGGGCCCGTTCGACACGTACGTTCGGCCCCTCATCACCGGTGTCGGCGCCCCTGCCTAGCCTTCGAATATCTGTTCGACATCCGATCGCCTGGAGTGTCCGTTGAGCATCACCGAGTCCGCGGCGCGGGAGCCGTTCGACGCACCCGGCGACGCATGGGGGGACGGCCCGGCTCCCTATGAGCCGGGCGAGGCCCCGCGCGGGCCCGGTGACCGCACCCCGCCGCAGGACATGGCGGCGGAGCAGTCGGTGCTCGGCTCGATGCTGATCTCCAAGGACGCGATCGCCGACGTGTCCGAGGTGCTGCGCGGCGTCGACTTCTACCGCCCGGCCCACGAGACCATCCACGACGCGATCATCGACCTGTTCGGCCGGGGCGAGCCGGTCGACATGGTGACCGTCGCCGCCGAGCTGCAGCGCCGCGGTGAGCTGCAGCGGATCGGTGGCGCCCCCTACCTCCACACCCTGGCGGCCAACGTGCCGATCGCGGCCAACGCCGGGTTCTACGCCGACATCGTGCGCGAGAAGGCCATCCTGCGCCGGCTCGTCGACGCCGGCACCAAGATCGCCCAGATCGGCTACGCCGGCGAGGGGCAGGTCGACGACATCGTCGACCGGGCGCAGGCGGAGGTCTACCAGATCACCGACCGCCGCACCGCCGAGGACTACGCGCCGCTGAGCGAGATCATGACCGGCGTCCTCGACGAGATCGAGGCGATCGGCAACCGCGAGGCCGGCCTCTACGGCGTGCCCACCGGCTTCGCCGACCTCGACGAGCTCACCAACGGTCTCCACACCGGCCAGATGGTGATCGTCGCGGCGCGACCGGCGATGGGCAAGTCGACCCTGGCCCTCGACCTGTGCCGCGCGGCCTCGATCCAGAACAACCTGACCAGCGTCTTCTTCAGCCTGGAGATGACGCGCTCCGAGATCACCATGCGGCTGTTGGCGGCCGAGTCGAAGGTGCCGCTCAACCACATCCGCAACGGCAACATGAGCGACGACGACTGGTCCAAGCTCGCCCGCCACATGGGCCGCATCTCCGGCAGCCCGATCTTCATCGACGACTCCCCCAACATGACGATGATGGAGATCCGCGCGAAGGCCCGCCGGCTCAAGCAGCGTCACGACCTGCGCCTGGTCGTCATCGACTACATGCAGCTGATGACGTCCGGCCGCAAGGTCGAGTCCCGCCAGCTCGAGGTCTCGGAGTTCTCCCGTCAGATCAAGCTGCTCGCCAAGGAGCTGGAGGTCCCGATCGTCGCGCTCTCCCAGCTCAACCGCGGTCCGGAGCAGCGTGGTGACAAGCGCCCGATGATGTCCGACCTGCGCGAATCGGGCTCCCTCGAGCAGGACGCCGACATGGTGATCCTGCTGCACCGCGAGGACGTCTACGAGAAGGAGTCGACCCGCCCCGGCGAGGCCGACCTGATCGTGGCCAAGCACCGCAACGGCGCCACCCGCGACATCACCGTCGCCTTCCAGGGCCACTACTCCCGCTTCGTCGACATGGCGCACTAGCGGGCCGCTGCAGGTCCCACCACGTACGCGACGACGCCCGAGCAACGCGTCGAGCGGGAAATCGAGGTGCGCTCTTCGTAGGTCGGCGGCATGGTTCGGATCGTCGTGACCCGACGTGGGCGGGGAGATGTCGAGAACCCGTCCGCGGCTGCGTCCCCGGAGTGAACCCGGCCACGACGGCCGCACACGTGAGGAGAAAGACGATGGCGAAGTACCTGCTGCTCAAGCACTACCGCGGTGGACCCACCCCCACCCATGTCTAC
>DASTDJ010000354.1:0-6540 GCA_035710425.1 Nocardioides sp.
GGGCACGTCGCCGTGCACCAGCTGGTCGGCGGCGCGGGCCGCCTCGACGCCGACGACCGGCGGCAGGAGCTCGTAGTCGACCCGGATCCGGCCGACCGCGTCCTCGGCGACGTAGCGGTCGTCGGCGACCACGAACGCGACCGCCTCGCCCATGTAGTTGACCTCGTCCCGCGCCAGCGCGTACTGCGTGCGGCCGTGGGTGAGGTCGGGGTGCGGAATCAGCAGCGGCAGCGGCTCGGCCATCGGTGCGGAGAGGTCGGCCAGGTCGTCGTAGGTCCAGACGGCGTGGACGCCGTCGAGCTCGAGCACCGCGTCGACGTCGATGTCGACGATCCGCGCGTGGGCGTGCGGAGACCGCAGCACGGCGGCGTGGAGCGTTCCGGGGCCGACGGCGACGTCGTCGACGTAGCGGCCCTGGCCGCGGATCAGCCGCTGGTCCTCGACCCGCTGCACCTTGGTGCCCATCAGCTTGGTCGTCATGACGCCGACTCCGCCTCGATGACAGCCGCTCTCTCGACGGCCTTGACGATGTTCTGGTAGCCGGTGCAGCGGCACAGGTTGCCCGCGATCATGTCGCGCGCCTCGTCGTGGGTCGGCGTCGGGTTGTCGCGCAGCCCGGCGGTGATCGTGGTCAGGAAGCCGGGCGTGCAGAACCCGCACTGCAGGCCGTGGCACTCCGCGAACGCCTGCTGCACCGGGCTCAGCGAGCCGTCGTCGTTGGTGAGCCCCTCGACGGTGGTGATCTCGCTGTCGGTCGCCGAGACCGCGAACATCAGGCACGAGCGCATCGGCCGCCCGTCGACCAGGATCGTGCAGGCGCCGCACACGCCGTGCTCACAGCCGACGTGGGTGCCGGTCAGCCCGAGGTCGTGGCGGAGCGCGTCGGAGAGCAGGCGCCGCGCGGGTACGGCGACCTCGTGGGTGACGCCGTTGACCACGAGGCGCACCTCGTGCAGCTCTTCGCTCATGCTGCCGCCTCGATCACTCGTCGGGTCAGGACGCGCACCAGCTGGGACCGGTAGGCCGCGGTGGCGTGGATGTCGTCGGCGGGCTCGAGCTGCTCCAGCGCCGCGTCGCCGGCCTCCGCGGCGGGGATGCCGCTCAGGTCGACCACCGTGGGCACGTCGCTGACGGAGACGTAGCCGACCCGGACGCTGTCGCCGTGGACCAGCGCGGCCGCGCCGACGAGGGCGTAGTCGCCGTGCCGACGGGCGATCTCGTCGAACGCGACCCGGGCGCCGGGCGCGAGCGCCGGGAAGAACGCGGAGGTCGCGATCTCGTCGTGGGCGAGGGAGGTCTCCAGTGGTCCGACGTACAGCTCGTCGGCGGGGATCGTGCGGCTGCCGGACGGTCCGGTCACGTCGACCGAACCACCGAGCAGCGTCAGCACGACCGGCATCTCCGCCGCTGCGTCGGCGTGCACGAGCGAGCCGACGGTGGTGCCGCGGTTGCGGATGGTCGCGTGCGCGACGTTGGCCAGCGCCAGGGACACGAGCGGCTGGACCCGGCGCACCTTCTCGTCGGCGAGCACGTCGGCGTGCCGGGCCAGGGCACCGATGCGGACGCCCCCGTCGGTGACGTCGATGCCGTCCAGGTCGGGGATGCCGTTGATGTCGACGAGCGCCGAGGGCGAGGCGAGCCGCATCGACAGCAGCGGCACCAGCGACTGGCCGCCTGCGAGCACCTTGGCGCTCGGGTCGGCCGCCAGCGCGGCGACCGCGGCGCTCACGGACTGCGGGCGCAGGTAGGCGAAGGGAGCGGGCTTCACACATCACCTCCGGCCGTTGGGCCTTCACCGTAGTGAGGCTCAGGACACCGGCTCGATGGCGACACCTGCCGAAGGCACGCCGAAACCGATGGCATCACTTGGCCCTCACTTCGTGATCTCCAGGATCCGGAGCGCCACCGCCACGTCGAGTCGCAGGTGCGGGTCGGAGGCCACCGGGCCGAGCATCTTCTCGAGCTTGGAGACCCGGTAGCGCATCGTGTTGTAGTGGAAGAACTGGGCGCGCGCCGCCTCGGCCACGTTGAAGTTGGTGTCGAGCAGCACCTGGAGGGTCTCGCGCAGGTCCGCGGCCTCGGGCGTCTGGTCGGCGAGGCTGCCGAGGGCGTCGCGGGTGAAGGCGCGCAGCTCGTCGGTGTCGGGGACCAGTGCGATCAGCCGGTGCAGTCCGAGCTGGTCGAAGAACGTCGTGGTGCCACCGCCGCCCATCCTGCGGCCGACCTCGGCCGCCCGACGGGCCTGGGCGTAGGCCTCGGGGAGATCGTCGAGGGTGTGCGCCAGCCGGCTCACCCCGACCGAGAACGACCGGCGGCCGCCGCCCTTGTCGCCGGCCACGGCCTTGACCGCGCGGGCGACGACGTCCTGGCCGGGCACCGCCTCGTCGTCGGCCGAGACCGGCAGGAGGGTGACCACCTCGGACGAGAAGTCGACCGTCGGGATCCCGTCTCCGAACCCCGAACAGACCTGCCGCCAGGCCGCGGCGAACCGCTCCTGCCAGTGTCGTCGGGTCTCGCGGGTGGGAGTGGGCTCGTCGGCGGTGGGCGGGTCGATCTCGGCCGCCACCACGACGAGCGGGAGGCGGAGGTCCCAGCCGAACGTCTCGGCGTGCTCGGTGACGTAGTCCTCGCCGACGGCGCGACGCAGCAGGATGTCGCGCAGGAAGTCGCCCTGGTACTTGTTCTCGACCGCCGTGATCGCCTCGTGCTGGGTGATCAGCAACGCGGCCACGGCGGCCGCCCGCTCGAGGGCCTGCACGTCGTCGGACGTGATGGGCCCTTCGACCCGGACGCACACCAGGCGGGCCAGGTCGGTGCCGCCCGCCGCCACCCGCAGTCCGAGCACCTCGCCCTTGCCTGCGGGCGCGGCCTGGCCGACCACCCGCTCGACCCGGATCCGGCCGGTGGGCTCGACCAGCTCGTGGGCCTCCAGGAGCGAGCGCTGCGCGTCGTCGAGTGCGGCTGCGCGCTGCCGTCCGTCGGTGGACGTGACGACGACCCCGGCGTCGAGCGCGCGGGACACCTCGTCAGCGATGCCGACCAGGTCGCCGCCCTCGAGCACGATCTGGGTGAGCCCGGTGTGCAGCGCGTCGATGCGCGCCAACCCGCCGATGGCTCCATCAGTTATCAAGATCTGTAGCCCCTCCCCAGGATCGTTGGCACAACCTCACATCGGCGAAGCGTACGTCCTCCGGATAGCGTCGGCGAAGTGATCCCTGTCAGTGCACCGCGGCGGGTCCGGGACCGGCTGCTCCGAGCGCCCGACGGACCGGTGCCCGTGCTGCACCGCGGTCCGCACGCCCTCTACCTCGATCTGGACGACTGGTGCCTCGGCGTCGTCGCCGCGCGAGCGGTGCAGGTGCCGTGCGCGCTGCACACCCGCCTGGCCGAGCTGCCCGCCGACGGCGAGCCCCGGGTCGAGGACGGCACCCTCCACCTCGGCGACGTCCCGCTGCGCATCGGCCGGGTCACCGACCCCCATGTGCCCACGCTGGTCCGCACCCGCCTCGGCGAGCTCCGGGCCGAGGTCGGCGAGCTGGTCGGCGCCGGCGACGGACTCACGCCGTACGGCGACGACGTGCTGTGCGGCTGGCTGGCCGTCCACCGGGCGTCCGGGCACACCACGGACGCCGTCGACACCGCGGTCCGCGACCTCCTCCACCGCACGACCCGCTTCTCGGCGGCGCTGCTCGAGTGCGCGATGCACGGCGAGGTGATCCCCGAGTTCGCGGAATACGTCGCCGCGCTCGACTCCCCGAGCGAGCAGGCCGCCGCCGACCGCCTGCGGGCGGTCGGGCACACCTCGGGTGCGGGGCTGCTGCAGGGCGCAGAGTGGGCGCTGGCCGCATGAGCACCCACGTCGAGCTCCGTCCGGGCGCGTTCGCCGACTCGGTGACGCTGCTGCAGGTCAGCCGCGCCGTCCAGGGCCTGCCGGGCGTCGCCGCCGCGCAGGTGGCGATGGCCACCGAGCTGAACCTCGAGGTGCTGGCCGGCATGGGGTTCGAGATCCCCGCCGAGGCCACTCCCAACGACCTCGTCGTCGCGCTCCGGCTCGACGACCCCGAGAGTCTGGACGCCGCGCTCGCGGGCGTCGCGCAGGCGCTCGCCGAGGCGACCCGACGGCCCACCGGCGCGACCGAGGAGGCTCCCCCGCGCACGACGGCGGCGGCCCTCCGCGAGACGCCGGACGCGATGGTGCTGCTGTCCGTCGCAGGTCAGCACGTGCTGCCCGAGGCGATGGACGCGGTCGACGCCGGACGCGACGTGATGATCTTCAGCGACAACGTGCCGGTTGCCGAGGAGGTCGCGCTGAAGCGCGCCGCCGCCGACCGCGGGGTCCTGGTCATGGGTCCCGACTGCGGCACGGCGGTCGTCGACGGCGTGGGGCTCGGCTTCGCCAACGTCGTGACGCCCGGGCCGGTCGGCATGGTCGCCGCGTCCGGCACCGGCTGCCAGCAGCTGCTCGCCCTGCTCGACCACGCGGGCGTCGGCGTCTCCTCCGCGCTCGGCGTCGGCGGCCGCGACCTCTCCGCCGAGGTGGGCGGCCTCGCCACCCGCGAGGCGCTCCGCCGCCTTGACGAGGACCCCGCGGTGGAGCTGATCGTGCTGGTGTCGAAGCCCCCAGCGCCCGAGGTGGCCACCGAGATCACGGCGTACGCCGAGGCGCTGACGACGCCGGTCGAGCTGGCCCTCCTCGGACCCGGCCAGCCCGATCTCACCACCGCCGCCGAGCGGGTGCTGTCCCGCCTGGGGCGCGACGTGCCCGAGTGGCCGGTGTCGGGCACGGCCGCGCCCGCGAGCTCCGGCGGCCGGATCAGCGGGTTGTTCGCCGGCGGCACCCTGTGCAAGGAGGCCGCACTGATCGCGGGGGCGGAGGCCGGGACGTTCGTCGACTTCGGCGACGACCAGTACACCCAGGGCCGGGCGCACCCGATGATCGACCCCACGCTCCGGCTCGAGGAGCTGGCCCGCGCGGCGGCCGACCCCGACGTCGGGGTCCTGCTGCTCGACGTGGTGCTCGGCCACGGTGCCGAGGCCGACCCGGCCGCGCTGCTCGCGCCGGCGCTCGAGTCCGTGCCGCAGCCCGTCGTGGTCACCGTCGTCGGCACCGCCGCGGACCCCCAGGGACGGGACCGCCAGGTGCAGGCGCTCACCGAGGCCGGCGCCGAGGTCCACCTGTCCAACGCGCACGCCACCCGGCGCGCCGTCGCTCTGCTCGGGGGTCAGTGATGCACGTCGTGAACACCGGAGCCGGGCTCCTCGCGGACGCCGTCGAGGCCCAGGCCGTCGACGTCACCCGGGTCGACTGGCGCCCGCCGATGACCGGCACCGAGGGCCACCTGGCCAAGGTGATGGCCGACCCGCGGCGCCGCGAGGCCAACCAGCGGGCGCTCGCCGCGATGCTCGAGGTCACCGCACACGTCGTCGACGTGCTGCCCGCCTCGGAGGCCCTCGGCCTGAAGGCCGGCGAGTTCCTGCACGCCGGCCCGCCCATCGAATGGGAGCGCGCCTCAGGACCGCTGCGCGGCGCGCTGCTGGGCGGCGCCGCTCTCGAGGGCCTGGTGGACGATCCGGAGGACGCCGTCGCGCTCTTCGAGTCCGGTTCGTCGGTCAGTCTCGAGCCCTGCCACCACCGCGCCGCGGTCGGGCCGATGGCCGGCGTGGTGACGCCGAGCATGTGGGTGTGGGTGCTGGAGGACCGGGCCACCGGACGGCGTACCCACTGCACGCTGAACGAGGGTCTCGGCAAGGTGCTGCGCTACGGCGCCTACTCCCCCGAGGTGCTCACCAGGCTGCGCTGGATGAACGACGTCCTCGGCCCGCTGCTGCAGCAGGCCGTGCGAGCCGGCGAGCCGGTCGACGTGACCGGGATCCTCGCGCAGATGCTGCAGATGGGCGACGAGGCCCACAACCGCAACCGCGCCGGCACCCTGATGCTGCTGCGCGACCTCGGCCCGGCGATGGTGACGTCGGGCGCCGACGCCGCCGACGTCGCCGAGGCAGTGCGGTTCATCGGCGGCAACGACCACTTCTTCCTCAACCTCGCGATGCCCGCCTGCAAGCTCGCCCTGGATGCGGCCCGCGGGATCGACGGGTCGACGATGGTGGTGGCGATGGCACGCAACGGCACCGACTTCGGGATCCAGGTCGCCGGCACCGGCGACGAGTGGTTCACCGGCCCGGCACAGCTCGCCGACGGCCTCTACCTCGGTGACTACGGGCCCGACGACGCCAACCCCGACATCGGCGACTCCGCGATCACCGAGACGTCCGGCATCGGCGGGTTCGCGATGGCCACCGCGCCGGCGATCGTGCGGTTCGTCGGCGGTTCGGTACCCGACGCGCTGGCCACCACCCGCCGGATGCACGAGATCACCCTCGGCGAGAACCCGCGCTGGGCGGTGCCGGTACTGGAGTTCCAAGGCGTCCCGAGCGGGATAGACGTCACCCGTGTGTGCCGGACCGGGATCCTGCCGCAGATCAACACCGGGATGGCCGGCAAGCAGGCCGGGGTCGGCCAGGTCGGTGCCGGCCTGGTCA
>DASTDJ010000355.1:0-2729 GCA_035710425.1 Nocardioides sp.
GACGACGTCCTCCGCGGTCTTCACCGGCTGGCCGCCGATCTCGAGGAACAGGTCGCGCACCAGCAGGTTGCCGTCGGCAGGCTCGCCGGTGTTGACGTGCGAGACCCCGGGAAGCGGAGTGACGTCCAGGCCCAGCTCTCGCTGCGCGACCGCGATCGCGGAGTCCTGCGAGGTGATCATCTGCACCTCGCCCTCGATCCGGTTCTGCTCGTCGGTCTTCACGTCGCCGTGCACGTCGTCATAGGGGTAGACCGCGTCGTCCGGGTCCGCCCACGCGCTCATCAGCTCGAAGAGCGTCTTCTTGGTCTCCGGTGCGGTGACCAGCACGGTCGTCATCCGCAGCTCACCGCCGTCGCGGTAGGTCTTGTGTCCCAGCACCTGGATGATCTCGGCGTCGTTCTGGTCCTTCGCGAGCACGTCGACGGTGTAGCCCGGCGCATAAACTACGAACGGCAACGGCATCAGTGCCGCCGCGAGGATCAGCCCGAGCACCAGTGGCACGGCTGCCACGGCGGCGATCAGGCGCTGGTTCATGCCGCCAACCTTCTCATTGCGGGCAAGGCGGCTGACCTGGTGGTTCAGCTGACGCGACGCTCCTGCTCGGGGGCGTCCTGATCCGGCTCATCCGGCACCGGAGGCTTCATCCGGGAGGGGCGTACGGCGACGCCGCTGCTGCGGTCGCGCTGCGGCACCCGGGGCGAGTAGCCGCCGGTGGGGCGGCGAGCACGGCGCTCGTCGGAGAGGGCCTCGCCCAGCCGGCGTACGGCCGCCTCGCGGTCGACCTCACGACGGCCCTGCCGGCCGAGCCAGGCGACCCACACCATCGCCACCGCGGTGACGACGACGGGTGGCACCAGCCACAGCAGGATCTCCACCCTTCGAGGGTAGGAAGCGCGCGGCGCTCGACGCGCGAGGCGCGCCCGGGAGACCTAGGGCGAACCGACCCACTCGTCGGTGCCGTCGGTGAAGCGCTGGTGCTTCCAGATCGGCACCTCGGACTTGAGCGTGTCGATCAGGTCGCGGGACGCGTCGAACGCCTGGCCACGGTGCGCCGCAGCCGCCGCGACCACCACGGCGATGTCACCGATCGCCAGGCTGCCGACGCGGTGCACGGCGGCGATGCCGTGGACCGGGTGCGCGTCGGCCACCCGCTCGCAGATGGCGCGCATCGTCTCCAGCGCCGTCGGGTGGGCCGAGTAGTCCAGGCCGACGACGTCCTTCTCGGTGTCCCCTGATCTGTCGTGGTCGCGGACCCGGCCGACGAAGAGAGTCACCCCGCCACTGCCGTCGCCCTCCACGCTCGCCAGTACGGCGGCGACGTCGAGCGGGGTCTCCTGGATCTCCACGAGGCGTACGAGCGGGTGGGGCACGTCATGACACTAGCCCGCCGCGAGGTTGTCGCCTCGGCGTACCGTGGAGCCCATGACCAACGACCCCGGGGACCGCCCGGACGAGGGGCAGAACCCGTTCAAGGGCACTCCCTTCGAACAGTTCTTCGCCGGCGGCATGCCTGCCGGGATGCCGGACCTGAACCAGCTGATGGGGCAGTTCCAGTCCCTCATGCAGCCCTACGACGGGCCGCTCAACTGGGGCGCCGCAGACGACCTGGCCCGCAAGACGATCGCGGCCAAGCCCGACCCCAGCCCCACCCAGCGTCAGCAGGACGCGGTGGCCGACGCCGTACGCCTTGCCGACCACTGGCTCGACGAGGCCACCGGCTTCCCGTCCGGCGTGACCTCCACGGCGGCCTGGAGCAGGGCCGAGTGGGTCGCCGGCACCCTCGACGTCTGGAAGGTGCTCGTCGAACCGGTGGCAGAACAGTCGGTGTCCGGTCTCAGCGGCGCGCTGCCCGCGGAGATGCAGGCCTCCGCCGGCCCGCTGCTCGGCATCATCGGCAAGGCCGTCGGCGCGATGCTGGCCCAGCAGGTCGGCTCCGGGCTGGGAGGGCTCGCCGGCGAGGTGCTCAGCGTCTCCGACATCGGCATTCCCCTTGCGGCGCCGGGCAAGGCCGCGCTGGTGCCGGCCAACGTGACGGCGTTCGCCGAGGGCCTCGACGTCACCGAGGACGACGTGCTGCTCTACCTCGCGCTGCGCGAGGCCGCCCACCAGCGGCTCTTCGCCCACGTGCCATGGCTGCGCGAGCACCTGACCGGCGCGGTCACCGACTTCGCCGGCGGTATCGAGATCAACGCCGAGGGCATCCAGCAGCGGATGGAGGAGCAGCTCCGCGGCGTCGACCCGAGCAACCCCGAGGCGATGCAGCAGCTGCTCGAGGGCGGACTGTTCGACCTCCCGGAGTCACCCGCCCAGAAGGCCGCGCTCGAGCGCCTCGAGATCGCGCTGGCCCTGGTCGAGGGCTGGGTCGACGAGGTCGTCGGCCAGGCCACCGCCGAGCGGATGCCGGCTGCGGCCAAGCTGCAGGAGGCCGTACGCCGCCGGCGCGCCGCCGGTGGGCCGGCCGAGCAGACCTTCGCGGCGCTGGTCGGACTCGAGCTCCGGCCCCGCCGGCTCCGCGACGCCTCGACGCTCTGGGGCTCGCTGCGCACCCGACAGGGCGGAGAGGCCCGCGACGGGGTGTGGATGCACCCCGACCTGCTCCCGACCGCCGCCGACCTCGACGACCCGCTGGGCTTCCGCGAGGACGTCGAGACGCCCACCGAGATGTCCGAGTCGGACTTCGACGAGGCGCTGCAGAGGCTGCTCGACGAGGGTGGCGAGCCGGACCCCGA
>DASTDJ010000356.1:0-10765 GCA_035710425.1 Nocardioides sp.
GGCGTGCGGTCCAACCAAGGGCGCCTGGCGTTCCCCGCGCTGAGCACCCGCCGGACCCTGCCGGTGTGGCTCGACCGGGCGGGGTACCGCACGGCGTTCACGGGCAAGTACCTCAACGGCTTCGGCACCCGCGGCCGGAGCCAGCCGGGCTGGGACTGGTTCGACCCGACGATCAACGGCCAGTACAACTACGAGCTCTACGAGATGTACCGGAACGGGCAGCCGCGGTACTACAACGGTCTCAACAACGTCGACTACGTCAACAACGAGGTCGAGCGCCTGGTCCAGGAGTGGGCTCCGCAACCGCAGCCGTTCTTCATCTGGGCCTCGCACGTCGCCCCGCACGGCCGGCTCGACCCCGCCAACGGCATCCGCTCGACCGCGGAGCCGCTGCCGCCCACGCGCTACCTGCACAAGTTCAAGCGGACCAATCCGCCGTCGATGCGGAGCAACGCGTTCAACGAGCGCGACATCTCCGACAAGACGTCATGGCTGCGACGCAAGCGCGCCGAGCCGCTGAACGTCGGGCACGTCAAGCGGGTGTTCCGGGCCCGGATCCGGTCGCTGCAGGGCGTCGACCAGGGCGTCGCACGGACCATCAAGGCGCTGAGGCGCACCGGCGAGATCGACAACACCTACGTCGTGTTCACGTCCGACAACGGCTTCCTGCTCGGCGAGCACCGGCTGCTGACCAAGAACGTGCCGTACTGGCAGTCGATCCGAGTGCCGCTGCTGATGCGCGGGCCTGGTGTCCCACACGGCGCGCAGCGCAAAGGGCTGGCCACGATGATCGACCTGGCCCCCACCATCGCCGACCTCGCCGGCGCCCGGCCCAACCTCAAGGTGGACGGCGTCTCCCTGATGCCGGCCATCCGGCGCAAGAAGGGGCTGCGCAGCACGGTGCTGATCCAGGCCGGCCCGCAGCAGCCGGAGGACCGGCGCCACGGCTGGTGGTGGCGGGGGGTGACGACCGGCCGCTACACCTACGCGTTCTACTACGCGGAGCGCTTCGAGGAGCTCTACGACCACGTCCGCGACCCGGCCGAGACCCGCAACCTGGCCGATCACCCGTTCTACGCGCGGACGCTGTCGGCGCTCCGGCACCGGACGCAGGAGCTGCGGTCCTGCGCGGGTCCGGCGTCGTGCTCGCGGCGCTACCCAGGGGTGCCCGGTCCGCTCCTGGGGCTGGGCTGACCGAGCCGGGCTACCGGAGCCGCACGTCCAGCCACACCGACCGGTGGTCGGAGGACGGGAACGGGAACTCCCCGGTGAGCCGGGACAGCGGGTCGCTGGGCACCGGCCAGAAGACCCCGGCGTCCACGACCTTGAGCCGCTTGTCGGGCAACACGTAGTCGGCGCGCAGGTTGCCGGGCGCGGTGTCCGCGAAGTCCGCGGTGTCGTAGAGCGGGTCGGACTCGTGCGTGGTGTTCGCGCCGCCCTGCCGCGCGGCCGCCTCCGGGCCGCCCTCGGACGACGGCAGCGGGTCCTCGATGCGCTTGTGGTCGATCAGCTGCTGGATGGCGCCCGGCACCGAGTCGCCGTCGAGCGGGTCGCTGTTCTGGTCGCCCGCGATCACGAACCGCGCGCCCTTGTGCAGCCCGCCGCGGCGGCCCTTGTCGTCGTACATGTAGTTGCGGCCGGACACGTAGTCGGCCCAGAACCGGATCTCGTCGAAGTTGCGCTTGCCGTTGCGGTCCTCGGCGCCGTCGAACACCGGCGGGGTCGGGTGGGAGACCAGGAAGTGGACGGTCTTGCGTCCGATCCGGATCGGCAGGTCCCAGTGCGACTTGCTCGACAGCCGCACGACCTCGAGCTCCTCGGGTGAGTACCAGTCGGCGGGGGCGTCCGTGGCCGGGTCGTCGGGCAGCATCGCGCCCGGCATGTCGGCCCAGCGGAACTTCTGGAAGGTCCGCGCGTGCCTGTGGTCGATCGGGTACTTGCTGAGCACGGCCATGCCGAAGTGCCCAGGGAAGTCGCCGAACCCGAACGCGTCGTTGCCGCCGCCGATGGTTCCGTTGTTGTCGAGGTCGAAGCCGCTCGGGATGCCGGTGTTGGACGGCGCGATGAACGCGTAGCGGTAGTGGATCGGCCGGGCGCCGTTGTGGCCCACCTCGAGGTAGTTCTCGCGGAACAGGTCGACGGCCTCCCCGCTCGGGACGAAGTCGAACTCGTTGAGCAGCAGCACGTCGGGGCGGGTCCGCTGGATGATCTCGGCGACGGTGGCTGCCTGCGGGTCGTCGGGTGTGGAGAGGTCGGTGACCAGCTCGCCCGCGGTCGACCGGTTCAGCGAGGCGTTGAACGTCTGGAAGCGCACGCTCTTGTCACCGTGGTGGTGGCCGTGCCGGTCCGGCGACTCCGCGGTGGCGGGCACGGTCGCGAGCAACAGGGGAAGGGTGACGAGTACGGCGGCCAGCCGCGCACCCGAGAGGATCTGCATGCGCCAACGCTCGTCGTGACACGGCGGGGTGTCAACGCCCGGATGGGTCATTTCGCGGTCTGTCGGCTGACCGTTCACCTCGGTAGGCCCCGCCCAGGCGGGTCTCCCTAGGATTGGGCGCATGAGCCAGCAGCCGTTCTCGCGTCCCGGTGCCATCGACCTGTCCGGGCTCAAGCGCCCGGCCCAGGCGCAGCCGTCCGGCGGCGGCGCTCCGGCAGGTGGGGCGAACGGGTCGTCGTACTCCGTGACGGTGACGGAGCAGAACTTCCAGCAGACCGTCGAGGCCTCGATGACGGCACCGGTGGTGCTGGTCTTCCACTCCTCCTCGCAGTCCCCCGAGAGCGGTCAGTACGCCGACGACGTGGCCGCGGCGGCCGAGGGCTACGAGGGTCGCTTCCTGGTCGGCGTGGTCGACGTCGACGCAGCGCCGGGGATCGCGCAGGCGCTGCAGATCACCCAGGTGCCGCTGCTGCTGGTGCTGCTCGACGGGCGCCCGGTGACGCAGCCGCTCCCCGGGGCGATGCGCCCCGACGAGCTCAACACGCTCTTCAACCAGCTCGGCCAGCAGCTCACCGCCCAGGGGGTGACCGGCCGCCACCAGCCGCGCGGCGCCGCTCCCGCAGAGGAGGGGGCGGAGGGTGACGAGCCCCAGGCCGACCCGCGCTACGCAGCCGCCCAGGCCGCCCTCGAGGCCGACGACATCGACGGCGCCGTCACGGAGTACCAGAAGCTCGTCGACGGCAACCCCGCAGACGCCGAGGCGGCAGCGGGCCTGGCGATGGCCAAGGTCCTGCAGCGCACGAAGGGCGTCGACCTCAACGCGGCCCGCGAGGCGGCGGCCGCCAACCCCGACGACGTCGCGGCCCAGACCCTGGTGGCCGACTTGGACCTGCTCGGCGGTCATGTCGACGACGCGTTCGCGCGGCTGGTCGACCTGGTCCGGCGCTCCGCGGGTGACGATCGCGACAAGGCGCGTGAGCACCTGCTCGGACTCTTCGCGGCCGTCGGCAACGAGGATCCCCGGGTCCTGGCCGGCCGACAGAAGCTGGCGTCGGCGCTCTTCTGATGACGACCTTCGCCGGCGGGGTCGGCCACCTCGCCCGCGGCTTCGGCATGTGGCGGCGCCGGCCAGGACTGATGCTGCTCGGCATGCTGCCGGCGCTGATCGTCTTCCTGCTGCTCCTGGCGGCGTTCCTGCTGCTGCTCTGGAAGGTCGACGACCTGGTCGACTGGGCGACGCCGTTCGCCGACGAGTGGGCGACGACCGCGCGGACAGTGCTGCGGATCGGGCTGATGCTCGCGGTGCTGTCCGCCACGCTGTTCCTGTCGGCGGCGATTTTCGTGGCCCTCACCCTGACCGTCGGCGAACCCTTCTACGAGCGGATCTGGCGCACGACCGAAGGGATGCTCGGCGGCCCGGTGCCCGACCGTGACGTCGGGATGCTGCGGTCGGTGAGCGACTCCGTCGCGTTCGCGGGGATCAGCGTGGCCTGCGGGGCAGGGGTGCTGCTGGTGGGCTTCCTACCCGTGGTCGGTCCGGTCCTGGGGGTGCTGGTGGGTCTGGTCGTGTCGGGTCGGCTGCTCGCCTCGGAGCTGGTGGCCCGGCCGCTCGAGGCGCGCGGCCTCGACCGGGCCGCCCGCAGGGAGCTGCTGCGCCGCAACCGGAGCGGCATGCTCGGCTTCGGCGTGGCCACGCAGGCGTTCTTCCTGATCCCGCTCGGGGCGATCGTGGTGATGCCGGCAGCGGTGGTCGGCGCCACGGGCCTGGCCCGCGACCTCCTCGCCGAACCGGCGCAACCTCTCGCCCAACCACGCTGACCCGTCGGCTGGTCGGTGGCGGGTCAGCGGCCGCTCTCGGTGTACGCCGGCCCGGCGTCGTCGGAGGTGGCAGCGAGAGCCGCCTCCACCCGGCGGGCGGTGAAGTCGGCGCAGTGCTTGCGAGCCTGGTCGAGGGTGCAGAACTCCGCGTCCCGGATCTCCCGGGCCTCCCGCACGATCTTGTCGGTGATGTCGGCGTCGTGGACCCCGCCGTCGAAGACCAGGCAGAGCGCGTCGTCCCAGCCACCCCACGGCGGCAGCCAGTCGGTGAGCAGCAGCCTGCCGGCGGGGATCGTCAGCCCGAGCTCTTCGGAGACCTCCCGCGAGACGGCCAGCTGGGGCGACTCGCCGACCTCGACCACGCCACCGGGCAGGTCCCAGTCCTGCTTGTAGGTGAGGCTGCAGAGCAGCACCCGGTCGTCGCGGTCGCGCACCAGCATCTGGCTGATCGCCCGCTTGCGCGGCAGGAACGAGTTGAGCAGGGCGCGGAACCCGCCCGGCTCGTGGACCGGCGTGTCGGTGCGCAGTCGGGCGAAGACGACGAGGTCGGCGTCGACGCCCCGCATCACGCCCTCGCGGCGCATCCCGGCCCAGGTGGCCACCCGCAGCGACTGCGTGTCGTCGGCGGCGACGTGCGCCTCCACCCGCGCGTGGTCCGCGAGCGCGTCGTCGACAAGACGGCGTACTACGTCGACCGCGTTCTGCCAGTCGCCGCCGGACAGCAGGTCAGGGCTCCATGCGACGCGGGCGACGCCGTCCGCGACGGTCTCCACATTGGGATATGGGCCGGTCACGATCCCCAGCCTAGGATGCCCGCGTGAGCGATACGACGATCCCGCACTGGGTGGACGGCGCCCGGTGGGCGGGTACGAGCGACCGCACCGGCGAGGTCACCAACCCCGCGACCGGGCAGGTCACCGGCCGGGTGGCGATGGCCGACGAGGCCGACGCGGCGCGGGTGATCGCCGCCGCGAGCGCGGCGGCGGAGGGGTGGGCGGCGACGTCGGTGACGCGCCGCACCCAGGTGCTGTTCGCGTTCCGCGAGCTGCTGGCCGCGCGCCGCGAGGAGCTGGCCGCGCTGATCACCGCCGAGCACGGCAAGGTGCACTCCGACGCGCTCGGCGAGATCGCCCGCGGCCTTGAGGTCGTGGAGTTCGCCTGCGGCATCGGCCACCTGCTCAAGGGCGGCCACTCGCCGGGGTTCTCCACCGGCATCGACGTGCACTCGCGCCGCGAGCCGCTGGGTGTGGTCGGCATCATCTCGCCGTTCAACTTCCCGGCGATGGTGCCGATGTGGTTCTTCCCGATCGCGATCGCCGCCGGCAACACCGTGGTCCTGAAACCGAGCGAGAAGGACCCGTCCGCCTCGATCTGGGTCGCGGAGCTGTGGCGCGAGGCGGGTCTGCCGGACGGCGTCTTCAACGTGCTCCAGGGCGACAAGACCGCGGTCGACGCGCTGCTGACCAGCCCCGACGTCGAGGCGGTCAGCTTCGTCGGATCGACGCCGATCGCCCGCTACGTCTACGAGCAGGCGTCGCAGCACGGCAAGCGGGTCCAGGCGCTCGGCGGCGCCAAGAACCACATGGTGGTGCTGCCCGACGCCGACCTCGACCTGGCCGCCGACAGCGCGGTCAACGCCGGCTACGGCAGCGCGGGGGAGCGCTGCATGGCGATCAGCGTCGTGGTCGCGGTCGAGCCGGTGGCCGACGACCTGGTGGCCCGGATCGCCGAGCGCACCCGCGGCATCCGGGTCGGCGACGGCGCTCGCCCGGGATCAGGGGAGCAGGAGCCCGACATGGGCCCGCTGGTGACCAGGGTCCACCGCGACAAGGTGGCGTCGTACGTCGAGTCCGGCGAGGCGGCCGGGGCCAAGGTCGTGGTCGACGGGCGCGACGTGCAGCCGGCAGGCGCGGCCGAGGGGTTCTGGCTCGGCCCGACCCTTTTCGACAACGTCTCCCCGGAGATGGAGATCTACCGCGAGGAGATCTTCGGCCCGGTGCTGTCGGTGGTCCGGGTGCCGACCTACGCCGACGCGGTCGGCCTGATCAACGCCAACGACTACGGCAACGGGGTCGCGGTGTTCACCAACGACGGCGGCGCGGCCCGCCGGTTCGAGCGCGATGTCCAGGTCGGGATGATCGGCGTCAACGTGCCGATCCCGGTGCCGGTGGCGGCGTACTCCTTCGGCGGCTGGAAGAGCTCGCTGTTCGGCGACACCCACGCCTACGGACCGGAGGGCGTCCACTTCTTCACCCGCGGCAAGGTCGTGACCTCGCGCTGGGTCGACCCCTCCGCCCGTCCCGAGGGTGGGCTCGAGCTGGGCTTCCCGCGGAACGACTGACCCGGGTGGGCATCCCGCTGTGGCTGGACACACCCGACCGGCCGGCCCCGCGGCCGCCGGTCGACGCTGACGTCGAGGTCGACCTGGCGGTGGTGGGTGCCGGGTTCACGGGGCTGTGGACGGCCCTCCGCGCGGTGGAGCGGGCGCCCGGCACCCGGGTGATCGTGCTGGAGGCGGACCGGATCGCCGAGCACGCGACCGGCCGCAACGGCGGGTTCTGCGAGGCGACGCTGACCCACGGCGAGGCCAACGGCCGGGCGCGGTGGCCGCGGGAGTACGACGCCCTCGAACGGCTCGGGCTCGACAACCTGGACGCGATCGAGGAGTCACTCGCCCGCTACGGCATCGAGTGCGGCTTCGCCCGCGGCGGTGCGCTCGCGGTGGCCACCCGGCCGCACGAGGTCGCCGACCTGGAGCCGGACCGGCCGGGTTTCCTCGACGCCGAGGCCGTACGCCGGATGGTCGACTCGCCGACGTACCTCGCCGGCCGGCACGAGCCGGACGAGTGCGCGGTGGTCGACCCGGCGCGCCTCGCCTGGGGGCTCGCCGACGCCGCGGAGCGGCAGGGTGTGCGGGTCGCCGAGGGCACTCGCGTGGACCGGATCCGCAAGGCCGGGTCGCGCATCGAGCTCACGACCCCGGGCGGCACGGTCCGGGCCGGGAAGGTCGCGCTGGCGACGAACGTGTTCCCGTCGCTGCTGCGGCGGCTGCGGCTCGCGACAGTGCCGGTGTACGACTACGTGCTCGCCACCGAGCCGCTCACCGACGACCAGCTGGCCGCGTTGCGCTGGGACCCGGCGATCGGCATCGCCGACTCGGGCAACCAGTTCCACTACTACCGGATCACCCCGGACCGCCGGATCCTGTTCGGCGGGTACGACGCGATCTACCACTTCGGTCGTGGCATCGAGGCCGGGCACGAGGAACGGCCCGAGACCTACGAGACCCTGGCCCGGCACCTTGCCGAGACCTTCCCGCAGCTCGGCGACCTCACGTTCAGCCACCGCTGGGCGGGGGTCATCGACACCTCGACGCGGTTCTGCGCGTTCTACGGCACCACGCACGGCGGCCGGACGGCGTACGCCCTCGGGTTCACCGGGCTCGGGGTCGGCGCCTCGCGGTTCGCAGGGGACGTGATGCTCGACCTGCTAGCGGGGGAGGACACCGAACGGACCCGGTTGGAGATGGTGCGCAGGAAGCCGCCGCCGTTCCCGCCCGAGCCGCTGGCCTGGATCGGCATCCAGCTGACCCGGAGGTCGCTGGCGCGAGCCGACGCGACGGGCCGCCGCAACCTGTGGCTGCGGCTGCTCGACCGGCTCGGCCTTGGCTTCGACTCCTGAGTGGTGGTTTCGAGGCTCGCTGCGCTCGCACCTCAATCACCGAAGACGGTGGTTGAGGCGGGCTCCGTCGTGGTCACCGGACACCCCAGGAGTAGGTCTGCTTGCGCAGCCGGAGGTAGACGAACGTCTCCGTGGTCACCACCCCAGGGATCGTGCGGATCCGGTCGGAGAGGATCTCGAGCAGGCTCTCGTCGGACTCGGCGACCACCTCGGCCAGCACGTCGAAGGACCCGGCGGTGACGACCACGTAGTCGACCTCGTCGAGCTCGGCGATCGCGTCGGCGACCGGCGCGACCGAGCCGGCCACCCGGATCCCGACCATCGCCTGCCGCCCGAACCCGAGCTCCAGCGGGTCGGTGACCGCCACGATCTGCATCACGCCGCCCTCGATCAGGCGCTGCACCCGCTGGCGCACGGCGGCCTCGGAGAGACCGACCACCTTGCCGATCGCGGCGTAGGAACGCCGCCCGTCCTGCTGCAGCTCCGCGATGATCGCCTTGGAGACGTCGTCGAGCTGGACAACGGGCCGGGGCGAGGGCGCGCTCATGGGAGTGATGCTCGCACGAGTTCGGCTTCGGTGCCCAGGAAGTGTTCCCGACGCGGAATCCGTTGCGAGCATGTTACAAAGCGACTGGATCGCTTGTCAGACGATCCGGCACCGTGCAAAGATTCCGGCAACGGCAGTCACTAGGGGGACTATGTCGAACCTGCCGCAGCAGCCAGCGCGCCGCTCCACCCTTTCCCGACGGGGTGTTCTCAAGGGCGGCGGGGTGGCCGCGTTCGCGGGGCTGAGCCTCGCCGCCCTCAAGCTGCCGTTCTTCGGGGTCGACGGCGCCGTGCAGGACCCGCTGAAGTGCACGGCCACCGACGTCTCGGCGTCCGACAAGTCGCTGATCATCTCCAACTGGACCGGCTACATCGACCCGCCCAACCCCAACGGCTCGACGATGCGTCGGTTCAACGAGGCGACCGGCATCGACGTGACCTACAACGTCGACGTCAACGACAACGCCGAGTTCTACGCCAAGGTGAAGAACCAGCTCGGCGAGTGTGAGCCGATCGACCGCGACATGATGATCCTGACCGACTGGATGGCCGCGCGGATGATCGGGCTCGGCTGGGTACAACCACTCGACGCGGCCGCCGTACCCAACCTGCACGCGAACCTCATCAAGTCGCTCCAGGGCGTGCAGTGGGACCCCGACCTCGAGTACCACGCGCCGTGGCAGAGCGGGCTCACCGGTATCGCCTACAACGCCGCGGAGGTCGACGAGGTCGGCAGCTTCGAGGACCTGATCACCCGCTCCGACCTCAAGGGCAAGATCACGCTCCTCAGCGAGATGCCCGACACGATGGGCTTCATGCTCAAGGTGACCGGCGCCGACCCGGAGGACTTCGACGACGACGACTGGGACAACGCCATCGACCTGCTGCGTCAGGTGATCGACGACGGCCAGGTGCTCCAGTTCTCCGGCAACAACTACCTGCAGCAGCTCGCGCAGGGCAACCTCTACGCCTGCGAGGCGTGGTCGGGCGACGTGATCCAGGCGCAGTTCGACAACCCCGACATCAAGTTCGTCGTGCCGGAGGAGGGCCTCAACCTCTGGAGCGACAACATGCTGATCCCCAACAAGGCCACCCACCAGGAGAACGCCGAGGCCTGGATCGACTTCTTCTACCAGCCGGAGATCGCCGCCAAGCTCGCCTCGTGGGTCAACTACATCTGTCCCGTGCAAGGCGCCAGGGAGGAGATCGAGAAGATCGACCCCTCTCTCGCCGAGAACCCGCTGATCTTCCCCGACGAAGAGATGCTCGCGAACACGTTCGACTTCATGACTCTCGACGACCGCCAGCAACAGAAGTACGAAGGAGACTGGTCGGATGTCACAACAGGTTGAGGCGGACGCGCCGACCTCGAGCGATGCGGGGTACGACGGTCTGCGGCTGCGGCAGCTCACCAAGCGGTTCGCTACCTTCACCGCCGTCCACGAGCTGGATCTCGACATACCCCGAGGCTCGTTCTTCGCGCTGCTCGGTCCCTCGGGCTGCGGCAAGACGACGACCCTGCGGATGGTGGCGGGGCTCGAGGCTCCGACGTCGGGCACGATCACGCTGGCCGGGCAGGACATCACCGACGCCAAGCCCTACCGGCGGCCGGTCAACACGGTCTTCCAGAACTACGCGCTCTTCCCGCATCTCGACATCTACGAGAACGTCGCCTTCGGGCTGCGTCGTCGGAAGTCCGGCGACGTCGAGAAGCAGGTCGACGACATGCTGGCCCTCGTCGAGCTCGAGGCACAGCGACGCAAGAAGCCCGCGCAGCTCTCCGGCGGTCAGCAGCAGCGGGTCGCACTGGCCCGGGCGCTGATCAACAAGCCCGAGGTGCTGCTTCTGGACGAGCCGCTCGGTGCGCTCGACCTCAAGCTGCGCCGCGCGATGCAGATCGAGATCAAGCGGATCCAGACCGAGGTGGGCCTCACGTTCGTGCACGTCACCCACGACCAGGAAGAAGCCATGACCATGGCCGACACCGTCGCGGTGATGAACAAGGGCATCATCGAGCAGCTGGGCGCGCCCACCGAGCTCTACGAGAACCCGCGCAGCACGTTCGTCGCCAACTTCCTGGGCCAGTCCAACCTGATCGAGGGCAGGGTCAAGAGCCGCGCCGGCGACCTGGTCACCGTCGACATGCACGGGGTCGACGTGCGCGTGCCAACCGACCGGGCGCACGTCGAAGGCGATGCCGGCTGGATCGGCATCCGCCCGGAGAAGGTGCTGATCGGGGAGGAGGGCGCCGAGCTGGACGCGCCCGGCCACACGGTGCCCGGT
>DASTDJ010000357.1:0-14563 GCA_035710425.1 Nocardioides sp.
CCGGATCTCGCCCGCCGGGCGTGACGGCCGGCAGTCGATGCCGGCCTCGGCGAGCTCGTGCACGATGGCGTCGTCGGGGCGCGCCGGGAGCACGGCCACGGTGGCCAGTCCGGCGGCGACTGCCGCCCGCGAGATGTTGACGCCCTTGCCGCCCGCCTGCGAGGTCATCGCATCGACGCGGTGCACCGCGCCGCGCACCAGCGGCTCGGGCAGCGCGATCGTCCGGTCGAAGCTCGGGTTGGCGGTCAGGGTCACGATCGCCCCCGCGGCGGCGGCCACCTCAGGCCCGGACGACCTCGAGGCCAGAGGCCTCGAACGCCTTCGCGTCGGCGGTGTCGATCGCCTCGTCGGTGACCAGGACGTCGACGTCGTCGAGGTCCGCGAACCGCACCGTGCGCTCCTGACCGACCTTCGTCGAGTCGGCCAGTACGACGACCCGCTCGGCCCCCGCGACCAGCGCGCGCTTGGTCGCGGCCTCTTCCGGGTCAGGGGTGGACAGGCCGTGCCGCACGGAGATGCCGTTGGTGCCGAGGAAGGCGAGGTCGGCGCGGAACCGTCCGACCGCCTCGACCGTGGTGTGCCCGACCGCGGCCTGCGTCGCGGCCCGGACCCGGCCGGGCAGCAGGTGCAGCTCGATGTGGGGCTGCGGGGCCAGCAGCGCGGCGATCGGTACGGCGTGGGTGATCACCGTCCACTGCTCGCTGGTGGGCAGGTGGGCGGCCAGCCGGGCGGTGGTGCTGCCGGCGTCGATCAGCAGGGTGCCGCCGCCCTCGGGAAGCAGGGCGATCGCCGCTCGGGCGATCCGCTCCTTCTCCTCCGCGTTGGCGTGGTCGCGGTCGGGGAGCTGCGCCTCGAGCATGGTCACCGAGCGCGTGGAGACCGCGCCGCCGTGGACCCGCCGCAAGAGCTTGAGCTTCTCGAGCTGGGACAGGTCGCGCCGCACCGTCTCCGTCGTGACGTCGAAGTGGCTCGCGAGCTCGGTCACCGCGACCCGGCCACGGCTGGCGACCAGCTCGGCGATGGCCTGGTGCCGCTCCTCGGCGTACATGGATGGACTCCTGACTGGGCTCGGCGGGAGCCCGATCTGTGAATATGTTGTTTTAGTCCCGAATGTGTTGACTGTCAAGGCTAGCCTGAGGTTCGATGTGGCCATGGTCACCTCACCCCCGTCCGCCGGTCCAGCCGCCGCGCTGCGCGGCACCCCGGTCGTTCCGGGCCTCGCCCACGGTCCCGTCGTGCTGGTCTTGCAGGAGGTCTCGCCCCAGGCGATCGAGGCGTACGGCGACGGTGGCCACGCCGACGCGGATGCCGCGATGGCCGCCTACGACGCGGCGGCCGAGGCCGTCGCCGGCGGGTTCACCGAGCGGGCGGCCCGCGCCAGCGGCGCGGCGTCCGAGGTGCTCACGGCCAGCGCCGGACTGGCCCGTGACTCCGGCCTGCGGCAGGCCGTGGCTGCCCGGGTCTCCGACGCCGGGCTGCTCACCGCCGTGCACGACGGGGTCGCCCAGTTCGTCGACGTCTTCACCGCGATGGGTGGGCTGATGGCCGAGCGGGCCACCGACCTGCTCGACATCGAACGCCGGATCGTCGCCCGCCTCGTGGGCGAGCCCGAGCCCGGCGTCGCCCGGCCGGACGTCCCGTCGGTGCTCGTCGCCGGCGACCTCGCACCCGCCGACACCGCCGGCCTCGACGTCGACCTGGTGCTCGCGCTGGTGACCGAGCGGGGAGGTGCCACCAGCCACACGGCGATCATCGCCCGCCAGCTCGGCATCCCTTGCGTCGTGGGTGTCGCTGGTGCTCTCGAGCTCCCGCCCGGCGCTCACGTGCTCGTCGACGCGACCGAGGGGACGGTCGACGCCGGCGTACCTGAGGACGACGCGCGGCGCCGGGTCGAGGCCGACGTCGCCGCGCGGGCCGCCCTCGAGACGTGGACCGGCCCGGCGCGGACCACCGACGGGGTGCACGTCGAGCTGCTCGCCAACGTCGCCGACGCGGAGTCGGCCCGCACGGGCGCCGCCGCTCCGGTCGAGGGCGTCGGCCTGTTCCGCACCGAGCTGTGCTTCCTCGACCGCCGCGACGAGCCCGACGCCGACGAGCAGGCGTCGATCTACGCCGGGGTGCTCACACCCTTCGCCGGCGAGGGCCGCCACGTCGTCGTCCGCACCCTCGATGCGGGTTCGGACAAGCCGATCGCCTTCGCCACCCTCGAGGACGAGGAGAACCCGGCGCTCGGCGTCCGCGGCCTCCGGCTGGCCACGAACAACCCGGGACTGCTCGAGCGCCAGCTCGACGGGATCGCCGCGGCCGCCGCCAGCAGCGGGGCCGACACCTGGGTGATGGCGCCGATGGTGGCCACGGTCGCCGAGGCCGCCGCCTTCGCGGCCCAGGTCCGCAAGCGTGGGCTGAAGGCCGGCGTCATGATCGAGGTGCCGAGCGCCGCGTTGCTGGCCGACCGGATGCTGGAGGTCGTCGACTTCCTGTCCATCGGCACCAACGACCTGACGCAGTACGTCATGGCCGCCGACCGGCTCGCCTCCGACCTCGCTCACCTCACCGACCCGTGGCAGCCGGCCGTCCTGCAGATGGTCGCTCACACCGCCGAGGCGGGGCAGCGTGCCGGCAAGCCGGTCGGTGTCTGCGGCGAGGCCGCGGCGCACCCGCTGCTGGCCGTCGCGCTCGTCGGCATGGGTGTCACCTCACTGTCGATGGCGCCGGCCGCCGTACGCGCCGTCGGGGCGCAGCTGTCGGCCGTCAGCTCCACCACCTGCCAGGAGGCGGCCCGGGCCGCCCTGGACGCCGCGGACCCGGCGGCCGGCCGCGACGCCGTCCGGGCTGTGGTGTCCGGTTCGACGCCTACGGCTCCACGGTGACCTTGATCGCCTCGCCGTTCTTGACGATCGAGAACGCCTCGAGGACGTCGTCCAGGGGGACGTGGCGGGTGATCAGGTCCTTGACCGGCACCTGACCGGTCGAGATGTACTCCAGCGCGCGCTTGTTGTGCTCGGGCGCGGAGCCGTTGGCGCCGTGGATGTGCAGCTGGCGGTAGTGCACGACGTTGGAGTCGCACTTGATGAACGGGTCGGTCTTCGGCAGCCCACCGAAGAAGGAGATCCGGCCGTTGCGGGCGGCCATCGAGATGGCCTGCTCCTGGGTGATGTTGGCGGCCGTGGCCGTGATGATCACGTCGGCCCCGCGTCCGCCGGTCAGCTCCATGACCCGCTCGACGACATCGACCTGTGAGCCGTCGATGGTCTCGTCGGGCTGCACGGCCTCGGCCGACATCTTCAGCCGCTCCGCGTTCACGTCGACGAGGTAGACCGGGCCGACCTGGTGGACGCCGCGCGCGATCCGGATGTGCATGCAGCCGATCGGGCCGGCGCCGAAGACGACGACGGTGTCGCCGGGCTCGATGCCGAGCAGCTCCTGGGCGTTGATCGCGCAGGCGAAGGGCTCGGCGGCGGAGGCCTCGTCGTAGCCGACGTTGTCGGGGATCCGGTTGAGCCCGTCGACCTTGAGCACCTGCTTCGGGACGATCATGTACTCCGCGAACCCGCCGTCGTACTGGTAGCCGACGGAGGTCTGGTTCTGGCAGACCGCCATCCAGCCCTTGCGGCACTCGTGGCACTCGCCGCAAGGGACCGCGGCGATGACCTGGGCCCGGTCGCCGACCCGCCAGCTCGAGCCGTACGTCGCGTTGACGTCGGTGCCGACCTCGACCACCTCGCCGGCGATCTCGTGGCCGATGGTGCGCGGAGGCGTGAGGTTCTGGTGGCCGTTGTGGAAGATCTTCACGTCGGTGCCGCACGTCGAGCAGTTGCGCACCCGCAGCTTGACCTCGTCGGGTCCGCACGTGGGTTCGGGCACCTCTTCCAGCCGGACGTCCTCGGGGGCGTAGAAGCGGAGAGCCTTCATGGCGGGGTGGTCCTTTCGCGCGATCTGGCTGTGGGCGACTGCCGCGACCGTAGTGCGGATCCGGGAAAAAGACCACACCAACGGGCGGGAAATTCTGCCCGAATGCTTGGCAACATGCCCGATTGTGTGCAAACTAGCGGCATTGGGGCGTGATGCGGGTCACGTCCTCGTACGACGAGAGGAACCCCAGATGGCCGCCACCGTCACCGACGCACCTCGACGGGGTGCACGTGTCCGGGTGCAGCAGTTCGGCACCTTCCTGTCCAACATGGTGCTGCCGAACATCGGCGCCTTCATCGCCTGGGGCTTCATCACGGCCTTGTTCATCGAGGTCGGCTGGATCACCCTGATCGGCGACCGGATCTTCGACCACAACGGCGGCTACGGCTTCGTCGAGGAGCTGGGCGGCTGGGGCTCCGGCGCGGACGGCACCGGGATCGTCGGCCCGATGATCACCTACCTGCTGCCGATCCTGATCGGCTACACCGGCGGCCGGATGGCGTACGGCGACGACAACATCCGCGGCGGCGTGGTCGGCGCCATCGCCACCATGGGCGCGGTGACCGGTGCCGACGTACCGATGTTCCTCGGCGCGATGATCATGGGTCCGCTCGGCGGCTACACCATGCGACGCCTCGACGAGCTCTGGGACGGCAAGATCAAGCCCGGCTTCGAGATGCTGGTCAACAACTTCTCCGCCGGCATCTGGGGCATGATCCTGGCGATCCTGGGCTTCCTCGTGGCCGGCCCGTTCGTGGAGGCCTTCTCCAACCTGGCCGAGAACGTCGTCGACTTCCTCGTCGACAACAGCCTGCTCCCGCTGACCTCGATCTTCGTGGAGCCGGCCAAGGTCCTCTTCCTCAACAACGCCATCAACCACGGCATCTTCACTCCGCTCGGCACCACCGAGGCCGCCGAGCAGGGCAAGTCGATCCTGTTCCTGATCGAGGCCAACCCCGGCCCCGGACTCGGGCTGCTGCTCGCGTTCGCGGTGTTCGGAAAGGGCATCGCCAAGGCGTCGGCCCCGGGCGCGGCGGTCATCCAGTTCTTCGGCGGCATCCACGAGATCTACTTCCCCTACGTGCTGATGAAGCCGAAGCTGATCCTCGCGGTGATCCTCGGTGGCATGACCGGCGTCGCGACCAACCTGATCTTCGACTCCGGCCTGCGGGCCCCCGCGGCTCCCGGCTCGATCATCGCGGTGTGGCTCCAGTCCCCGGCCAGCAGCCTGGTCGGCGTCACCCTGTCGGTGATCCTCTCGGCCGGCGTCTGCTTCACGGTCGCCAGCATGCTGCTCCGGCTCGACCGCGAGGAGGACGACGGTGACCTCGCCGGCGCGACCGCGAGCATGGAGGCGATGAAGGGCAAGAAGTCGATGGCCTCCTCGGTGCTCGGCACCGGCCGGAGTGGCCGCATCCGGTCGATCGTCTTCGCCTGCGACGCCGGCATGGGCTCCTCGGCGATGGGTGCGTCGGTGCTGCGCAAGAAGATCCAGGCCGCCGGTCACGGCGAGGTGACCGTCGTCAACAAGGCGATCTCGAACCTCGACGACGGCTACGACCTCGTGGTCACCCACCAGGACCTCACCGAACGGGCGAAGCAGAAGTCGCCGTCGGCGATCCACGTCTCGGTCGAGAACTTCATGGGCAGTCCGCGGTACGACGACATCGTCGAGCTGATCGACCAGGCAGGAGACGGGGCGGCCCCGACACCGGTCGCGGAGTCGTCGCCCGCGCCGTCGGACGACGTGCTGGCGAGCGGCGCGATCGTCCTCGGCGGCGCAGCGCGCTCGCGGGAGGACGCGATCACCGAGGCCGGCCGGCTGCTGGTGGAGACCGGCGCCGTCGAGCCGTCCTACGTCGACGCGATGCACACCCGCGAGCAGTCGGTCTCGACGCACATGGGCAACGGCCTGGCGATCCCGCACGGCACCAACGAGGCCAAGGGCTCGATCCTTCGGACCGCGATCTCCTTCGTCCGCTACGACGAGCCGGTCGACTGGAACGGCAAGCCGGCGGAGTTCGTGCTCGGCATCGCCGGTGCCGGCGACGACCACCTCGCCCTGCTGTCGCGGATCGCGGAGGTCTTCACGGACGCCGAGGCGGTCGAGCGGCTCCGCGCCGCGCGCACGCCGGACGACGTGCTGGCCACGCTCGACGTCGTGCGGGTGTGAGCCGCCGGCTCACTCCCGGAGCGCGCGCCGTACGGCGGCGGCGACGGTGTCGGCGTCGCGCCGGCTCCTGACCACGAGCACGGTCGCGCCGGTGTCGCCGGCGTCGGGTGCGTGGATGGAGGTGACCAGCGCCATGGCCTCGTCGAGCTCCGCCTCGGGGGAGTCGGACTCACCGCGGAGCCAGCGCCGTAGCACCTGGTTGTGTGCCACGACGATCGCCGAGGCGAGCAGCTCGGCGCGCAGGTCCGCGCCGGGCGGCTCGCCGGTCCAGGCGCGGACGAACTCCCGGAACTCCCGCTGGTACTGCTGCATGTGTGCGATCTCGCGCGCCCGCAGCAGCGGGATCGTGCGAGTGAGCCGGTAGCGGCTGCGGGCGAGCTCGCCCTCGTCGACGTAGCGGCGCAGCACGATCCGGGCGGCGTCGGTCACCGCCGAGGGGGTGTCGGCGGGGCCGGCCGCGGCCAGCCGGTCGCGCACCCGCGTGACGACGTCGGAGTGGTCCGGGAAGATCACGTCCTCCTTGGACCGGAAGTGGCGGAAGAACGTGCTGCGCCCGAGTCCCGCCCGGTCGGCGATGTCGTCGACGGTGGTGGCGTCGTACCCCTCCTGCTCGAAGAGCTCGAAAGCCGCCTCGCGCAGGCGTTGGGCGGTCTCGGTCATGGGGTCCTCGAGGAATCGGGTACGGTACTCAGTACCACGATAGCGGTATTCAGTACCACCACGATCAGGACGGGGCCGACGTGACCGACTTTCCCTTGTTCGCACTGACCGAGGAGCACCGCGCGATCCGCGAGGCGGTGCGCGCCGTGTGCGACGCAAAGGTGGCGCCCCATGCCGCCGACGTCGACGCCAACGGCCGCTACCCGACCGAGGCCGCCGAGGCGCTGCTCGCAGCCGACTTCCACGCGCCCCACGTGCCCGAGGAGTACGGCGGCGCCGGCGCCGACGCGCTGGCCACCGTGCTCGTCATCGAGGAGGTGGCCCGTGCGTGCGTCGCGGCCTCCCTCATCCCCGCCGTCAACAAGCTCGGCTCGATGCCGGTGCTGCTCGGCGGCAGCGAGGAGCTCAAGAAGCGCTATCTGACCGCGCTCGCCGGCGGGGAGGGCGGCTTCTCCTACGCGCTGTCGGAGCCGGAGGCGGGCTCGGACGCGGCCGGCATGACCACTCGCGCCGTGCGCGACGGCGACGACTGGGTGCTCAACGGCGTGAAGCGCTGGATCACCAACGCCGGCGTCAGCGAGTACTACACGGTGCTCGCCGTCACCGACCCGGAGAAGGGTTCGAAGGGCATCACCGCGTTCGTGGTCGAGAAGTCCGACGAGGGCGTCTCGTTCGGCGCGCCCGAGAAGAAGCTGGGCATCAAGGGCTCCCCGACCCGCGAGGTCTACCTCGACGACGTCCGCATCCCCGGCGACCGGATCATCGGTGAGGAGGGCCGCGGCTTCGAGCTCGCGATGCGCACCCTCGACCACACCCGGGTCACGATCGCCGCCCAGGCCGTCGGCGTGGCCCAGGGCGCGCTCGACTTCGCGCTCGGCTACGTCCAGGAACGGCGCCAGTTCGGCAAGCCGATCGCCGACTTCCAGGGGCTGCAGTTCACGCTGGCCGACATGGGCATGAAGGTCGAGGCGGCCCGCCAGCTCACCTACGCGGCGGCCGGGCGGTCCGAGCGCGGCGACGACGACCTCACCTTCTTCGGCGCCGGCGCGAAGTGCTTCGCCTCCGACGTCGCCGTCGAGGTCACCAACCAGGCGGTGCTGCTCCTCGGCGGCTACGGCTACACCCAGGACTACCCGGTCGAGCGGATGATGCGCGACGCCAAGATCACCCAGATCTACGAAGGCACCAACCACATCCAGCGGGTGGTCATGGCGCGCCAGCTCCTCGCGGGGGTGCAGTCGCGGCTCTGAGCCGCGGCCTCAGGCGGGACTCGTGACTGCCCATCTGCCGTGATGACTGTCCCTGTCGAACCGTTTGACGGTGGCATCCATGCCGGCGCGACGTTCCGCTTAGGCTGCGACCCCCAGGCACCAGAAAGTCAGAGGCCCCTTCATGCTGCGCGCGATCACCCTTGCCACAAACGTCACCGCTGTCGTAGGCACGAGCGGTTGCGCCGTTCCGGTGGTGGCACAGCCCGCGCCGATCGCGCGCCCTTGCCACGCTTGCGGCCGCACGGTTGGCTGGGGAGTGCTCGCCGTTGAACATGGAGCGTCATGAGCGTGGCGTTCCGGTGGCCACCCGTTCTTCGATCTTGGGAGTGGAGATTGTTCAGCCGAGCTCGTCGTCGCAGGTCACCTGAGGCGACACCCCCGCCACCGGTCCACGTCAACGGGATGGTCGAGGCGTTCACCGAGGACGTCGTACGCGGGTGGGTGTCGGTTCCGGCCGACAGCCCGCCCACGGAAGTTGAGCTGCGGTTGGGCTCGATGACCGTGAGTCGGACGACCGCGACGCCGGACGGCGCCCTGTCCGCCAGCCGGAAGAAGGTCTCGCCGACGCCCTCGTTGCCTCCGCCCAAGGGGGACCGGAGACACAGCAGGCAGCAGATCCGTACGTTCACCGTCGCGATCTCCCAGCTGTGGGAGTACGCACCCAAGGGGACGCCACTGCGTGTCGTGACCGGCTCGCAGGTTCTCCCCATTCACGGGCACGGCATGTTCCTGCGAGCTCCCCGGTCCGGAGGTCAGACGCCAGAGGACCTTCAGAAGCGTTTCGACGAGGGTCATCTCCTGGGGCGCACGGGCCTGGTGCAGGTCTCCAAGAGGCTTGATGAGGTGTGGCAGTCCGCGGTCGGCTCGCTCTATGAGTCCACGCGCGCTCTGCTCGCCGACGAGTTCGGCTACGACCTCTTCATCACCTACGGGACATTGCTGGGGGCGATTCGCGAAGGCGGTTTCCTTGCGCACGACAACGACTACGACGCGAGCTTCGTGAGCTCGGCGACCACCGGTCCCGAGGCGGCCGACGAGCTGGTGGAGATCGCGAAGGTGCTGATCGCCAAGGGGTACCGCGTGGGCGCGATGGGCGGCGGGCTGCACGTGGTCGACCCGGCTCGGCCCGACCACCGTATCGACATCTTCCACGTCTACTTCGACGCCGAAGGCGTGCTGCAACACCCGTTCGGATATGCCGGTGACACACAGATCACCACCGCGGACTGGAAGGGCACTCGCGAGATCGAGTTCGCGGGGCGTACGGCGCTGGTCCCTGTCTGCGCAGAGGAGCTGCTGGCCACCTTCTACGGCGACGACTGGCGTCTCCCCAAGACGGCCTTCAAGTGGAACGTCGAGAAGCGCGGCAACGATCGGACCGGCGTGCTGACCCCTCCTCGGCTCACCGACGTCTACTGGACCGACTACTACGCCCACCACGGTCATGCCGACGCATCGTCGTTCGCACGGTTCGTGCACGACCGCTTGGGTTCGGACTCCGTCACCGTGGTCGACATCGGTTGTGGCGATGGTCGGGACTCGATCTACTTCGCGACTCGCGGGCGGAAGGTCCTGGGCCTGGACCGTGCGGGCGTCGCGATCGAGCACGCGCGCGAGAGGGCAAACCAGGCGGGTCTGGCCCAAGCGCGCTTCGAGGTGTGCGATCTCGCCGACGGGGCCGCTCTCGCCGAGGTGCTCAGCGAGGAGGACGATCGTCCACTGGTCTTCTACAGCCGATTCGTGCTGCACGCCATCGACGCGCGGACCCAGGCCGCGCTCCAGGACGCGATAGACGCCCAGTCCCGGTCGGATGACCTGTTCGTCGCCGAGTTCCGAACCGACAAGGACGAGGAGCTGGTGAAGGCTCATCCCAAGCATTTCCGCCGCTACCAGAACGCTGCAGGATTCCTGGCCGATCTGCGCGAGCGAGGCTGGGTGATCGACTACGACGTCGAGTCGTCCGGCCTGGCGCCGTGGGGCGACGAGGACCCTGTTCTGTGCCGGGCGATCGCTCGTCGGCCCTGACTCGACCAAGGCTTCGGAACACCGGGTCCGTCTCGCGATGGCGGTGCTTGACTCGGGAACGCCGCGAGCTGCCGGGGGACTGGACAGCCCGGACGGTGAGGCTCCTCAGCCCTGCTTCTTCCTCGGGGTCGGAGGTGCCGTGGCCTCCTCGACCAGGCGCTCGATCAGGGGACGCACCCGGTGGGGCACCCGGCGCCGCAGCACCGTCTCGGTGCGGCTCCGGATCACGCCGGGCACCGCGATGATCTGCTGGATGACCTCCTCGGTGTTCTCCGGTCCGGTGGACACGACGTGGCAGAGCAGGTCGCTGTCTCCGGCGATGGAGTCGACCTGGATCACCTCGGGGATCTGGGTGAGCCGCTGGGTGACCTCGTCGAGCACTCCCTGTGCGAGGTTGAGGCGCACGTAGGCGAGCGCGGCGTAGCCGAGACCCGCGGGGGAGATGCCGGGCTCGTACCCCGTGATGACGCCCAGCCTGGCCATCCGGTCCAGTCGTGACTGGACGGTGCCCCGGGCGGCGCCGAGGACCCGCGCGTACTCCCGGACGCCGGCCTTCGGGCGCTCGAGGCAGAGCTTCAGGATCGAGAGGTCCAGCAGGTCCAGCGCGGGCGTCACGACGCCTCGGCCATTGGTCGTGAAGCCGCCATCACAGTTCGCCACCTTTGTGCATCTGGTCCGAAAGTCAGAGGAAGTGTTGCACGACCGGTCCGGCGACGACGAGATTGTCTGAACCGTTGGCAGAAGGGAGACCCCGCCGTGCCACCGACCGCCACCACGCACCGGCTCCGGGACCGCTACGAGGCGACCCAGGGACGCGTCCAGATGACCGGTGTCCAGGCACTTGCCCGCCTGCCGATCGAGCAGCACCGCCGGGACCGCAACGCCGGACGCGACATCGCCACCCTGATCTCCGGCTACGAAGGGTCGCCGCTCGCCGGCTACGACCTGGAGCTCGGCCGGATCCGCGACCTGCTCGACGCCAACGACGTGACGTTCGTGCCCGGGCTCAACGAAGAAGCAGCCGCCACCGCCGTCCAGGGCAGCCAGCTCGTCGCGACCCTGGACGGCGTACGCCGCGACGGCGTCCTGGGCGTCTGGTACGGCAAGGCCCCGGGGCTGGACCGCGCCACCGACGCGCTGCGGCACGGCAACCTCATGGGTGCGCATCCGGCCGGCGGCGCCCTGGTCGTGGTGGGCGACGACCCCGCCGCCAAGTCGAGCAGCGTCCCGTGCGCCTCCGAGCTCGCCCTCGCCGACCTCGCCATGCCCTTCCTCTATCCCGCCGACAGCGAAGAGGTGCTCGAGCTCGGCCTGCATGCCGTCGAGCTGTCCCGGGCCAGCGGGCTGTGGGTGGGCCTCAAGATCGTCACCTCGGTGGCCGACGGATCGTCGACCGTCACGCTCGGAAACGACGGGCCGCTGCCCATGGTGCCGCGCGGGGCGAAGAAGCACGTCCCGACCGGACGGCTGCTCCAGCCCACGCTGGGTCCCCTCGAGAGAGACCAGCTCACCACCCGGCTGCGGCTGGCGGCGGAGTACTCACGGCTCAACGGCCTCAACCGCGTCGTCGGGCGCGGGCCCCGTGACCGGCTCGGCATCGTCGCGGCCGGCCGCACCTGGCTGGACCTGCTCACCGCCCTCGAGAAGCTCGGCATCTCGGAGGCCGAGCTCGAGGCGAGCCCGGTGCGCCTCTTCAAGGTCGGCATGCCGTACCCGCTGGCCGACGACGTGATCCGCGAGTTCGCGGAGGGCCTCGAGGAGGTCCTCGTGGTGGAGGAGAAGCGGTCATTCATGGAGACCGCCGTCCGCGAGGCGCTGTACGACGTCGACGACCGGCCCCGCGTCACCGGCAAGCGCGCCCCGGGGGGCGCGGACCTCTTCCCGCCGTACGGCGAGATCGACGTCGACCTGGTCGTGGAACGGCTGCGGTCGCGGCTGGAGGCCCACGGGATCCACACGCGCACCAGCCCGCCACGGCCCGACTCGGTGGCCGGACGCACGCAACTGCCGCTCGCGATGCGGGCGCCGTACTTCTGCTCCGGGTGCCCGCACAGCACCTCCACGAAGCCGCTCGACGACTCGCTCGTCGGAGCCGGCATCGGCTGCCACGCGATGGTGCTGCTGATGGACGAGGGCCAGGTCGGCAACGTCACCGGCCTCAGCCAGATGGGTGGCGAGGGTCTGCAGTGGATCGGGATGGCGCCGTTCCTCGACCGCGCGCACTACGTGCAGAACATCGGCGACGGCACGTTCGACCACTCCGGCTCGCTCGCCGTGCGCGCCGCGGTCGCCGCCGGCGTGAACATCACCTACAAGCTGCTCTACAACTCTGCCGTCGCGATGACCGGCGGCCAGCAGGCGGTCGGCGCGATGAGCGTCCCGCAGGTCGTCGACGTCCTCCGCGCCGAGGGTGTCGCCCGGATCATCATCACGACCGAGGATCGCAAGCGGTACCGCCGGCTTCGTCTGCCGGCCGGCGTCGCCGTCTGGGACCGCTCCCGGATCGCCGAGGCGCAGGAGGTCCTCGCCGGCACGCCGGGGGTGACCGTGCTGCTGCACGACCAGGAGTGCGCGACCGAGAAGCGCCGGCGCCGCAAGCGCACCGCCGCCGACCAGGCCGAGACGCGCGTGGTCATCGACGAACGCGTGTGCGAGGGCTGCGGTGACTGCGGGCGCAAGTCCAACTGCCTGTCGGTGCAGCCGGTGCCCACCGAGTTCGGCCGCAAGACGCAGATCCACCAGGGCTCGTGCAACCTCGACTACAGCTGTCTCGAGGGTGACTGCCCCGCGTTCATGACAGTCACCGTGCCGCCCGGAGCGAGCCGCGGACCGCACGCGCCGACGATCGAGGCCGAGGACCTCCCCGATCCGGTACCGAACGTCGGGCGCGACAGCTTCGGGGTCCGCCTGGCCGGCATCGGCGGCACCGGTGTCGTCACCGTCTCCCAGGTCCTGGCGATGGCCGGGCTGGTCGCCGGGTGGAACGTGCGCTCGCTCGACCAGACCGGTCTGGCGCAGAAGGGCGGAGCGGTGGTCTCCGATGTCCGCTTCCGCCGCGCCGGTGAGGAGGCGAACAAGCTCGCTGCGGGGGAGTGCGACCTCTATCTCGGCTGCGACCTGCTGGTCGCCGCCGACCCGACCCACCTGGCCGCGGCGTCCGCCGACCGCACCATTGCCGTGCTGTCCACCTCGGAGGTGCCGACCGGCCGGATGGTGAGCGACGTGACGGCCGGGTTCCCGGACGCCGGCGCGCTCGCCGCCGAGGTGACGTCGAGGAGCCGGTCGTCGTACACCTTGGACGCTCGTGAGCTCGCCCAGGGCCTGTTCGGCGACGACCAGTTCACCAACATGTTCCTGGTCGGCGCGGGCTTCCAGGTCGGCGGCCTGCCGCTCCCCGCGACGGCGATCGAGGAGGCGATCACGCTCAACGGCGTGCAGGTCGAGACCAACCTGCAGGCATTCCGCCGGGGCCGTCAGTGGGTGGTCGCGCCCCACGACGTCGCGGCCGCAGCGCAGCGGAAGCAGCGGCCCGCGCGGGTCGGGGCCACGACGCTCGACGAGATCGTCGCGCTCCGGGTCGAGGAGCTCACCGACTACCAGAACGCCTCCTACGCCGCCGGCTACGAGGCCGCTGTGGAGACGGTGCGCCGCAAGGAGACCGAGGTCCACCCGGGCTCGTCAGCCCTGACCGAGGCGGTGGCCCGCAACCTGTTCAAGCTGATGGCCTACAAGGACGAGTACGAGGTCGCGCGCCTGGCGCTGCGCCCCGATGCGACGGCCGAGATCGAGGAGCGGTTCGGGCCGCAGGCACGGGTTGCATGGAACCTTCATCCTCCGGTCCTGCGCGCGCTCGGGATGAAGCGCAAGCTGCGTCTGGGTCCGTGGTTCGCCGTGGTGTTCCGGCTGCTGCGGAGCCTGCGGTTCCTCCGGGGCACGCCCTGGGATCCCTTCGGTCGTGCTCACGTACGGCGAGTCGAGCGCGAGCTCGTGGCCGAGTACCGTGCCGTCATCGACGACATGGTCACGACCCTCGCCCCCGACAGCTTCGAGCAGGCGCTCCGCATCGCCGGGCTGCCGGACATCGTGCGCGGCTACGAGGATGTGAAGCTGTCGAGCGTCGAGCGCTACCGCGAGCAGCTCGAGTCCGAGCTCGCCCTCGCACGGCGGCCGGACGCGTGAGCCCGAGAGGTCCGGTGGACGGGAGGTCGGTCCCGCGGTTCGCCGGGCCTGCGACCTTCGCTCGCCTGCCCCGGCTGGACGAGCTCGACCGCGCCGACATCGCGGTCGTCGGCGTGCCGTTCGACAGCGGCACGAGCTACCGGCCCGGCGCCCGCTTCGGACCCCATCACGTGCGCACCTCCTCGCGCCTGCTCCGGCCGTTCAACCCGGCCCAGGGAGTGGCGCCGTTCGACGTCCAGCAGGTCGCCGACGCCGGCGACATCGCGTGCAACCCCTTCGACATCGCCGACGCGGTGCGCAGCATCGAGGCCGGCGCGAGGTCCGTGCTCGGCGCGGCCGGCCG
>DASTDJ010000358.1:0-3776 GCA_035710425.1 Nocardioides sp.
CTCGTCGGAGGCGTCGGCCGAGGTGGTCACGCCCTGCGGCCACCAGCGCCGGTCGCGCCGGTCGGCGGCGTCGAACGTGTAGGCCCGGTGCACCGCTCGGGCCGGCAGCCACGACCTGCGGCCCCGGCGGTCGCAGTCGTCCAGCACCTCGTCGAGCCCGACCCGACCGCCGAGCCTCGCCGCCAGCGCGTCGATCTCGTCGAGCTTCTCGTCGGTCCGGGCGAGGTGCACTCCCTCGGCGTACTGCATGCGACGACCTTAGGGTTTCGACGTGCAGCAAGTGGCGGGGGCGGCGCTGGTCCGCGACGGGCGTGTCCTGGCCGCCCGCCGCACCACCCCTGCGGCGGCCGCCGGCAGGTGGGAGTTCCCGGGCGGCAAGGTCGAGGACGGCGAGTCGCCCGATGCCGCACTGGTGCGCGAGATCGCCGAGGAGCTCGGCGTGACGGTTGTCGTACGCCGCTGGCTCACCGGCGCCGCACCGATCGGGACGGCGTACGAGCTGATCGTCGCGGTGGCCGACCTGGTGGCCGGCGAGCCGGACCCGGTCGAGCATGACGAGGTGCGCTGGCTCGGGCCCGACGACCTCGACGACGTCGACTGGCTCGACCCCGACCGCCCCTTCCTCCCCGAGCTCGCCCGATGGTTGAGGAGCGAGGGGTGACGGTGGTTTCGAGGCTCAGGCCTTGACGGCCTTCGCGCCTCAACCACCGTCGGCGGTGGTTGAGGTGCGAGGAGCGCCAGCGACTATCCTCGAAACCACCCCCCAAGCACTAGCCTGAACGGATGTCCAGGGAGGTCGACCCACAGCGCCTTCTCGCGTCGGCCCGCGACGCCCTGGCACGCCGCGACTACCGGACGGCGTACGCGGCGCTCCGCGAGGCCGACGACCATGGGCCGCTGCCGGCCGACGACCTGTCGATGCTGGCCGACGCGGCGTGGTGGCTCGGCCAGATCTCCGAGTTCCTCGACCTGACGGAGCGGCTGCACCAGGCCTACCTCGCCGACGGCCGCGTCGACCTGGCCGCCGTCCATGCCCTCGGCATCGGCGGGACGTGGATGATGCGCGGCGAGCTCGCTCAGGGCTCCGGGTGGTTCAACCGTGGCCGGCGCCTGCTCGAGGGGCAGCCGCGCGGGCAGGGCCATGGCCTCCTGCTGTACTTCGACGCGCTGGAGGCCCTGGGCGAGCAGCGGCTCGACGACGCGACGGCTGCGGCCAAGGAGCTCCAGGGGCTGGGACCGCAGCTCGGCGACGAGACGTTCACCGCCTTCGGCCTGCTCGTCGAGGGGATGGCCGAGGTCCGGCGCGGGCACCTGCGCGAGGGGTTCGCGCTGATGGACGAGGCGATGCTGCCGGTGCTGGCCAACCGGGTCTCGGCCGACTGGGCGGGCAACATCTACTGCACGATCATGTCGATCTGCTACGACGTGATGGATCTCGGGCGGGCCCGCGAGTGGACCCGGGCGACGGAGCGGTGGCTCAGCGACTTCTCGGACGCGGTGATGTACCTCGGCGTGTGCCGTGCGCACCGGCTCCAGCTGCACGCGGTCGAGGGCGCCTGGAGCGAGGTCGAGCGCGAGGCGGCCGAGGTCGAGCGGGACCTGCTCGACCTGAACCTCGAGGCGGTCGCGGAGACGGCGTACCAGCTGGGTGAGACCTACCGGCTGCGCGGCCTGAGTGACCTGGCCGACGCGTGCTACCGGAAGGCCGCCGAGCGCGGCCGCGAACCGCAGCCCGGGGCGTCGCTCCTGCGGCTCGCGACCGGCGACGCCGAGGGTGCCTGGTCGACCGTGTGCACCGCGCTCTCGTCGGCCGGGCCGGACCCGTTCGCCTGCGCTCGGCTGCTGCGGGCCCAGGTGGAGATCGGCCTGGCCGCAGGGCACGTGGGCGCCGCGGTCGCAGCGGCGAACCGGTTGGACGAGATCCGGCAGCGCTACCGCACCCCCGGGTTCGCCGCCTGGGCCGACCAGGCGCGCGGGGCAGCGCTGCTGGCCGAGGGCGCGCCCGGCGACGCCGTCCGGCCACTGTCCGACGCGGCCGCGGCCTACCGCCGCATCGCCGCGCCGTACGACGCCGCCCGGGCCGATCTGCTCCTGGCTCGTGCACACCGCGCGCAGGGGGACGACGACACGGCGGCCGCCCACGAGCGCGCCGCCGCCGAGGCGTTCGAGGCGTTGGGCGTTCCGCGGCCGTGGGACGGCGAGGTGTCCGCGGGCACGCTCCCGGGCGGGCTGACCGGCCGCGAGGCGGAGGTGCTGGTGGCCGTCGCCGCCGGGGGCTCCAACCGCGACGTCGCCGCCACGCTCACGATCAGCGAGGCGACCGTGCGCCGGCACCTGGCCAACATCTACGTCAAGCTCGGCGTCGGCACGCGCACGGCGGCCGCGGCGTGGGCGCACGAGCAGGGGCTGACGACCCGCACCGGCTGATCTGCACCATTCGGACCACGTCCGGCCGGAAGACGCACCGTCCGGTCGATGCCGGGAGCCACGCGCGCTCCTAGCGTCCTGGCATGACCACGATGGAGAAGCAGGCAGAGCTGGACCCCGCAGCCCTCGAGGCGTTCGCCGACCGGATGCTCGGCATCGTCAACGGCGCGTGCACGGGGCTGATGACCAGCATCGGCCACCAGACCGGGCTGTTCGAGACCCTGGCCGGCCGGGAGCCGTCGACGAGCGCCGAGGTCGCCGCTGCGGCCGGTCTGGACGAGCGCTACGTGCGCGAGTGGCTCAACGCGATGACCACCGCCAGGGTCGTCGTGCACGATCCCGACCCCAATACCTACTCGTTGCCCGCCGAGCACGCCGCGTGGCTCACCGATGACGCCGGCCCCGACAACCTGGCCCGGCTCACCGTCTTCCTCCCGATGCTCGCCGAGGTCGAGCAGGGCATCGTCCGCTGCTTCCGCGAGGGCGGGGGTCTCTCGTACGCCGACTTCGAGCGGTTCCACGAGCTGATGGCCGCCGACAGCAGCGCCGTCGTGGACGCCACCCTGCTGGACGTGGTCGTGCCGCGCATCGAAGGCCTGGCCGACCGGCTCAGCGAAGGGATCGACGTCGCCGACATCGGGTGCGGCAGCGGCCACGCGATCAACGTGCTCGCGACGGCGTACCCGAACAGCCGCTTCGTCGGCTACGACTTCGGCGCCGAGGCGATCGCCGCCGCCCGGGCCGAGGCGGCCGGGCTCGGGCTGACCAACGCGAGGTTCGAGGTGCTGGACGTGGTGGAGCTGGACGCGGTGGCGGCGTACGACCTGGTCACGGCGTTCGACGCGATCCACGACCAGGCCCAGCCTGCACGGGTGCTGGCAGCCATCGCCCGGGCCCTCCGCGACGACGGGACCTTCCTGCTCGTCGACATCAAGGCCTCCAGCAAAGTGGAGGACAACCTCGACCACCCGATGGGCACGTTCCTCTACACGGTCTCGACCATGCACTGCATGACCGTGTCGCTCGGCCAGGGCGGCGTCGGCCTCGGCACGGCCTGGGGCGAGCAGCTGGCCACGACGATGCTGCGCGAGGCCGGCTTCACCACCATCGACCTCGCCCCCGTCGAGGCCGACCCCTTCAACAACTACTACGTCTGCCGGCGGGACGATCGGTGACGGTGGTTTCGAGGCTCAGGCCTTGGCGGCCTTCGCACCTCAACCACCGACGGTGGTTGAGGTGCGAGGAGCGCCGGCGACGAGCCTCGAAACCACCACCTGCGGGCGGCGCGACGCTGCAGGGTGAGGCCTTCGCCACGTCGGTGTTTGCGCGGTCGGATTCCAGGGCACCCC
>DASTDJ010000359.1:0-3297 GCA_035710425.1 Nocardioides sp.
CTTCGCGGAGATCTTGCCGCCCTTGCCGAGCTTCTCCTCCGAGAACAGGCCGGCCTCGATCCGCTTGGCGAGCTCGACCTCCATCTCGGCGTTCAGCAGCGGCACCTTGCCGATCTGCTTGAGGTAGTCCTTGACCGGGTCGGCGGTGGCGCCGGCGACCATGACCTGCTGCTCTGGCTCGTCGGTGTCGTCGGCGGCCGAGACGACGAAGGTCGCCTGCTTCTCGTCCTCCTCGATCGTCGGGTCGGCCTTGACGTCCTTCTCGAACTGCTCGTCGGGGAGGTCGGGCAGGATCTTCTTGCCGTCGGGACCCAACACCGGGGCCGCGGGCTCGACCTCGGCCGCGTCAGTCTTCTTCGCGGTCTTGGCCGGTGTGGCCTTCGCGGTGGCGGCCTTCTTCGCCGGAGCCTCCTTGGCCGACGCCTTCTTCGCCGGCGCGGCCTTCTTGGCGGGGGCGTCCTTCTTGGCCGGAGCGGCCTTCTTCGCGGCCGGAGCCTTCTTCGCGGTCTTGGTGCTGGTGGCCTTCTTCGCGGCGGTCGCCGCGGACACCTTCGCATCAGCCGGCAGGGCCACCGAGATCCCGAGCGAGCTCAGATGGGCCAGCAGGGCCTTCAGGTGTCGAGGCTCGACCGCCGCCTCGTCACTGGCGCGGCGTACGTCGTCAGGGGTGACGCTGCCACTCGGAGCTGCCTTCTCGATCAGATCGACCACTGCCTGGTGCGCCAGCACCTCGGCGGGGATCTTGCGCGCGTTCGAAGCCACGAACACCTCTCGTAAAACTGACATTTGGGGCGCGGCAAAGCCCGGTGATGTCAAGAGCCGCGATGGTTATTCTGCCACGCGGGCAATGCGGTTCCGGTATTCGGGCCGGAGTGGCTCACTGAGCCTTCGCCGCGGCCTTCTTCTGTTTCTTGAAGTCCCGCACCTTCTGTAGCGAAGCGGGGTCGGTGACGTCCGCCACCGATCGGTACCCGTCCTCCGCGTAGTCACCCGCGACCTGCTCCCAACCGTCGGGCCGGACACCGAGCTGCTTCGCGAGCAGGGCGACGAAGATCTTCGCCTTCTGCTTGCCGAAGCCCGGGAGGGCGAGCAACCGCCGGTTGAGCTCCTGCGCGTCGCCCGCCTCGCCCCAGAGCCGCTCGGCGCGGCCGTCGTACTCCCTCTCGACGGTCCGGGCCAGCTCCTGCATCCGCGCGGCCATCGATCCCGGGAAGCGGTGCACGGCCGGCGGGGTCGAGCAGAGGGCGGCGAACTCCTCCGGATCGGCCGCCGCGATCTCGGCCGGCGAGAAGGTGCCGAACCGCTCGACCACCTTCGACGGACCGCGGAAGGCGTGCTCCATGGGGTACTGCTGGTCCAGCATCATGCCCACCAGGAGCGCGAACGGGTTGTCGGTCAGGATCTGGTCGGCGGCCTCGTCGCCGGTGATGTGGATCGCCATGTCCCGATCCTGCCCCAGCCCCGGGTGCGGGGGCGAGACGTCAGCCCCACTCCTTAGGCGCGAACTGGCTCACCGTGAACTCGGCGCCGCCGATGTCGCGGACCAGTGCGTTGCGGGTCCAGTCGTCCTCGGCCGAGGACAGCACCGAGCCGCCCAGCCGTTCCACGGCTGCGACGGCCTCGTCGCGGTCGGCGACGGTGAAGGTGACGTGCCAGTGGGGGCGCTCCCCCGCGGCTGCCGGCGCGATGGCTCCGATCACGTCCTCGAAACCCTCGGGAGCGCTCGACTGACGAGAGCGGATGTCGGGGTCGACGGTGGCTTCGAGGTGGTCGCCGTAGCCCGGCACCTGGATGGCGTTGCCCCAGCCCTGGTCGACGATCCGCCAGCCGAACGCCGCGGCGTAGAACTCCGCTGCCGCCGCGGGGTCCGAGGTGTGCAGGTCGCTGAAGTTCCAGGCACCCGGCTCGTTGGCGGCCTGCACGCCGAGCCGCTGCCTGGGCTGCCAGAGGCCGATCCGGACGCCTTCGGGGTCGGTCACGGTCGCGGAGCGTCCGGCCCGGCCCTCCGGTCCCACGTCGGCGGGGGGCGTCACGCTGGCACCGAGCCCCTGCAGCGTGGCGGCCGTCGCGTCGCAGTCGTCGACCGCGACGTAGGTGTTCCAGGTCGCGGTCGTGTCATCGGAGCCGGTCAGCGCGGCGACGTCGCGCCCGCCCAGTGACGCGATGACGTAGCGGAGCGGCGCGTCGGGCGGCGCGGCCTCCTCGAACTGCCAGCCGAAGAGCCCGCGGTAGAACTGGACCGCCGTGTCGACGTCCGGCTGAGCGACGTCCACCCAGCAGGTGACGCCGTGGGGGTAGGTGCGTGCCTCGGGCACGCTCAGGCGGCCTTGACGGCGAGCACGGGGCAGGGCGCGTCGAGCAGCACCCGCTGGGCGTTGGAGCCGAGGATCAGCTTGCCGACAGGAGTCCGCCGCCGCAGGCCGATCACGATCAGCTCGGCGGAGGTCTCCGAGGCGACGGCGATCAGGTCCTCGGACGCGTCGAGGCCCTGGACCACCTCTCTCACGTCGAACGTCACTCCGGATTCGGTGAGCTTGCTGCGCACGACGTCCAGGTCCGGCGCCGGTTCGCCTCCCGACCGGTGGGCGTTGACCACGACCAGCTCGGCGTCGCGGCGTCTCGCCTCCTCGATCGCCGCGTCGAGCGCGGCCTCACCCTCGGGCTTGGGCACGTACCCGACCACCACCGTCGCCATGGCCGCGACGTTACCGCCTGTGGAGGGCGGCTGCGACGGTGCGCGGACTGCGGCATGGTGCGCGGCATGACGGTGGGCATCGTCGAGCCGGTCCCCGACGCCCTGCACCGGCTCCTGCGCCGGGCGGTGCTCGACCTGGCCGAGGGCGAGCGCCGCCGGCAGTTCCCGCCGACGCTTCACGCCGGCACACCGGGCGGCTCGGAGGCGGTGTTCGAGCCGGACCGCGCCGAGCCCGAGGACGCCGCGCTCCGGGTCGACGTCGTCGAGGCGCTCGTACGCCGAGTGCACCGCGGGCCCGATCCGCCCCTGGTCTGGCTCGCCCGGCCCGGACCCCTCGACACCCAGGACCTCGACCTTCACTGGCTGGCCGCTGCGTCCGCGGCTGCCGGCGAGCTCGGCGTCGGCCTGCGGATGGTCGTCATCAACCGGCGCAGCTGGCGCGACCCGTGCACCGGTGTCGGCCGCGAGTGGCAGCGGCTGCGGCGGCGTTCGTGAGGGCCCCCGTCCGCTCAGTCCCAGCCGTGCACCGGCTCGTTGCTGTGCATCCCCTCGAGGTACTCCAGGAGCGTCGTGCGCAGGGCGTCGTACCGGTCCTGGTCCTC
>DASTDJ010000360.1:0-24708 GCA_035710425.1 Nocardioides sp.
GAAACCACCACGAGGGCACGGCTACTCCGGCAGGCACACGCTGAGGTAGTCGCCGCGGGAGACGACCGCGGGCACGTCCCGGGGGTCGTCGTAGTCGATGTCGATGCGGACCTGGTCGCCGTCGGCCTCGATCTTCCAGGAGCCGAACTCGGAGTACGGCACGCCGGCCACCGGCGAGCTGCCCTCGTCGAGGAACTCCTCCCGCGCCGCGGCGTCGTCCTCGGCCGCCTCGTCACTGTCGAACTGCAGCACCGAACGGGTGTCGGCCTCGTCGCCGTGGACGAAGAAGCCGACCTCCTCGGGGTGGCCCAGCTCGTCGAGACCGCTGGCGGCGAGCTGTTCCTGGGTGAGCCTGGTGGCGCCCATCGAGCAAGCCAGGTCGTCGCGTGCCAGGTCGGCGAGCTCGACGTCGTCGGTGCTGTCGACCAGGTCCGCGAACGCGTCGGTGTCGACGGCGGAGTCGGCGTCATCGGCGACCACCTCGGCGACGTCCTCGGCCAGTGGACCGGTGATCACCAGGTGCTCGTCGGGAACGATCGTGACGTCGAGGAGGGGCGTCAGGTAGGTCTGGTCCTCGCCGACGTCCTCCAGGTCGATGCGGAGCATGGTGGCGTCGTCGTCGGAGCCCTCTTCCTCGAACCCCAGCTCCTTCAGGTCGTCGACGACGTCGTCGAGGTCGAGGTCGTCGTTCATCCGCCAGACCCGGCCGAAGCCGCTGTCGTTGTCGTAGCTGATCACCTCCCAGTCGACGTCCTGGGCCGTGAACGGCGCGTCGTCGAGCATGGTGAGGAGGTAGCGGTCCAGCTCGGTGCTCCAGGGGAGCTCGAGCACGGCGTCGACGTACTCGTCGATCTCCTCGTCGCTGGAGTCGGAGTCGATCTCGTCGACGTCGAGCCGCTCCATCGCGGCGGCCCGGTCGAAGAAGATCACCCGGCTCGCCGAGCCGGGCACCACCTCCAGGGCGTCGTCGAGGCTCGATGAGCCGCCGAACAACCCGCACCCCGTCAGCGAGCCGCCCACCAGGACGAGTGCGAGGACGGGGACGAGGGAGCGCCGCATGGGCCCATCATTACGCTTCGGGGTATGAGCCAAACTCCGGACCACCGGCTCCTCCTGGTCCATGCCCACCCCGACGACGAGTCCATCAACAACGGCGCCACGATGGCCAAGTACGTCGCCGAGGGCCGCGGGGTCACCCTCGTCACCTGCACGGCCGGCGAGATGGGTGAGATCCTGGTGCCCGACCTCGAGCACCTGGCCGCCGACCGCGACGACGGTCTCGGGGAGCACCGCCGCGGCGAGCTGGAGGCCGCGATGAAGGAGCTCGGCGTCACCGACCACCGCTTCCTCGGCGGCTTCGGCACCTACCGCGACTCCGGCATGAAGTGGCACGAGGACGGCCACGCGATCGCCGCCGACGAGGTGCACGACAACGCGTTCTGGCACGCCGATCTCACCGAGGCCGCCACCCACCTGGTCGACGTGATCCGTGAGGTCAAGCCCCAGGTGCTGATCACCTACGACGAGTTCGGCGGCTACGGCCACCCCGACCACATCCAGGCCCACCGGGTCGCGATGTACGGCGCCGCGCTGGCTGCCGTGCCGTCGTACCGGACCGACCTGGGCGAGGCGTGGGACATCGCCAAGATCTACTGGGCAGCGATGTCGGAGTCCCGCCTGCGCGAAGGTCTGCGCAAGCTGCGCGACGCCGGCGACACGGCGACGTTCGAGGGCATGGACCCCGATGGCCCGCTGCCGCCGTTCGTCACCGCCGACGAGAACCTCGCCGCCGAGATCGACGCCCAGGACCACCACGACCAGAAGATGGCCGCGCTCGCCGCCCACGCGACCCAGATCCTCACCGACGGCCCGTTCTTCGCGTTGTCCAACAATGTCGGCACCACCGCCTGGGGGCATCGAGCACTACCGGATCGCCAAGGGCCGGCGCGGGGAGCTCAACGAGGCCGGCCTCGAGACCGACCTCTTCGCCGGCGTGTGAGCACCGCGGTGGTTGAGGTGCGAGCGCAGCGAGGCTCGAAACCATCACCCCGTCGCCCTGTTCAGCTCCTGGTCGCGGTGCTGAGCCTGATCCTCGGCTTCGCGGTCGGGCTGAGCTCGGTCGCCTTGCACCACTACTGGTGGGGGCTGGTGCTCGCGGTCGCGGCGACGTCGACGGCGGCGTACGCCCTCCCGGCGGGCTGGTGGGCGCGGATGCCGTTCGCGGTCGCCTGGGTCGCCATCGTGGGCTATCTCGCCCTCCCGAAGGACGAGGGTGACTACGCGATCGCGGGCGACGTACAGGGCTACGTGCTACTCGGGTTCGCAGTCGCCCTGCTGGTCGCCTCGATGGTGACCCTGCAGCCGGTCCGTGGTCGTAATACGACGGATTCGCCCACTGCTTCCTAGGATGACGCGGTGACCATGCAGGACCTCTGGGAGGGAACCGAGAAGCGCGAGCGCGCCGGCGGGCGTCTCGTGCTCGTGTTGCTCCTCGTCCTGGCCCTGCTACTGGCGGGCGGATACGCCGCCGCGGCGCTCGCCGCCGGTGACAAGGTCCCGCGGGGCACGACCGTCTCCGGCGTCGACATCGGCGGGCTCAGCCAGACGGATGCGGAGCGCCGCCTCGAGGAGGATCTCGCCGAGCGCGCGGCGGCACCGATCGAGGTGTCGGTCGTCGGCTCCGACCCGGTGTCGCTGGACCCTGACGAGATCGGGCTGTCGGTCGACTACGCCGCCTCCGTCGCCGCGGCCGGCGGCGAGCAGACCTGGGACCCACGTCGCCTGTGGGACTACTACACGGGCGGCGACGATCTCGACGCCGTCGTCGACGTGGACGACGACGCGCTCCAGGCGGCCCTGGCGGACCTCGGCACCGACGTCGGAACACCGCCGCGCAACGGTGCGATCAAGTTCACCCAGTCCGGTGTGACCACTCGTGACCCCGAGGTCGGCAAGGCCGTCGACCCGGCGACCGCCGCCGACGCCGTCGTCGCGGCGTACCTCGAGGAGGACGCGTCCGTCGACCTCGAGCTCAGCGATGCTCAGCCCGAGATCGACGAGGGCGACGTACGCGATGCTCTCGACTCCTTCGCCAACCCGGCGATGTCCGGCCCGGTCACGCTGATCTTCGACAAGTCACGGGTGCGCCTGTCGCCGCGGGAGTACGCCGGCGCGCTGGCCATGCAGCCGCACAACGGCGAGCTGGTGCCCACCGTCGACGCCGCCGAGCTCACCGACCTCGTGAAGGGCGCCACCAGCGGCAAGGGCAAGCCGGTCGACGCGACCGTCAAGCTGGTCAACGGCAAGCCGCGGGTGGTTCCCTCCAAGCCCGGCGTGACGTTCGACCCCGACGACATCACCACCACCTTCCTCGACCTGGTCGCGATGCCGGAGGGCGAGCGCAAGCTCGAGGTCGAGGCCACCGTCGACGAGGCCGACTTCACCACCCGCGACGCGCGCAACCTCAACATCCGCGAGAAGGTCAGCGAGTTCACGACGTACTTCCCCTACGCGGAGTACCGCAACACCAACATCGGCCGGGCTGCCGAGCTCGTCGACGGCACCGTGCTGAAGCCCGGTGAGACGTTCTCGCTGAACGGCGTGGTGGGGGAGCGCACCGTCGAGAACGGCTTCACCACCGGCTTCGTGATCAGCGGCGGCATCTTCAAGGAGGACCTCGGTGGCGGGGTCTCGCAGATGGCGACCACGACGTTCAACGCGATGTTCTTCGCCGGGCTGAAGGACATCGAGCACAAACCGCACTCGTTCTACATCGACCGCTACCCCGTGGGCCGTGAGGCCACGGTGGCCTGGCCGTCGGTCGACCTGCGCTTCCAGAACGACACCAAGCACGGCATCCTCATCCACTCGTGGGTCAACCCGAGCACGCCTTCGTCGCAGGGCTCGGTGACCGTGCAGATGTACTCCACGAAGGTCTGGGACATCTCCAGCAGCAACTCGGAGCGCTACGCGTTCGTCGGCCCCGGCACCCGCACCCTCGACACTCCCGACTGCTACCCCAACACCGGCTACTCCGGCTTCCAGATCGACGTCACCCGCACCTTCCGCAAGCACGGCGAGTCGGCCGTCGACCACACCGAGACCTTCCACACGACGTACACCCCGGCCGACACGGTCATCTGCAAACCCCCTGGCTCCCTCGACGAGGGCCAGGGCAACAACTAGCACGCCGTGCCCCCGACTCCGCCGGTGGTCGAGTACGGCGGTGGTTGAGGTGTGAGGAGCGCTAGCGACGAGCCTCGAAACCACTGCCCCAGCGGAATGGTGGTTTCGAGGCTCGCTGCGCTCGCACGTCAACCACCACTGTCTGCCTCGTCGGCCGCAGCTCGCTCTTGCACCGCCTTGCGTCGGGACAGGTCAGGTAGTGCGGTGAACTCGCCCCGGATCAGCGCCTCGCGCTTGCGACGGTTCCAGCCCTGGATCTGCTTCTCGTAGGCGAAGGCCTCGATGACCGAGTCGAACTCGACGGCCCACACGAGCCGGACCGGTCGCCGACGCCGCGTGTAGACCGGGCCGTTTGGATCGTTGTTGTGCTGCCACAACCGGATCTCCAGGTTGGTCGTGCTGCCGACGTAGTAGCTGCCGTCGGCGCATTCGAGGATGTACGTGTGCGCCATGGCGTCACCGTGTCCGTCCCGCCCCGCGCGCAGCAACCGGCAGCCGATGCCCTGTGGATGGCCCCAGGAACCGGTGGTTTCGAGGCTCGCTGCGCTCGCACCTCAACCACCGCCGGCGTCGGAACGGTGGTTGAGGTGCGAGGAGCGCCAGCGACGAGCCTCGAAACCACCACCTGACGTGACCGCTCGGGCGGGCCCTCGTTGGAACGGCATGCGTCGGATGCTGGCTGCCCTGACCGCTGCCGTCGTGGTCGTGCTCGGCCTCGCCTCGCCCACCCACGCCGACGACGGGCTGCTGCCCGACCTGCCGACCTCCCCGGCCGGGGACCCTCCGGGCGCGAACGATTGGGAGTGCGTGCCGACGGCGCAGCGGCCGACGCCGGTGATCCTGGTGCACGGCACCTTCGGTGACCGCCGCAACCTGCTGGAGCGGATGTCGCGGAAGGTCAAGGAGGCGGGGTTCTGCGTCTACTCCCTCGACTACGGCAACCGCGCGACCGAGGACGTCCGGGACTCCGCGCAGGAGCTGAAGGTCTTCACCGAGCGGGTGCTCGAGGCGACCGACGCGGCCAAGGTCTCGATGGTGGGCCACTCGCAGGGCGGCATGATGCCGCGCTACTACATCAAGTACCTCGGCGGCGACCAGGTCGTCGACGACCTCGTGGGCGTGGCGCCGTCCAACCACGGCTCGTCGGTCACCGGCCCGCCGGGCATGAACCCGCTGGCTCCGATCCTCGACGCGCTGATGCCGGCCCTGGGCCAGCAGGCCGCGGGCTCGGCGTTCCTGACCGACCTCAACGCGGGCGACGAGACCCCGGGCGACGTCAGCTACACCCAGATCACCACCAAGTACGACGAGATCGTGCGGCCGCACACCTCCGGCTACCTCGCCGCGGGCCCACGCACGACCAACCTCACGATCCAGGACGTCTGCCGCCTCGACCTCTCCGAGCACGTCCTGATCCCGGCGTCCCTCACGACGATCGCGATCACCCTCGACGCGCTCACCCGCGAAGGGCCCGCCCGGGCCGACTTCCCGCGACGCTGCTGAGGCCCGAGGCGCTCAGCCCATCGGGGTGTCGTCGAGGCAGAGGACGTTGCCCTCGCTGTCCTTGAACCACGCCGCCTTGCCCCATTCGGGGTCCGAGGCGATGTCGCCGTCCCAGGTCATGCCGGGCATGTCGTAGTGCTCGAAGGTGACGCCGCGGCCCTTCAGCTCCTCGACCTCCTTCGCGACGTCGTCGACGTGGATCTGCGCGATGGTGTGGCCGGCCTGTCCGGCGAACTCCGTCGCGTAGAGGAAGAACGACGTGCCGCCCTCGGTCGTGTAGACCAGGCCGCCAGGGTGCTCCTGGGCGGGCTCGAGGCCGAGCTTGTCGGCGTAGAAGGCGCGGGCCCTCTGGAGGTCAGCTGCCGGGACGTTCGCCGTCACTTTGCTGGTGCTGAGCATGTGTGCCCCCTCGGTCGGGGAGTGCCCGAGACGCTCCACATCGGAACGTAGTCCCGCAGGAAGAGGTGTCAATACCCCTCAATAGGTAGGGGTGCGCTCGCGCAGGCGTCGGCGGATGCTGTCGTCGAGCTCGTGCTCGATCAACTGGATCCAGGCGTCCAGGTCGTCATGGAAGCGCTGATGCTTCCCTGCGTCCATGAACGCGGCGCCACAAAGGGCGCACTCGCGTAGCTCGTTCCACATGCGATCCCCGAAAGCTGCTAAGCCCGACCTAACCTCAGGCGAAGAGTACCCCACGGGTATGCCCGGCCCGGTCTCGGGAGGCGGAGCGCGGGGTCACTCGCGCGGTGGGCCGACCCACGGGGGAATCGGCCCTCCATGACGCCGTTCGGCGTACATCGAACCGTCAGGTCCAGACCGGATTCTTTTATGACTGAGAGCGCTCTTGCATCTAATCGGTACGGCGCTCAGCAAACCCTTAGGTTCGGCTCCGTCGCGGGTGTCGCAGGTCTTGGCGCACGCAACGGAATCCATGGGGATCGGGCCCCTTGAGCCCGCCACTCGCTCCCCGAGTGGCGATCTTCCGAAGGGAACAGCATGAAAAGCAGCGGCATGAAGCGGGGGCTGGCCGTATCGGCCACCACCGCACTTGCGCTCGCTGGTCTGGCGTTCACGCCAGCAGGAGCGCAGACAGTGGGAGAAGGTGAGCCCGCCTTCGAGTTCTACTCCCAGCAGTTCGACGCGTCGACGAAGACCGACGGCTCGAACCAGACGGTGACCATGTTCGCCGGCGTGCCTGACGGCGCCGGTATCTCCGAGGTGCGGTTCTCGTACCTCAAGGGTGCGACCCCGGTCGAGATCGGTGAGGTGGCCCCCAACAACGGCATCGCCACCCTCGAGTGGACCCCGCCGGGTGGCGCCGAGGGCGCCGCTATCACCGGTGTCCGCGCCGAGGCGCTCGACGCCGCCGAGGTCGTCCTGGTGAGCGACGACAACCCGGTGTCCCCGAGCCAGGCCAACGGCATGGGCGACAACGCCGCGATCGAGTTCGCCGGCGCGCTGCGCTCCCGCGTCGGTCTCGGCCCCGATGGCGAGGTCGTCATCGCCGGTACGACCACCGCGGTCGCCGGCCTGACGTTCGTCCAGAACGCCGGTCCGTCCGGTGCTGCCGGGCCCTTCGTGAACCCGCTTCCCGCGGACGTCACGGCCCCGAACGGCCAGGGTGTGTCGAACTTCAAGGTGGCGGTGCCTGTCACGGCTGCCAACAACACCGGCGACGCCGAGGACGAGATCATCGTTCGTGGTGTCGCGCAAGAGGTCGCCGGCACGAGCGACGACGTGCACGCCTACACGATGTACAACCAGGTGGTCACGGCCGCGGGTATCACCGTCGCTCCGGGCTTCCCGGCGAACATCCAGCTGGGCGGCGCGAACGACGAGACCCGCTGGAACATCACGGTCACCGACCAGGAGGGTCAGCCGATCCAGGGCGTGAACGTCTTCGAGGTCGAGGACCAGTCCGCCGTTGCTCCTCCGGACGGCTCCGGTAACGCCACTCCCAACACCGGCGAGACCAACGTCGACGGTGTGGCCACCGTGTCCATGTTCGAGTCGACCATCGACAACGCAGAGGACGCTGACGGCGACCCCAACAACGACTCGCAGACCGCCTACTACGTCGTCGACGCCGACAACAACGGTGTCTTCAACGACGGTGTGGACTACCGGTTCACGCTCGTGCAGTCCGGGATCATCCCGGTGGCGACCTCGGTCGAGATCACGTCTGAGCTGGGCAACCAGCTCGACGACGACGAGGTCACCGACATCGTCGCCACGGTGCGCGACCAGAACGGTCAGCCGATCGCCAACAAGCCGACCGTGATGTCGTTCGTGATCAACTGCTTCGACGCCGCCGGCGACGTGGAGCTGAGCGTGCCCTTCGGCCCGTTCCCGATCGCGACCGACGGCAACGGTCAGATCACCGTGCCGTTCGGCAACTTCGGTGCTCCCTGTGAGGACGGCCGCTACGAGGTCGTCGTCGACGCGTTCGCCAACAACAACGGCACCCCGCAGCCCGACGCGGGTGACGCGATCGCTCCTCAGCTGGTGCTGGACTTCGACACCACCCACATCGAGTGGGAGAACGGTGACGTGAGCCAGGCCGAGAACGGCACCACCACCTCCCAGACCGGCACGCTGGTCCAGGACACGGACGGTGACGCTCTGGGCGCGGACCGGATCATCAACATCACCTCCACCCCGGCCGACAACAGCGAGATCGCGACCACCCAGACTGCTCCCACGCAGCGGGTGAACGCGACCACCGCCACCTCGGAGACCAACGCTCAGGGCCAGTTCACCGTCAACGTGAGCGACCCGGCGGTTCCGGACGGCCAGGAGCTGGGCAGCCTGCTGACTGCGGAGGCCCCGGGCCTCGAGTCGGGTGGCGCTGACCAGACCGACGCGACGATCGAGATCGACTTCCTTCGTTCGATCGCGCCGGACCGGGTGCGCATCATCAACCCGGTCACCGGTGACGAGTCCGACGGGCTCGCCCCCGGTCTCGCAGGCGACCTGATCCCCGGCGGCCTCGGACTCGGTGAGGTCGAGGTCGAGAACTCCGACGGAGTCGTCCTGACCGACGTCGACGTCGAGCTGACCATCGAGGAAGGCCACTTCATCGACCTGAACGCGCCGTTCGAGAACGCCGCGCCGGGCAACGAGCTGGACTTCAGCAACGCCGGTCAGACCGCCACGGTCACGACCGACGACGGTGGTTCGGCGCAGTTCGTCGTCAACATCGAGCGCAACACCGGCTTCGATGACGACGGCGAGGTCGACGACAACATGACCGCTGAGGCGGGCAACGCGAGCGACACGCACGACCTGACCTGGACCACCAACGCCATTGCGCTGAACAACGGCAGCTTCACGGTGGAGCTCTCCGAGGACCAGGAGTCGACGATCCTGCCCCAGGCCCGTGCCGGTGACCCCACCGGTAGCGGCCAGGTCGTGGACTACGACGTGGTGACCACCGACCAGTTCGGTAACCGCACGCGTCAGCCGATCACGGTGACCGACAACACCCCGCTGGCGGACTTCTTCACCACGGGCACGTCGGAGTACGACCTCACCAACCCGGCGATCCAGGCGTTCGCGGACTCGGCCACCAACCAGGAGCTCGAGGTTGAGCTCAACGGTGCAGTTGAGGTGGTCTACGCCGACAACGTGAACGACTCGTCGTTCGACCCGAACAACCCGGGTCTGTTGATCGACATCGACCCCGTGCAGCTGCAGGAGGACACGGCCGCCATCAACTGGTACGACCTGGACCTGAACGCCTCGACGTTCACGCTCAGCCAGGACGGTGCCCAGACGGTGCCCGTGCAGTCCGCGGTCACCATGGTGCTCAACGCCACGGACCAGGAGGGTCAGGCGCTCACCGGTCTCGGTGTCGACTTCCTCCGCGGTGGTCCCGGTGACGAGGACGACGACGGCTGCCAGTTCGGTTGCTACACGGTCGACGAGGACGGCAACGCCTTCTACGACTTCGTGGGCGGCTCGGCCGGTACGGCGACCGTGAGTGCGGTTGTCTACGACGACAACGGCGACCGGTTCGGCACTGTCGGCACCGACACCGTCATCTTCGGTGGGGGTGGCCAGGTCGGCATCCAGGCCAAGCTGTCCGGCAAGAGCAAGGGCGGCAAGGACATCCTCAAGGTCGACGCTCCGTCGAACGCTGACGGCGCGAAGGTCAAGCTCCAGAAGAAGACCAAGAACGGTTGGAAGCAGATCAGCAAGGCCAAGGCCCTGAACCTGCTGGGCAACACCACCTTCAAGGTCGCTGACAAGAACGGCAACAAGGTCACGCGTTACCGTGCCCTGGTCGCCGGGACGAACGACACCAAGCCGGACACCAGCAACGTCGTCCGTCTGAAGTAGCACTCGGGTCGGCCCGGTCTGATCGGGCTGACTGAACGGGAGAGGGGCGGCCGGCTGGCCGGCCGCCCCTCATCCCACACCAGGCCCAAGGGTCGCGGAGCACCTCAGCAGGCAGGCTCAGGCTTCGCACGATGACTCCTGGACACCAGTGCCTCGGACCGCGGTCCGGACCGTTCTCTCTGCCGCTGCGGGAACGGCCCGGGCCGCACCGTTCATTTTTGGAGGAGGCATGCGCAGGTTCGCTGCACTCCTGATCGGCGCGGGCATTCTGATGCTCCCGGCGCACGTCGACCCCAGGGCAGACGTCACCAACCAGGTGCGCGCTCGTTAGGCGTGTGACGAGACCACCGCACATGGGGGGCGGTGGTTTCCGAGGCCACCGCGCCGAGTCGTCCGTGGTTTCGAGGCTCGTCGCTGGCGCTCCTCACACCTCAACCACCGTCGGGCATGGGGCGGTGGTTTCGAGGCTCGTCGCTGGCGCTCCTCACACCTCAACCATCGACGAATCGTTGGTCGAGTAGCGCGAGCGAGGAACGAGCGAGTGCGTATCGAGACCATCTCGCGCCGACTCGTCGGTGGTTGAGGTGCGAGCGCCAGCGAGCCTCGAAACCACCGGACCTCAGGAGTCGAGGGCGAGGTAGCGGTAGCGGTGGTGCTCGCGGAAGCCGAGGCGGTCGTAGAGCCGGAGGGCGGCAGTGTTGTCCGCCAGCACCTGGAGGTACGCCGTGGTGGCGCCCTGGGCGGCGCCCCAGTCGAGGAAGGCGCCGATGATCGCGAACGCGAGGCCCTGGCGGCGGGCGCCGGGGTCGACCCACAGGCCGCCGAAGCCGAGCCAGTCGCCGTCGGTGCCGGCGTAGCCGCTGGCCACGTCGCCGATCCGGGCGACCACGTGCCCCGGGGTCTCCTCGAGCACCACCGCGAGCGACGACGCGGGGAGGGCCCGCATCGCGGTGGCGGTGCCGGCCACCTGGAAGCTGGTGTCGGCGTCGCCGCTCTCGAGGTCCCAGCCCCGCTCGCGGAAGAGCCGCTCCTCGGCCGAGTCGGGCAGCACCGCGGCGACCGGCCGGTCGTAGTGCGCGACCACGGCGTCGACGTCGCCGGGCACGCCCGACGGCCCGAACGCCAGCACCGAGTTGGCCCGCCGGGCCGTGACGGTGGGGGACCGCCGCAGGACCCAGTCGCCGAGCGCGGAGGTCTCCAGGTCCGGGAACAGCGCGAACCCGTGCAGCTGCGCCTCCCGCGGTGACACCCGCTGCCGCACCGACGCCCGCGGCGGCACCGGCTTGCCGGTGACGATCTCGGCCAGCGGGATCCGCACCTCGGGCCCCGACTCCGGCTGGACCGTGCAGGCGAGCTCGCTCCACGACGTACAGATCCCGAGCACGTCGGTCATCGCCGGGCCGCCGGAGGGCCCCCTCTCGCCGGGCAGCAGCCTGCGGACGACCACCCTGTGACCCACGACATGGGGGCCCAGACCGTGGGCTCCTACGCTGTCCACCACGGCGGGAGACTACGCTGTAGGGGACCGCTCAACCTCGTGCATGAGGAGGAACTGGTGACCTACGTCATCGCCCAGCCCTGTGTCGATCTCAAGGACCGGGCTTGTGTCGACGAATGTCCCGTCGACTGCATCTACGAGGGCAAGCGGATGCTCTACATCCACCCCGACGAGTGCGTCGACTGCGGCGCCTGCGAGCCGGTCTGCCCGGTCGAGGCGATCTTCTACGAAGACGACACCCCGGAGGAGTGGAAGGACTACTACACGGCCAACGTGGGCTTCTTCGACGACCTCGGCTCGCCCGGCGGCGCGGCCAAGATGGGTGAGATCGACAAGGACCACCCGTTCGTGGCTGCCCTTCCCCCGCAAGAGCACGACGAGTGACGCGCGCGGTCTCCGACCGCCTCCCGGACTTTCCCTGGGACAAGCTCACGTTGTACGCCGCCCGGGCGCGCGAGCACCCGGACGGCATCGTCGACCTCTCGGTCGGTACGCCCGTCGACCCGACCCCGCAGGTGGTCCAGGACGCGCTGGCGGCCGCTGCCGACGCGCCTGGCTACCCGCTGACGATCGGCCGTGAGGCGACCCGTCGGGCCTGCATCGACTGGCTGGCCCGCCGGCACGGGGTGATCGGGCTCGGGCTCGACGGCGTGCTCCCGGTCATCGGCTCCAAGGAGCTGATCGCGTCGATGCCGACCCACCTCGGGATCGGTACCGGTGACCTCGTGGTCTACCCGGAGGTCGCCTACCCGACCTACGAGGTCGGCGCGGCGCTGGCCGGTGCCCGGGCCGTGGCCACCGACTCGCTCACCTCGCTCGGACCGGAGACGCCGCGGCTGCTCTGGCTCAACTCGCCGTCGAACCCGACCGGCCGCGTGCTCCCCGTCGACCACCTGAAGAAGGTCGTCGACTGGTGCCGCGAGCGGGGCGTGCTCCTGGTCTCCGACGAGTGCTACATCGAGTGCGTCTGGGAGGGGTCGGCGCTCTCGGTGCTGCACCCCGACGTCTGCGGTGGCAGCCACGAGGGTCTGCTGGCCGTGCACTCGCTCTCGAAGCGCTCCAACCTCGCCGGCTACCGCTGCGCCTTCGCCGCCGGCGACCCGACGGTGATCGCCGAGCTGCTCGCCGTGCGCAAGAACCTCGGCCTGATGATGCCCGCGCCGCAGCAGGCGGCAATGGTGGCGGCGCTCGACGACGACGCACACGTCGACGAGCAGCACGCTCGCTACGCCGCTCGGCGCGCGACGCTGCACGCAGCGTTCGAGGCGGCCGGTCTCCGGATCGACCACTCCGAGGCGTCGCTCTACCTGTGGGCCACCCGCGACGAGGACTGCTGGGCGACCGTCTCGTGGCTCGCCGACCTGGGCATCCTCGCCGCACCGGGGGCGTTCTACGGGCGGGCCGGCGAACGACACGTGCGCGTCGCGTTCACCGCACCGGACGAGCGGGTTGCGGCGGCGGCTGCGCGACTGGCACCGTCCTGAGCGTGGAGAGCGTCGGCGGGCCCCGGGACCACCTCGCCAACGAGCGCACCCAGCTCGCCTGGATGCGCACCGGTGCCACCTCGATGGTGGTCGGGCTCGGGATCGCGCGCTTCGCCGACGACGGCCAGATCAGCGCCGCCAGCCTGCTCGCCGGCGGGCTTCTGGTGCTGACCGGCGCCGTCGCCGTCTGCTTCGGCACCGTCCGCTACCGGCGGGTGGCCGACGACCTCCGGGAGGGCGTGACCAGGACCGCCGCGGAGACCACCGGTCCGACGATCGCGGCCGTCGTCCTGCTGCTCGCGATGGCCGCCGCGACGCTCCTCGTGCTGCTGGCAACCTGAGGGGACGCCCGCGAACCTGAGAAATTGCTTGCAGTCCTTGGACTAGTCAGCGGTGGTCTTACGGAGTCGATACGTTTCCGCACATGCGGCTCTCTCCTCTCGCGGCCATCGCTGCGGCCTGTGTCCTGACCCTCACCGCCTGCGGTGACGACGACTCCGAACCCGAGTCCTCCGACAAGAGCGACTCGCCGTCGGCCTCGCCGAGCTCCGACGCTCCGACCAAGGGCAAGGGCAAGGACAAGGGCAAGGACAAGGGTGACCAGGGCGACACGGGCGACCTCGGCGCGAATGTGTGTACCTCGCTCGACGCGGACGAGTTCGGTGACGTGATCGGCGTGACCTTCAAGAAGGGCGATGTCGGTAGTGGATGCCGGTTCGCAGACCCGACCAACCCGGTGGGCGCCTCCGTCGGCATCACCCAGACCCTCGCCGAGGGCGCCGGCGGGATCGAAGGTGCCGAGCAGGCTGTCGGTGTGTTCGTGAAGGGGAAGCCCGAGCCGGTGGACATCGGCGACGACGCCTTCGTGGTCGTCGGCAAGGGTCTCGTCGGCAACACCGTCAGCGGTGCCGCGGTCGTGGTCGACTCCGAGCTGATCCAGGTCACCGTGACTCCCGCCGGTGAGGTGGCGAAGGACCAGCTCAAGGATCAGACGATCGCGCTCCTCGAGCTGGTCGCCGAGGCGGTCTGACCGGGCGGTGATCCGCGTTGCCTCAGCGCTGATCGTGGCGGTGGGTGCGCTCGGCCTCACCGCCTGCGCCCTGGTCCAGGGCGAGCCGCAGCCGGTGACCCGCGTCAGCCGCGCGCCGACGAGTCGACGTAGGCGACGATCCGGTTCATCAGCGCGGTGACCGCCCGCAGGTCGGCGCCACCGGTCGGGGGGTCCTGCTCGAGTCGGTCGAGCACGTCGCCCGCGCCGCCCGCCCCCGAGTCGCGGGCGACGCGCGCGCACACCCGTGCGGCGAGCCGGGCGGCGTCGGGCTCCACCGTCCACACCACCTCGAACACGCGGTCCCGCTCCGGGACGTCTCGCTGACCCGGCAGCTCCCACGCCGACAGCGCCACCGGAAGCTCCACCGCGACGCAGACCACCGCCCACTCCCGTCGTAGTGCGGCGTCACCGGCGAGCGGCACCTCGCGCGCCGGAGCCTGCAGGTCGGGGTCGTGGAAGTCCGCGATGACGTAGGTCCCTGCCGCCACCCGGGCGAGCTCCGCCCACCGCTCGCGTGACCCGGCGTAGTGGCGCTCGCTCTGGAAGGCACCGAAGAGGTAAGGGCGGTCGGCACGCGCCAGCAGCTCGTCCTCGATCGCGTGGGAGAGGCCGTTGAGGGTCGCCTTGCGGAGCCGGTACGGCGTCAGGTCGGGTCGCGCGCGCCGCAGCTCGGCGTAGACCGAAGCGTTGCTCGCGACCGGAGCCTCGTCGACGGCAAGGGTCCGCTCGATCGCCACGTCCAGCCGCACGCCCGCGTCCCGCCGGTCCCGCACCGAACGCACCAGGTCGACGTCGGCCGCCCGGTAGCGCCGGTGGCCGCTCTCCCGCCGCAGCGGTGCCGGGAACCCGTGCCGCGTCTCCCACGCGCGCAGCGTCGCGACGGCGACCCCGGTGCGCTCGGCCAGCTCGCCGATGGACAGGAGGTCCGCACCCTGGTCCTGGTCCGGACCAGAGTTGGACGGTGTGTGCATAATCTAGACACTAGACCTCGACATTCTGTTGAGGAAGCCGACGCGCCGCCCGAGGAGGTGCCAATCCGGATGCAGCCCCACTCCGAATGGCCTCACGTGCACAGGACCGCCGTCATCGGCTCCGGCGTGTCCGGACTCGCCGCCGCCCACTTCGCCTCCCGCTCGGCCCACGTGACGCTCTACGAGGCCGACGACCGGCTCGGGGGCCACGCCGACACCCACGAGGTGCGAGAGGGGTCGCGCACGCTGGCGATCGACACCGGTTTCATCGTGCACAACCCGCGCACCTACCCGGTGCTGCTGCGGCTGTTCGACGAGCTCGGCGTGGCCACCCAGCCGTCGGAGATGTCGATGTCGATCCGCGACGATGGCACCGGGCTCGAGTGGGCGGGGGCGCTCGGCCTCGGCGGGCTGGTGCCGACCGCCCGCACCCTCGGCCATGGCCGCTACCTGCGGATGCTGGCCGAGATCCCGCGCTTCCACCGCCGGGCCCGGGCTCTGCTGGCCGGGCCGGACGACGACCGGACGCTGCGCCGGTTCCTCGCTGACGGCGACTTCACGGCGTACTTCGAGCGGCACTTCATGGAGCCGCTGGTCGCCGCCGTCTGGTCCTGCGACCCGGACGTCGCGCTGGACTACCCGGCGCGCTACCTGTTCACGTTCCTCGAGCACCACGGCATGCTCGGCATCTTCGGCTCGCCCGAGTGGCGCACGGTCACCGGCGGCTCTCGGCAGTACGTCGACCGGCTGGCCGCGGCGCTGCCCGACGTACGCACCGGCTGCAAGGTCACCTCGATCGCCGAGACGTCCGATGGTGTGCAGGTCACCGACGGCAACGGCCGGGTGGCGTCGTACGACGGGGTGGTCGTCGCGACCCACCCCGACCAGGCCCTCTCGATGCTCGCCGAGCCGACGCCGGCGCAGCGCGAGGTGCTGTCGGCGCTGCCCTACTCGGAGAACGTGGCGCTCCTGCACACCGACACCTCCGTGCTCCCGTCCGCCCGCCGCGCGTGGGCGTCCTGGAACTTCCGCAGGCCGTCCGAGCCCAGTGACGGCGTGGTCGTCACCTACGACCTGACCCGGCTGCAGCGGCTCGACACCGAGACCAGGTACCTCGTCACGCTCGGCGGGGAGGGGCTGGTCGACCCCGACGCCGTGATCGAGCGGATGGAGTACGCACACCCGCTCTACACCCCGGAGTCCGTCGCGGCCCAGCGCCGGCTCCCCGAGATCGACACCGACCGGATCGCGTTCGCCGGCGCCTACCACGGCTGGGGCTTCCACGAGGACGGCGCGCGTTCCGGCCTCGCGGCCGTCGAGCGGCTCGGGCAGGGGTCGGGTGGTTTCGAGGCTCAGGCCTTGGCGGCCTTCGCACCTCAACCACCGACGACGGTGGTTGAGGTGCGAGGAGCGCCAGCGACGAGCCTCGAAACCGTCGCCACCCCACGGATCTATCGCACCACTATCACCCACACCCGGCGCACGCCGTTCACCCGGCGCTTCACGCACCGCTCGCACACCTGGGTGGTCGACCTCGACGACCTGCCGGACCACCGGCTGCTGGGCCGGTTCGAGGCGCGCGACCACCTCGGCGACCCGGAGCGAACGATCCGCGACAACCTCGAAGCGTTCCTCGCCGACCACGACGTGGCGCTCGACGGCGGCCGGGTGCTGATGGCCGCGCACCCGCGCGCGTTCGGCCACTGCTTCAACCCGATCAGCGTGTTCTGGTGCTGGGACCGGCAGGGCCGGCCGGCCGCGACCGTGGTCGAGGTGCACAACACCTACGGCGACCGCCACGCCTACCTGCTCCACCCCGACGCCCATGGCCGGGCCACCACTCTCAAGGAGATGTACGTGTCGCCGTTCCACGGCACCGACGGTCACTACGAGCTCGCCGTACCGGCGCCGGACGACCGGCTCCGGCTGGCGGTCACGCTGCACAGCGACGACGGCGCGACCTTCACGGCGTCGCTGGCCGGGCGACGCACCGACACCGGTCCGTGGCGAGCGGCGCTCGCATCGCTGCGCGGCGCGCTGCTGATCCGGATGCACGGCATCCGGCTGTGGCTGCGCGGCCTCCGGGTCCGCCCGAGGCCGCGCCACCGACAGGAGGGAGTCCGATGACCATCACCGCTCAGCGACAGCAGATCGACCGCTGGCCCGGCCTGGACGTCGCGCCGTCCGGACCCCGCGCGGACGTGGCCGCCCGGGTCGCCCGCCGCCTGTTCACCGAGGCCGTCGAACGCCTCGACGTCACCGTGCTGGTGGGCGACCAGGTGCTCGGCCGGGGCGGACCGGTCGCGGTGGTGCACCGGCCCGAGGAGTTCTTCGCCCGGCTCGGACGGGACCAGCTGATCGGCTTCGGGGAGGCCTACCTGACCGGGGCGTGGGACGCCCAGGACCTGGCCGGCTTCCTCGCCGTGCTGGCGGCAGACCTGCCGAGCCTGGTGCCGGCTCCGCTCCAGCGGCTGCGGTCGCTCGTCGTCGCGCGGCCGCCGCGCCGGCAGCGCGGAGACAGGCGGCACACCCGTGACAACATCGCGCACCACTACGACCTGTCCAACGACCTCTTCGCGGTGTTCCTGGACCGGTCGCTGAGCTACTCGTCGGCGCTGTTCGCCGACGACCCGAGCTCGGCGGACCGGACCGACCTCGAGGCCGCCCAGCACCGCAAGATCGATCGGCTCCTCGACCAGGCACGCGTGGGCGCCGGCACCCGGCTGCTCGAGATCGGCACCGGCTGGGGCGAGCTGGCCATCCGCGCGGCACGACGGGGCGCGACCGTGCACACGATCACGCTGTCGGTCGAGCAGCAGCGGCTGGCGCGCGACCGGATCGCCGCCGCCGGGGTGGCGGATCGGGTCGACGTGGAGATCTGCGACTACCGCAGTGTCACCGGCAGCTACGACGCGGTGGTGTCGGTCGAGATGATCGAGGCCGTCGGCTGGCGCTACTGGCGCACCTACTTCGAGACCGTCGACCGGCTGCTGCGACCCGGCGGCCGGGCCGCCGTACAGGCGATCACGATGCCCCACGACCGGATGCTCGCCACCCGGAACACCTACACCTGGATCAACAAGTACATCTTCCCGGGCGGCTTCCTGCCCTCGGTGCCCGCGATCGACGAGGTCACGCGCAGCCACACGGCGCTCCGGCTCTGCGACCGGCTGGCGTTCGGCCAGCACTACGCCGCCACCCTGCGGCTGTGGGACGAGGCGTTCCAGGCGTCGGGGGTGGAGGTGCGCAGGCTCGGCTTCGACGAGACGTTCCAGCGGATGTGGCACTTCTACCTGGAGTACAGCAGGGCCGGCTTCGCTTCTGGGTACCTGGGCGTCCACCAACTGACGTTCGCGAAGACGGGGGAGCCTGAGTGAGTGAGGTCGTGACGACCGTCGCTTCCGCCCTGCTCCCCGCGGCGACGATGACGGCGACGGCGCTCGTGGGCCGCGCGCAGCACCGGGTGGCGATCGTCGACGTGGCGTGGGGGCTGGGGTTCGTCCTGATCGCCATCGTCGCGGGACTGGTCGGCACCGCCTTCGACGACGGCGACCCGGCCAGGCGGTGGCTGCTGGTCGCCATGGTCACGATCTGGGGGCTGCGGCTGGCCTGGCACATCCGGGGCAAGCTCAGCGGTCACGGCGAGGACCCGCGCTACGAGAAGCTGATGGGCGGCACGCTCGAGCAGGTCGGGATGGCCCGGGCGGTGCGCAAGGTGTTCGGCGTACAAGGTCTGGCGCAGTGGTTCGTCTCGGTGCCGGTCGTGGCGGGCGTGCTCCTCGACGTCGCGTGGTGGCCGGTGGTCTGGGTCGGTGTCGCACTGTGGGCGGTCGGGCTGTTCTTCGAAGCGGTCGGCGACGCCCAGCTGGCGGCGTACAAGCGCGACCCCGACCGCGGGCCGGTCCTGGACACCGGCCTGTGGCGGTGGACACGGCACCCCAACTACTTCGGCGACGCGTGCGTCTGGTGGGGGCTGTGGCTGGTGGGTGGGCTGGCCTCGGGGGGCCTGGTCGGTCTGCTCACCGTGCTCGCGCCGGTGGCGATGACCTACTTCTTGGTCTTCGCCACCGGTGCGCGGCTGCTGGAGAGCGAGATGATGAAGCGCCCCGGCTACCCCGAGTACGCCGCGCGGACGTCGATGTTCCTGCCCCTTCCGCCCCGATAGCGTCCGCGCATGGAACGCACCCCGAGGCTGCTCACCGAGGCGGCGCCGGAGGATGCCTCGGGCCTGGTCCTGCTCCTCCACGGCGGCGCCAACCGCCGCGGCAACCCGATGGTGAGCCCGGCCCAGCTGTCGGTGCTGCGGATGATCCCGCTCGCCAAGCGGATCGAGCGCGCCGGGCGGGGACGGCTCGGGGTGTTCCGGCTGCTCAACACCCACCGCGGCTGGGACAGCACGCACACGCCGGTCGACGACGTCGCCTGGGCGCTCGGCGAGCTCCGCGACCGGTACGACGACCGGCCCGTTTGTCTCGTCGGCCACTCGCTCGGCGGCCGGGCAGCGCTGCTGGCCGGGTCGTCGCCGGGCGTGGTCAGCGTGGTCGCACTGAACCCCTGGGTCTATCCCACCGACGACGCCGACCTGGCCGGCCGGCGGGTGCTGATCATCCACGGCACCGACGACCGGGTCGCCTCGATCGAACGCTCGACGACCGTCGCCCGCCGCCTGGCGTTGACGACCGACGTCACCTTCCGGACGGTCGAGGGCGGGCGGCACGCGATGCTGCGGCAGGGTGCGGAGTTCGAGCGGCCGGCCGCGGAGTTCGTCGTACAGACGCTGGTCGGGTGAGGTCGGCCATCAGGCCGAACGCAGCGTCGACTCCTTGTGGGCGGCGGTCGCGCCGGTCTTCTCCGACTCCACGGTCCAGTACGGCTCGTCCACGCTCGCGTTGAACTTCTGTCCGTCGTGCTGGAACGGGCTGGTGCGCTTCTCCTGCGTGGTGCCCGTCGTCGGCCCCTGCGAGGTGTTCCACCGGACCCGGTCGCCCTTGCTCAGACTCATGGCGCCTTCCCTTCCTGCCGTTCGGCAGCCGGTACCCGACCGAGCAACTAGCATCGGCGCCGGAAGAGGTGGTCGACATGGGGCTCCGCACTCGCCTGCTCACAGCAGGACTCGCGCTCGGACTGATCGGCGGTCCGGGACTCACCGCACCCGCGGGCAACGCGGCTCCGGCGCGCCAGGTCACGGTGTCCATCTCGATCACCAAGCCGGTGATCCTGCAGGGGCAGAAGACCGTGGTCAGGGGCGCACTCAAGCCCCGCAAGGCCGGCGCTCCCGTCGCGCTGCGGCTGAAGGTCACCGGCGGCTGGAAGACCATCCAGAAGAAGCGGACGACGAGCCGCGGCACCTACACGTTCACGGTCGCGCCGCAGAAGGGCGGGGTGTTCACCTACCGGGTCACCCGTCAGCCGATCCGAGGCGCGGGCCAGGTGCACAGCCGCACCGTGCAGCTCACCGTCTACCGGTGGCGCAACGTCAACGACCTCGACATCACGGAGTACGACGGCGTCACCGACTTCGACGGTCCGGCCATCATGGACGGCACGACGTACGCACGCTCGATCGTGCTGGACGCCGACGCCACCGAGGAGGACCCGGACGAGCCCGGCTTCTTCGTGGTCGACGTGCACGGCACGTGCGCGTTGTTCGAGACCACGGTGGGCGGGCTCGACGACAACACCGCGGAGACCCAGGTCCGGGCCGAGGTGACCGGCGACGACGAGGTGCTGTCCGACGAGACCTACGGCGTCGGCGAGGTCGCACCCCTCACCCTCGACATCCGGGGGTACTCCGAGGTCCGCGTCGACACGGTCGCCGTCGAGCAGGACGTCCACCGCGGCCTCGGCGTCGGCTCGCCGCGGATGCTCTGCGCCTCCTGACGCCTCACCCGGGCGGGCGGCCGTGGGCCACCAGTCTTGCTGAGCCTGCGTCGGTCCACGCACCCTCCCAGGTGAGCACGGCGAGCGCCGAGGTCTTCATCGGGACCCACTCGCCGGACAGGTCCTGCACCAGGTCCTCGACACCCGGGTTGTGGCCGACGAGCACCACCGACCCCACCTCTGGCGGGAGCGAGGCGACCACCTCGGCCAGCTCGCGCCCCGTCGCGGCGTAGACCCTCTCCTCGATCCGCACCGGCACGTCGTCCGGGAGTGCGGCGGAGACGAGCTCCCAGGTGGCGCGGGTCCGTTGGGCCGGCGAGACCACTGCGAGCCCGGGTAGGTCCAGGTTGGCGGCCAGCCAGGCGCCGGCCTCGGGCGCCTGCCGCCGTCCGCGCGGCGCGAGCGGGCGGTCCCGGTCGGGCTGACCGGTCGACCAGTCCGACTTGGCGTGACGGAGGACGACCAGGGTGCGCACGACCATCCGGTCACCCTAGGTCCCGCTTGGGCGCAGATGGTCTCGATACGCCCGCCGCTCGTCCCTCGCGGCGGGCTACTCGAGCAACGAACTGTCCCACTCGTTGGTCGAGTAGCGCCCCACTCGTTGGTCGAGTAGCGCCCCACTCGTTGGGCGAGCGCGTATCGAGACCATCGAGCCGGCACACCCGGAACGATCCGACCGACCCCGTCGTTCACCGGGTAGTCATGATCGACCAAGGAACCGTGACCAGCGTCCTGCTGGTCCTCTTCTTCATCGTGGTGGGCGGAGTGTTCGCCGGCACGGAGCTCGCGCTGGTCTCGTTGCGAGAGACCCAGATCTCCAAGCTCGAGCAGCGAGGGGGTCGAGGAGCCAGGGTCGCGGCGGTGGCCCGCGACCCCAACCGCTTCCTGGCAGCGGTCCAGATCGGGGTGACGTTCGCGGGCCTGCTGTCCGCGGCGTACGGCGCCTCGACGATCGCCCCGGAGCTGGCGCCGCACATCGAGCGGCTCGGGACGTCGGAGGGGGTCGCCGAAGCGACCGCGCTCGTGGTGCTGACCATCGGGATCGCCTACCTCTCGCTGGTCTTCGGCGAGCTGGTCCCCAAACGCCTGGCGCTCCAGCGCGCCGCCGGGTTCGCCCTCGTCGTCGGTCCGCCGCTGGACCGGTTCGCGACGCTGATGCGGCCGGTCATCTGGCTGCTGTCCCGATCGACCGACGCGGTGGTCAAGCTGCTGGGCGGTGATCCGCACGCCACCACCGAGGAGATGTCCGGTGACGAGCTGCGGTCGCTGCTCGACACGCATGAAGGACTCACAGCCGACGAGCGCCGGATCGTGGCCGACGTGTTCGACGCCGGCAACCGCACCCTGGCGGAGGCGATGCGTCCGCGTGCCGACATGGTGATGCTGAGCGCCGACGACACCGTTGCGAAGGCGTTCGACCTCACTGCCGAGCACCCCTACTCGCGCTACCCGGTGGCGGGGGAGAACTTCGACGACATCCTCGGCTTCATCCACGTCCGAGACCTGGTCGGAAACGACGGGACGGCGGTCCTGAGCGATCTCGCCCGGCCGATCCCGTTCCTCCCGTCGACCAACCGGGTCATCCCGACGTTGACCAGGATGCGCGCCGAGGGCACGCACATCGGCGTCGTGGTCGACGAGTACGGCGGCACCGACGGCCTGGTGACGCTCGAGGACCTCGTGGAAGAGCTCATCGGCGACATCCAGGACGAGTTCGACGTCGCCGTCCCCGCCCTGCCGGAGGCCGACTCGGACGCGTGGGTGGACGCCGGACTGACCATCGAGGAGTTCAGCGCCCGGACCGGCGTGGCCCTGGCAGACGGTCCCTACGAGACCGCCGCGGGCTACGTGCTGCGCCGGCTCGGCCGGGTCGCCGAGGTCGGCGACGCCGTAGGGGCCGCCGACCAGGAGCTCGTGGTCGCCGAGGTGGACGGCCACCGGATCACCCGGATCGCCATCCGTCGGGCTCCCGCCTGAGCGTTCGACGGTGTCGAGCAGCCCGCCGTCCATCCCCCGCGGCGGGCCGCTCGACCCCCGTGGCCTACTCCTCGCGGACGGCGCGCACGGTCGCGCTGGTCGCGCCCTTGCACAGCGCGGTGCGCTTGATCTTCGCGTAGAACCGGCCCTCGATGCCGGTGTTGCCGGTGTTCCACTCGCCGACGCCGTTCTGCAGCTCGGTGGTGTCGGTGGCGATCACCTTGTCGTCGCTCCCGCCCTTGGCACCCTTCTGCTTGACCAGGAAGACCTTGCGCTCGTCCTTGCACGCCCTGCGCTTGCTCTTGACGGTGCCCGACAGGTCGGTGCCCTCGGCCTTGATGGTGACGACGTTGTTCGCGCGCGGCGCGGCCTGCGCCGACGGAGCCGAGACCAGCACGGCGGCGGCGGTCGCCAGGCCGACGGCGGCGGCGAGGGTACGGGTGGTGGTTCGAGTTGACATCAGTGCTCCCGGGATCAGAAGGGGATGGGGGAACCGGGCCCGAGCCACGGTCCCCGCACGCTACCGGCGGCTGTCCGCAACCGGAACCACGATCGCTGTCCGCTTGCGGAATGTCCGGATGTCGCCCACGCTCCGGTGATGGACGTCCACGAAGGCGATCTCCTCGACGCGGCGAGCATGGAGATCCTCAGCACCGCCTACCTGCTCCGTCCGGACACCGAGGCCGAGCTGGTCGCCGCGCTGCGCGAGCCGCCCGCCGACCTCGACGAACGGCTGGCGGCTCTCGAGGCCGGCGGCTTCCTCCGGCGGCGGGCCGGTGGCCTCGAGTACGAGTCGCCGTACGCCGTCTTCATCGCGATCGGCGAGGCCCGGGCCCGGCGCCTGGTCGCCGAGAACCACCGCACCGTCGCGATGATGGAGGCGCTGCCGCAGCTGATCCGGGCCTGGGATCTCGGCACCGCGACACCGGACGGCGACCACCCGCTCGCGGTCAGCCTGATCAACGCCCGGTCGACGTCGTACGACGAGTGGTTCCGGCACGCGGAGTCCGAGCGCCCCAGCCGGCCCTCTCTAGTGGTCACCGACGAGCACGTGCTCCAGGTGGCGCTGGAGTCGGGGCACCTCGTGCACCTGCAGTCGCAGCTCGACGACGCCCACGTGCGGGTGCTGGCTCCGGCGGACCCGACCTGGGGCGCCGAGCTCGCCGAGCCGATGGCGGTGGCGCGGGCGGCGGGCGTGGAGTTCCGGCGGTCGGAGCAGGCCGCCAGCTGGATGTACGTCGACGCGCCCAGCCTGGTCGCGCTGCCGGTGTGGTGGGGCTCGGGCACCCCGGAGGCGGCAATCGCGATCCGCACCCCACCCGTGGTCGCCGCGCTGGACCAGCTGTTCGCGCTGCTCTGGGCGACCTCCAACGCCTGGACCGACGACGACCAGCCGTGGGTCGACGTACTCCGGCTGCTCTCGAACGGCCTCACCGACGACTCCGTCGCGCGCACCCTCGGCACCACCAGCCGCACCGTCCGACGACGGATCGCCGAGGCGATGCGCGACCTCGGCGCCACCTCGCGCTTCACCCTCGGCATGGCCTGGCGCGCTCGCAGCGACTAGGCGTGAGTGGTGGTGGTTTCGAGGCTCGCTGGCGCTCGCACCTCAACCACCGGGACGTGCTGGCGGTGGTTGAGGTGCGAGGAGCGCTAGCGACGAGCCTCGAAACCACCGAGCGAGGGACGTGCGAGCGCGTATCGAGACCACTTGCCCAGGTCTCGATACGCCCCGCGAGTATGCCGACGCTGGTTGAGGTGCGAGGAGCGCTAGCGACGAGCCTCGAAACCACCAGATCGTTGGTCGAGTAGCGGGAG
>DASTDJ010000361.1:0-7474 GCA_035710425.1 Nocardioides sp.
CTCGGTCTGTGCGTCGACCCTGTCGCTGCTGCAGGCGGGTGTGCCGCTCAAGGCCGCCGTCGCCGGCATCGCGATGGGCCTCATCTCCGGCGAGGTCGACGGCGAGACGCAGTACGTCGCGCTGACCGACATCCTCGGCGCCGAGGACGCGTTCGGCGACATGGACTTCAAGGTCGCCGGCACCCGCGAGTTCGTGACCGCGCTGCAGCTCGACACCAAGCTCGACGGCATCCCGGCCGAGGTCCTCGCCGCGGCGCTGACCCAGGCGCGCGACGCCCGCCTGGCGATCCTCGACGTGATGGCCGACGCCATCGACGCCCCCGAGGAGATGTCGGTCCACGCGCCGCGCATCATCAGCGTCCGCGTCCCGGTCGACAAGATCGGCGAGGTCATCGGCCCCAAGGGCAAGGTGATCAACCAGATCCAGGACGACACCGGCGCCACGCTGTCCATCGAGGACGACGGCACGGTCTACATCGGTGCGACCAACGGCGAGGCGGCCGAGGCCGCGCGCGCCGCGGTCAACGCGATCGCCAACCCGACGATGCCCGAGGTCGGCGAGCGCTACCTCGGCACCGTGGTCAAGACGACCAACTTCGGCGCCTTCGTGTCGCTGCTCCCGGGCAAGGACGGCCTGCTGCACATCAGCAAGCTGCGGGCCCTGGCCGGCGGCAAGCGGGTCGAGAACGTCGACGACGTCGTCGCGGTGGGCCAGAAGGTCCAGGTCGAGATCGCCGAGATCGACGACCGCGGCAAGCTGTCGCTGGTCCCGGTGGTCGAGGACGACGCGAGCTCCTCCGAGAGCTCCGACGCTGCCGAGTCGGCCGTGGAGGCCGAGGAGGAGTGACCTCCGCGTGACGAAGTCTCGGACGGCGACCGGTCAGCCCAACGCTGGCCGGTCGTCGGCTTCCACCCAGAAGATCGGCACCACCCGCACGCTCGAGACGGTGCGTGACGACGACGGCCGGGTCACCTCGCGGGTCCGTCGTACCGTGCTGCCGGGCGGCCTGCGGGTCGTCACCGAGCAGATGGCGGGCGCCCGCTCGGCCAGCATCGGCGTCTGGGTCGGTGTCGGCTCGCGCGACGAGGCCGCGGCGCTGCACGGCTGCTCCCACTTCCTCGAGCACCTCCTGTTCAAGGGCACCACGGAGCGGTCCGCGCTGGACATCTCGATCGCGCTCGACGCGGTGGGCGGGGAGTTCAACGCGTTCACAGCGAAGGAGTACACCTGCTTCCACGCGCGGGTGCTCGACCGCGACCTGCCGCTCGCGGTCGACGTCCTGGGCGACATGGTCACCAACTCCGTGATCACCGCCGAGGACGTCGAGGCCGAGCGCGACGTGATCCTCGACGAGATCGCCATGCACGACGACGACCCCGACGACGTGGTGCACAACCTGTTCGCCGAGCAGGCGTTCGGCAGCGGCTCGCCGCTCGGGCGACCGATCGCCGGCACCGTCGACTCGATCGCCGCCCTGACCCGGACCCAGGTGCGCCGCTTCTACAAGCGTCACTACCGCGCCGCCACCACCGTGGTCGCCGTGGCCGGCAACATCGATCACACCGACGTCGTACGCCGGATCCGGGCGGCGTTCAACCGCAACGACTTCCTCGCCCGCGACGAGCAGCCGGTGCCGCCCCGCCACGGCCGGCGGATCCTGCCCGTCCATCCCGGGACGATCCAGACGACCCGCCCGCTGGAGCAGGTCAACCTGGTGCTCGGCATGAAGGGCATCTCGCGCTCCGACGACCGCCGGTTCGCCCTGGGCGTGCTCAACACCGCGCTGGGCGGCGGCACCTCGAGCCGGCTGTTCCAAGAGGTCCGCGAGCGCCGCGGCCTCGCTTACTCGGTGTTCTCCTTCGCGAGCCACCACGCCGACGCCGGCCTGGTCGGCGTCTCGGTCGGCTGCCTGCCGGCCCGGCTCGACGAGGTGCTCGAGACGGTGCGGATCGAGCTCTCCCGGGTGGCCGCCCACGGCATCACCGAGGAGGAGCTGCACCGCGGCCAGGGCCAGCTGCGCGGCGGCCTGGTGCTCGGCCTCGAGGACTCCCTGGCCCGGATGTCCCGCCTCGGCAAGGCGGAGCTGGTCCACGACGAGCTGCTCGGCATCGACGAGGTGCTCGCGAGGATCGACGCGGTCACCCTCGACGACGTGCGCGAGGTAGCGGCCGAGGTCTTCGGCGGCGCCGAGATCCTCGCCATCGTCGGCCCCGAGTAGAGAGCCGACCCCGGCGCATCCTGGCCGCGAATAGGGGTCGAGTCGGCGCATCCTGGCCGCGAATAGGGGTCGAGTCGGCGCGTTCTGGCCGCGAATCGGCGCCGAGTCGGCGCATCCTGACGCGAGCCCTGCTAGCTTGCGCCGACTCGCGCACATAGCGGACACATTTTGTGCCGACTCGACGTCTATTTCAGGTTAAGAAGAGCCGACTCGCCCTCAGTCGACGAGCTGCGAGAGGTACCGCTTCGCATAGTCGCGTACGGCGTCGGCGTCGTTCACGTCGAGCCGGCCCCCGGGGTCGAGCAGGAACGTCGTGGCGAGCCGGAGCAGCAGCTCGGCCACGACGACCAGTTCGTCGTCGGGCATCCGGGCCCCGGAGCGGCGCAGGGTGCGGGCGATCCGGTCGCTGTGCTCGAGCAGCGCCGGGATCCGTCCGGGGATCCCACTGATCATCTCGGGCTCGGTCTTCGCCAACCGGCCGAGCACCGGGATCTCGCGCATCATCGCCATGCCCTGCACGAAGCACTCGATCACCGCCTCCTGCGGCGGCAGGTCCTGGGCGACCCGGTCCAGGTCGTCGAGGAACGCGTTGGTCTCCCGCTCGATCACCGCGGCGAGCAGCGTCTCCTTGTTGGGGAACCGGCGGTAGAGCGTGCTCCGGCTGATGCCGGCCTTGCGGGCCACGTCGTCGACGTTGGCGCGGCGGGCGCCGTACTCCTCGAAGACGTCGCGGGCGGCGTCCAGGATGTCGTCGCTCATGACCGCCTCCGCAGCGCGACCGGCAGCCCGTCGCGGGGGAAGGGCAGCGCCGCCAGGTCGATCGGCATCACGTAGTCGTCGGCGACCGACCATTCGTACTCGCGCAGCAGCTCGTGGAACACCGCACGCACCTGCATGCCGGCGAAGTACATCCCGATGCACTTGTGCACGCCCGCCCCGAACGCCTGGAACGCGAGCCGGTGCACCTTGTCCTCGTGCCGCTCGGCGGAGAAGCGCTCGGGATCGAAGCGTTCGGGGTCCGGCCACACCTCCTCGAGGAAGTGGTTGGCGTACGGCGAGTTGGTCACGAACGCGCCCTCGGGGATCCGGTAGCCGTCGATCTCCACCTCGCGCCGCGCGTACCGCGGGATCGAGGGCACCGGGGCGCACAGCCGCATCGACTCCTTCATCACCAGGTCGACGTCGGTCATGCCCTGCAAGGTGTCGTACGTCGGCTCGTCGATCGCCAGCGCCTCGCGCCGGCAGCGCTCCTGCCACGCCGGGTGCTTGGCCACCTGGTAGGCCATCGACGTCAGGGTCGTGGTGGTCGTGTCGTGCGCGGCCATGAGCAGGAAGATCATGTGGTTCACGACGTCCTCGTCGGTGAACTGGTTGCCCTCGTCGTCCTCGGCGGCGCACAGCCGGGCGAACAGGTCGTCGCCGCCGTCGCGGCGCTTCGCCGGCAGCGCGCCGTAGAAGAAGTCCTCGAGGGTCTGCCGAGCCCGCAGCCCCTTGGACCACGGGCCGATCCCGCCGGGAAGGTCGCGGCGCACGATCGACGTACCGGCCCGGACCGCCTGGATGAACGCCTTGTTGATCCGCTGGCGCTCGTCGGCGGCGAGCTCGACGCCGACGAACACCTCGAGAGCGAGGTCGAGCGTGAGGTCCTTGAACATCCGCTGCAGGCGCGGCTTCTCGACGGCGCCCCAGCCCGCGAGGAAGTGTCGGATGTGGGGGACCATCAGCTCGTGGTAGCGCCGCAGCTCCTCGGCTCCGAACGCGTGCTGCATGATCCGGCGGTGGTGCAGGTGCTCCTCGAAGTCGAGCAGCATCAGGCCCCGGTTGAAGAACGGCCCGATGAAGTGGGACCACGCCGGACCGCTGGAGAACGCCTTGTCCTTGTTGACGAAGACCCGCTCGAACGCGTCCGGCCCGGTGAGCGTGTACATGTCCACCCCGAAGACCCGCATCCGGTAGACGGGCCCGTAGGTCTCCCGGAGCCAGGCGGAGTGCCCGATCGGGTCGCGACGCAGCCGGAGGAGATGGACGAGCCCGGCCTTCGGGCCGGTCGGCTCACGAAGCGTCTGCACGGTCGTCCTCACCCGAACACCTCCGACATGTTGAAACAAAGTCGTTCCAATGTATCATCGGGCCATGTCGCTGGCGAGCCGCGAGGCCGATGAGCTCCGGCCGACCCCGGGCCTGCCGCTCGGGCCGGACTCCCTGACCTGGCAGCTGTTCGCCGACGGGCGGATGCTGCTTCTCGGTCCGCGCGCGGTGGTGCTGCAGAACATGCTCCCCGCCCTCGGCCAGGGCGTGGAGGACCACTCGGTCTTCTTCGCCGACACCGCGGCCCGCCTGGCCCGCACCGTCCCGCCGATCTTCGACACCGTCTACGCCGCCGACCCGGTCACTGCCGGTCATCAGGTCCGCGACTTCCACACCTCGATCAAGGGCAAGCTCCCGGACGGCCGCCCTTACAGCGCGCTCAACCCCGACACCTACTACTGGGCCCACGCGACGTTCGTGGAGCACATGGTGGTCGCCGCCGACCGGTTCATCCGGCCGCTCGGACCCACCGAGCGAGACCGGATCATCCGGGAGTCGGTGACCTGGTTCGAGCGGTACGGCGTGAGCTCGCGCGGCATCCCGACCACCTGGGCCGAGTTCGACGCCTACTTCCAGGAGCGGCTCGACGAGGAGCTGGTCCGGCACCGCACCGCGGCCTACGGCGTGGGCTACGCCACCAAGGGCTGGCCGCGTCCAGCGCGGGCGCCACGTCCGGTCTGGTGGCTGCTCCGGCGGCCGGTCAACGCGTTCAGCGCGTTCCTCACCATCGGCGGCATGCCGGAGCGCGCCCGCGAGCTGCTCGACCTGCCGTGGGACGACGACCGCGAGCGCCGCTACCAGCGGTTCGCCCGGCTGGTCCGCGGGCTCGACCCACTGCTGCGCCGGCTCCCACCGCGGATGCGACTGCACCCCATCGCGGCCCGCGCGTTCGCCCGCGAGGCGGTCCGATGAGGCTGCCGCCCCGCGTCACCCAGGACTACCTCGACGGGCTGATGCCACTCGTCACGGGCACCGGCCACCCGTCGGCTGCCACTGCACCGTTCACCGGTGAGCCGCTGCCGGCGGTCCCGCAGTCGACCGGAGCCGACGTCACCGAGGCGGCCCGGCGGGCGCGGATCGCGCAGGAGCGCTGGGCCGGCGTACCCCTCGCCGAGCGGAGCGCGATCGTGCTCCGGTTCGCCTCCCTGCTGCTCAAGGACAAGGAGCGGGTGCTCGACGTCGTCCAGTGGGAGACCGGCAAGTCCCGTGTCCACGCAGGCGTCGAGCTCCTCGGGCTGCCGGCGGTAGCAGTGCACTACGCCGGTCACGCGTCGTCGTACCTCGCCGAGACCCGCGCGACGTCGGGCGTGCCCGGCATCGTGCGCACCCGGGTGATCCGTCATCCGAAGGGGCTGGTCGGCGTGATCGCCCCCTGGAACTACCCGCTCTTCCTCGCGGTGGGAGACGTGATCCCGGCGCTGCTGGCCGGCAACGCGGTGCTCAGCAAGGCCGACTCGCAGGCGCCGCTGAGCCTGCTGGCCGCCCGGGCGATCGCGCGCGATGCAGGCCTCCCCGACGACGTGTGGCAGGTGGTCGCCGGCCGTGGGTCGGTCATCGGGCCGGCCCTGCTCGACGAGGTCGACCACCTGGCCTTCACCGGCTCGACCGCCACCGGCCGCGAGCTGGCCGCGGAGGCCGGCAGCCGGCTGATCGGTGCCTCGCTGGAGCTCGGCGGCAAGAACCCGATGATCGTGCGCGCCGACGCCGACGTGGATGCCGCGGTCCGCGGCGCCGTCCAGGCCGGCTTCTCCAACGCCGGCCAGATCTGCATCGGGATCGAGCGCATCTATGTGCACGAGCAGGTCCACGACCGGTTCCTCGCGGGCTTCGCCGAGGCCACGCGGGCGCTGACCCTCGGCGCCGCCTACGACTACTCCACGGAGATCGGCTCGCTCACGACCGCCGACCAGCTGGAGGCGGTCGAGGTGCATGTCGCGGACGCCATCGACCACGGCGCCGAGCTGGTCGCCGGCGGCAAGGCCCGGCCGGACCTGGGGCCGCTCTTCTTCGAGCCCACCGTGCTGTCCGGGGTCACGCCGGAAATGCGGGTGTGCGCGGAGGAGACGTTCGGGCCCGTGGTCTCGGTCTACCCCGTCGTCGACGACGAGGACGCCGTGACCCGCGCCAACGACACCGAGTACGGCCTGTCGGCCAGCATCTGGTCCGCCGACCTCGCGGTCGCCCGTCGGCTCGCCGGCCGGATCCGCGCCGGAGCCGTGAACATCAACGACGGCTACCTGGCCGCGATCGGCTCGGTCGCCGCGCCCATGGGCGGCATGCGCGCCAGCGGCCTCGGACGCCGGCACGGTCCCGACGGGATCCTGCGCTACACGGAGTCGCAGACGGTCGCGGCCCAGCGCCGCGCCATGCCCTACCCCGCCAAGCCCGCAGCGTTCCTCGCCGCGGGCGCGGCGGCCATGAAGGCCCAGATCGCGACCGCGCGCCTGCGCGGCCGACGCAGCAGAAGGAGCAACGGATGACGGGAACGCTCAACGGCAAGGTGGTCGCCCTCACTGGCGGTGCCCGCGGGATCGGCGCCGCCACATCCAAGGCGCTCGCGGCCGAGGGGGCCTCGGTGGTGATCGGCGACCTCGACGTCGACCTCGCGAAGAAGTCGGCCGAGGAGTACGACGGTCTGGCGCTGCCGCTCGACGTCTCCGACAGGAGTTCCTTCGCGGCGTTCCTCGACGGGGTCGTGACCGAGCACGGACGGCTCGACGTCTTGGTCAACAACGCCGGGTTCATGGTGCTCGGCAAGGTGCGCGAGGTCCCGCTCGACCGCCAGCTCGCGCAGCTCGACGTCAACCTGACCGGCGTGATCCAGGGCTCTTACGAGGCCGCGGCGCGGATGCGACCGGGCGGCGTGATCGTCAACATCGCCTCGCTCGCCGGCCGGATCCCGATGCCGGGCTCCGCGGTCTACAGCGCCACCAAGGCCGGGGTCCTGGCCTTCAGCGAGGCGCTGGACGCCGAGCTCGCCGAGTACGGCATCCGGGTCGGCGCGGTGCTGCCGTCGTTCACCAACACCGAGCTCATCAACGGCACCGAGGCCACCGGGCTGATGAAGCCGGTCGAGCCCGAGGACGTCGCCGCGGCGGTCGTGAAGATGATCCTCAACCCCAAGCTGACGGCGACCGTACCGCCGTACTTCGCGTTCGGCGGTGCCA
>DASTDJ010000362.1:0-6299 GCA_035710425.1 Nocardioides sp.
ACCGGCGATAGGGACATGCACGTGATGGTCCGGCGTGGCACGAACGTCGACTACTACGACGGCGAGACCTAGAGGAACGTCTTCCCCTCGCCGCGGTAGGTCGGCACGGTGTCGACGATCTGCTCGCCTCGGACGAGGTGCACGACGTCGAAGCGCTCGCACAGCTCGCCCGCCTTGGCGTGGCGGAACCAGACACGGTCGCCGACCCGCAGCCCGGCTGCCGCCTTGCCCGCGAGCGGGGTCTGCACCTCGCCCGCGCCCTCGCGCGCGTCGAGCCGTAGGCCGGTCGGGAGGAAGGGGCGCGGGAGCCGGTCGCGCCCGGCCGGGCCCGAGGCCGGGTAGCCGCCGCCCAGCGCGGTGGCCAGCTTCGACGACGGCTTGCGGACGACCGGCAGCGCGAACAGCGCCGCGGGCCGCGGCTTGAAGGCGCGGTAGGTGTCGAACAGCGTCGGCCCGTAGAGGCCCGAGCCGGCCGCGACCTCGGTGACCGCGGGCTCGGCGGCCGTGCGCTCGATCGAGCCGGTCCCGCCGCCGTTGACGAACCGCAGCGAGGCGATCTCGCGCACCGCGTCCACGATCGCGGCGCGCCGGCGCGCCAACTCGCGCGCGGACAGCGCCTGCACGAGCGGCAGCGCGAGCCGCAGCAGCGGCTTGCCCGGCGGCGCGTCCCCGACCCCGGCGATCTGCGCCTCGTAGGCCATCAGCCCGTCGAGCACGAGCCCGCGCCGTGCGACGACCGCGCTTGCAAGATTCGTCACATGGGTCACGTCGTGCAGCGGCGAACGCTTCGCGCCGATCGCCATAAGACCGAGCCGCCAGCCGGCGTCGACGTCGATGCAGACCTTCACCGGCCCGCCCCCGGCAGCCTCGATCGCGTCCAGGTGCTCGGGGCAGTCGACCATCACCGTGATGTTCTCGCGCGAACCCGTATGCGCCAGCTCACGCAGCGCGCCGCGGTCCACGGTGGGGTAGGCGACGACCAGGTCGTCGCAGACGCCCTGCTCCTCCAGCCAGAGTGCCTCGGCCAGCGTGTAGGCCAGCACCCCGTGGAAGCCCTCGTGCTCCAGCCCGCGCCGGATCAGGGCGGGGACCCGCACCGACTTCGAGGCCAGCCGGATCGAGGTGCCGCCCGCTCGTCGTCGGAGGTCCGCCGCATTGGCGTCGAAGGCGTCGAGATCGACGACCATGACGGGGTTGGCCGGCGGCTTCTCCAGCGCGGCCACGGCGTCCCGCAGCCGCGACCACAAGCGGTTGCGGTCGACGTAGTCGTGCGCCATCAGGTGATTCCGCGCTCGCGCAGGATCGCCTCGATGTCGGCCATGTCGTCGTCCACGATGGCCGAGCCTCCCACGGCACGCGGAGCGTCGCCCTTGACCTTCTTGGGCGTGTCATCGCGGCGCCCGCCGAGCCACCCGGACACGACGAAGAGGACCGCCGCCACTCCGGCGACCACGATCCCGAGCCAGACCTGCGGGCTGAACACCAGGCTCGTCGCCCAGTCGGCGATGGCGTCCCCGATCTCGCCGAACATCTGCAGCGTCTTGGTGAGGTAGGCCGCGACCGGCAGCAGCGTCAACGAGGCACCGCGCATGCCCGCGGCCAACCCGCGCCGGCGGTAGGCGTACCAGGTGTAGATCCCGCCGAGCACGGTCAGCGCGAAGGCCAGGGCACCCCAGGCGACGTCGTCCACGGCTCAAGAATCCCACAGGCCACAATGGGTGGGTGAACGAGCGGTTGCTGCAGGGGTCGGAGTACCCCGACGACACCGGCGAGGCCTCGCCGCTGCTGGCGGCCGCGCTGGACGGGTACGCCGCCGACGAGGCCCGCTTCCCTGACGTGCTGGCGGCGCTCGGCGCCTCCCGGCTGCTGGTGCCGGTCGTGGCGGTCCTCGGCGAGGTCGAGGCGGGCGCGGACGGGCTGGCGCGGGACAAGTCGAGCGACATGGCCACCGTGCTGCTGCGCGGCGCGGACGGCCGCTCCGCCCTGCTCGCGTTCAGCAGCACCACGACGCTCGGCGCGTGGGATCCCGAGGGTCGCCCGGTCCCGGTGCCGACCCGCACGGCAGCGCTCTCGGCGGTCCAGGAGGGGGCCGACGCCCTGCTCATCGACGTCGCAGGGCCGGTGACGGTGGCCGTCGAGGGGGACGACCTTCGGGCGTTGGCGTCCGGTTGGCGGCTGGCCCGGGCGGGGGACAGGGTCGGCTGGGTCGCACCCGCTGATTAGCCCCACGCCGGAATGTTCGGATAGCATTCTGCGTTGACCGATCTGTACGGACTCCTCCGGGAGTCCTTGCCGATCCACAAGCGGAGATCAGGCAACACACTTCTCCCACCCGCATCGACCGCAGCTCCATCAGGTCGTCGGGTCCGGTCCGAAGGCTCCGGCCTCGTGCACGAGGGTGCGCGAGGTGAGGTGTCACGACTGGCTTCCGCTTGGTTAGAGCGGAAGCCGTTTCTCATTTCGGGCCGAGGTGGCCCACGAGTGAGGGGAAGGTCTTCCGGCCCACAGACAAACTGGAGGACACATCAGCACCGAGCTTCGTATCAACGAGCGGATCCGGGTACCCGAGGTCCGCCTCGTCGGACCCAACGGCGAGACCGTCGGCATCGTGCCGACCGACCAGGCCCTGAAGCTGGCCCAGGAGGCAGACCTCGACCTGGTCGAGGTCGCGCCGACCGCCCGCCCGCCCGTCTGCAAGCTCATGGACTACGGGAAGTTCAAGTACGAGAACGCCCAGAAGGCCCGTGAAGCACGTCGTAACCAGACGAACGTGATCATCAAGGAGATGAAGCTCCGGCCCAAGATCGACCAGCACGACTACGAGACCAAGAAGGGTCACGTCGTGCGGTTCCTCAAGGCCGGTGACAAGGTCAAGATCACGATCATGTTCCGTGGTCGCGAGCAGCACCGCCCCGAGCTGGGCTACCGGCTGCTGCAGAAGCTCGCGGAGGACGTCACCGAGCTCGGTTTCGTCGAGTCCGCGCCGAAGCAGGACGGCCGCAACATGATCATGGTGCTCGGCCCGCACACGAAGAAGGCCGACGCCAAGGCCGCGCAGAAGGCCGCCAAGGAGTCCCGGGCCGCCGAGCGTGCTGCCGAGGAGGACGAGGAGCGCGCCGAGCGGACCGCCCACAACGCGGGCCGGCCGGTCGCTCAGAAGAAGGAGCGCGGTCGCTCCGAGAACCTCGATCCCGAGATCGAGGCCTGAGACCAGACGTGACGGTGGTCGAGGTGCGAGCGCCAGCGAGGCTCGCCGCCACCACCGCCGAAGCAGCACCAAGGAAGAGAGAGAAACAGATGCCGAAGAACAAGACGCACTCCGGAGCGAGCAAGCGGTTCCGGGTGACCGGGTCGGGCAAGATCCTGCGCGAGAAGACCGGCAAGCGGCACAACCTGGAGAGGAAGCCGTCGAAGGTGACCCGCCGGATGTCCGGCACCACCGAGATCGCCAAGGCCGACGTCAAGCGCGCCAAGAAGATGCTCGGCATCTGAGCCTGCCCGCACTTAGAACGAACAAGGAGTAACACCATGGCACGCGTCAAGCGGGCAGTGAACGCCCACAAGAAGCGCCGGACCACCCTCGAGCGCGCCAGCGGCTACCGCGGCCAGCGCTCGCGCCTCTACCGCAAGGCCAAGGAGCAGGTCACCCACTCGCTGGTCTACAGCTACAACGACCGGCGCAAGAACAAGGGCAACTTCCGCCGCCTGTGGATCCAGCGGATCAACGCGGCCGCTCGCGCCCAGGGGCTGACCTACAACCGCTTCATCCAGGGCCTGAACCTGGCCGGCGTCGAGGTCGACCGCAAGATCCTGGCCGACCTGGCCGTCAACGACGTCGCCGCGTTCAACGCGCTGGTCGAGACCGCCAAGGCCGCGCTGCCCGACGACGTCAACGCGCCGAAGGTCTCTGCCTGACCTCGAGCACTCCCTTGACCGTGGGCAACGCCCGGGTCAAGGAGGCAAGGAAGCTCAGCCGTCGCTCGGTTCGCGCCGAGCGGCGGCTGTTCCTTGCCGACGGACCCAATGCGGTCACCGAGGCGCTCGCCGTCTCCGACTGCGTCGTGGAGGTCTTCGCGACGCCCGCCGCCACCGAGCGATACGCCGATCTGGCCGACACGGCGCCTGCCTGGACGCTGGTCGACGACCGGGCCATCGCCGCGCTCAGCGACTCCGTCACCCCCGCCGGCCTGGTCGCGCTCTGCCGATTCCTCGACCTTCCCGAGCCTGCGGACCCACGCCTCGTCGCCATCTGCGCCGAGATCCGTGACCCCGGCAACGCCGGCACCGTGATCCGTTGCGCGGACGCAGCGGGCGCCGACGGCGTCGTACTCGCCGGCGACTCGGTCGACCCCTACAACCCGAAGACGGTCCGGGCCACCGCCGGGAGCCTCTTCCACCTGCCGGTCAGCCACACCCGCGATCCGTACGCCCCGGTCCGGGCCGCCCAGGACGCCGGCCTCCAGGTGCTCGCCGCCGACGGCGCCGGGGAGCTCGACCTCCACGACGCCGACGACCTGCTCAGCGCCCCCACGGCCTGGCTCTTCGGCAACGAGGCCCATGGGCTGCCCGTCGAGCTGGCAGCCGCCGCGGACCACCGGGTCCGGATCCCCATCCACGGCCGCGCCGAGAGCCTCAACCTCTCCACCGCTGCCGCGCTCTGCCTCTTCGAGAGCGCCCGGGCGCAGCGCCGCTGATCGCGGCCGTCTCCCCACTACCGTGGTGCCCGTGTCCGACGTCGCGCCCGACGGCCAGGAGCTGGCCGACCTGCTGCCCGAGGGCGTGGTGATCGCCGACGCGGGCGGCCAGGTCACCCTGGCTTCGGCGCGCGCGGCCGAGATGCTCGGCTCCACCCCGGAGCAGTGCGTCGGCCGCCCGCTCGCGGAGGTGCTGGCGCTGCCCGACCAGGAGGGTCAGGACTGGTTCACCGGCAACGCGCCTTACGACGGCCTCTCCACCCGCGTCGGCATCCCCGAGCAGTCCTGGCTGCTGCCCGACGGCACCGAGGTCCTGGTGGCGGCGCGGATCCACCGCCCGCCGCCGGATCGCAAGGTGACGGCCGTGGCGGTCACCCTGCGCTCGGGTCGCGGCCGGGCCCGCCTGGACCGCGAGCGCTCCGACCTGGTGGCCACCGTGGCCCACGAGCTGCGCTCGCCGCTGACCGGGGTGAAGGGCTTCGTGCAGGCGCTGCTCAACCGCTGGGACAAGCTCAACGACGAGCAGAAGAAGCTGATGCTGACCACCGTCAGCTCCGACTCCGACCGGCTCAGCAGGTTGATCGCGGAGCTGCTGGACGTCGCGCGGATCGACACCGGGCGACTGCAGATGTACCCGCGCCCGGCCGACCTGGGGCTGCTGGTGAGCCGGATCGTGGACTCGGTGGCGATGAGCACCTCCAGGCCGATCGACCTGAAGGTCGAGGAGGGCCTGCCCGACGTGCTCGTCGACCCCGACAAGTTCACCCAGGTGGTCACCAACCTGGTGGAGAACGCCGTCCGGCACGGCGAGGGCGAGGTCCGCGTGGTCGTCGACCTGCTGCCGACGAGCGCCGAGGATGACGAGGTCCGGATCGAGGTGAGCGACCAGGGGGAGGGCATCCCTCTCGACCTGCGCAAGCGGGTGTTCACGAAGTTCTGGACGGGCGGAGCGCGCGGCGGCTCGGGCCTCGGCCTCTACATCGTCAACGGGCTGGTGCGCGCACACGGGGGCACGGTCGCGATCGACGACGGGCCCGAAGGCGGGGCCGTGGTGACCACCACGTGGCCCGTCGGTGAAACCGGGTGACGGGTGCGCATCCGCGCTTCCTAGACTTGCGACCCATGTCCGGACCCAACACCGACTACGACCCCGTGGAGGTCAGCGCCTTGAAGCCCGATGAGGTCGAGGCGGCGCGCGACGCCGCCCTGGCGGCGATCGCCGAGGCCGCCGACCTCGACGCGCTGAAGCGGGTCCGGATCGAGCACACCGGCGACCGGTCGCCCCTGGCCCTGGCCAACCGCGAGATCGGCGCGCTGCCCCCACAGGCCCGCAAGGAGGCCGGCCAGCGGATCGGCCAGGCGCGCGGAGCCGTCAACGCGGCCCTGGCCGGCCGCCAGGAGGTCCTCGAGGTCGAGCATGAGCAGCGGATCCTGGTCGAGGAGACCGTCGACGTCACGCTGCCGACCGACCGGCTCCCGGCCGGCGCGCGACACCCCATCACCACCGGTTCGGAGCTGATCGCCGACATCTTCGTGGCGATGGGCTGGGAGGTCGCGGAGGGCCCGGTCATCGAGGCGGAGTGGCTGAACTTCGACGCCCTCAAC
>DASTDJ010000363.1:0-11510 GCA_035710425.1 Nocardioides sp.
TGCCACTACCTCTCGGGATCAGAAAGGGACCTGGGTCTCCAGGAGCCCTTCGGCGGTGCCGCGTCCCGAGACGACTCGGCAGAACTCGATGGCATCCATCTCGATGGTGGGCCCGCCGTGGCCGCGTGTCCACGAACCTCCGGCTGGTCCAGTCAGGGTGAGCGAGTGCGGCTCGCCATGCCGCTCCGCCCATTCCTGTACGACGTCCGCGACGATCGCGCCGTCGTGCTCCGCGGTCAGCTCGAGCGCGTGACCGGTGGCCGTCGACAGGTCGACCCGGTGCATCCACGGGTCCCGGGTGAGGATCGTGTCGACGAGGTAGCCGATCGACCAGCTCTCCAGCCGGCCGTTGACCTCCTGGGGTACCGGCATCGTGCGGCGCCGTACGAAGAACGGTGTCCACCTGCGACCGCGCGCGGCCCGCGGTGCGACGGCGCGAGCCCCGCGTACGGCGTCCTCGGGGCCCCAGTCCGCGCGCTCTCGGACCTGGACTGCGGTGAGGGCGTCGATGAAGGCGATCCGCTCGCGGGCCGCATCGGCCCCGGCGATCCTGCGCTGCCGGTTGCCCTCGCGCACGCCGGCAGCCATCTCCGCCATCCCGACGACGTGGCAGACGAGCTGCCGGACGTCCCAGGCCGGGCACTCCGTGGGCCTCGTCCAGTCGTCGGCGCCGAGGGCCGCGACCGCGTCGGCGAACCGGGTGTACTCCTCGGCGGCGAGGCGCATGGCCGTCCGCCTCTCCATCCGGCCCCGACGGGCCTGGGTGTCCTCGCGGTTCGTGGTCATGGTTCTGCTCATTTCCTTGTTCCTGACTTCCGGGGCGCGGTCCTCTTCTCGGGGGGAAGGCCGACGGAGTCGGCCCACATGTCGACGGCTCGGACGAGCAACGCACCGAATCGCGTGCCACCCGGGTCGTTGGCGAAGTGCTGGTTGATCAGGCCGCCGAGGATCGACAACCAGATCAGGAAGTCCTCCTCGGAGATCTTCCCGAGAGCGGTCACCCGGCGGCGCCCCCGCTCCAGGACGCGAAGTGACGGCGCGTAGGACTCCGCGCTGGGCTCGAAGCCGGGGATGATGCGCTCGTTCATCAGCTGGTAGCGCGGGTGATCGGCGACCGCGAAGTCGAAGAACTGACGCGAGACGAGGTGGATCGCCGCCCGCGCGTCGCTGCCGACCTCGGCGACGGCGCTGTCCAGGTCGTCCAGCGTGGCTTCGTACTCACTCCACGCCTCGCCGTACATCCCGTCGTAGATCGCCAGCTTGGAGGGGAAGTGGCTGTACAGGGACGGCGGCTGCATGCCCACCCGGTCGGCGACGTCGCGCAGGGTGATCTGGGTCAGGCCGGACTCCCGAGCGATCGCCCAGGCCGCATCGAGGATCTCCCGCCTCGTTGCCGCACGCCGTTCGGCCACCCTATCGCGCTTCGGAGTGCCTAACATGGTTAGGAGAATCCCGCAGGCGCGCGGATTCGTCAAGCCCCTGCGGGCACCGGCCTAGGCCGGTTCGGGCTCAGTCGAGGAGGTGGCGGCTCAGCGCTTCTTCTCCGTCAGCCTCTCCATCGACCCGGCCTCCGAGGCGGAAGCCTTGTCACGCTTCTCGGCGCGCTTTTCCTTGATCGACTTCTGGGACTTCTTGGACATGGACTGTCGCGGCGACTTGTCGCTCATGTGGGATCCCTTGTTGCGGGTTGCCTGAACGGCCCCGTGCGGCGATGCTACGCCCGGTCGAAACCGCCGAGCGTCGCCCGATAGCCTGCGGCCACCATGCTCGAGAGATTCCGCGCCTTCTGGACCAACGTCTGGAAGCCCGTCGCCCACCTGCTGATCCGGCTCGGCGTGACGCCCAACATGGTCACGTTCTTCGGCACGGTCGGGGTGGTCACCGGAGCACTGGTGTTCTTCCCGAGGGGCGAGCTCCTGATCGGCGTCCTGGTCATCACCGCGTTCGTGTTCAGCGACCTGATCGACGGCTACATGGCCCGGCTGACCGGCAACACCGGGAAGTTCGGCTCGTTCTGGGACTCCACGCTCGACCGGTTCGGCGACGGCGCGATCTTCGGGGGCCTGGCGCTCTACTTCGCCGGGCCCGGAGACAGCTACCTCTACCTGTGCCTGTGCCTCTACAACCTCGTGACCGGTGCCGTGACGTCGTACGCCCGGGCCAAGGCCGAGTCGCTCGGGCTGGACGCCAAGGGTGGCATCGCCGAGCGCGCCGACCGGCTGGTCTCGATCCTGGTGATGACCGGGCTCGGTGCGATCTTCGGCCTGCCGATCCTGATGTACGTCACGCTGTGGGCGCTCGCCTTCGCCAGCACCTACACGGTGGGGTTCCGGGTGCTGAAGGTTCACCGGCAGGTGGTGGCCGAGGAGGCCGCCGCCGATGCCGGGTCGGCGGCCTGACCGCCGTACGATTGACGCATGGCAGAGACCCCCGAGCAGACCCCCGCCACCGAGGCGAGCACCACCGGCACCACACGCGTGAAGCGCGGCATGGCCGAGATGCTCAAGGGCGGCGTGATCATGGACGTCGTCACCCCCGAGCAGGCGAAGATCGCCGAGGACGCCGGCGCGGTGGCCGTGATGGCGCTGGAGCGGGTGCCCGCCGACATCCGCGCGCAGGGTGGGGTCAGCCGGATGAGCGACCCGGACATGATCGACGGCATCATCGAGGCGGTCTCGATCCCGGTGATGGCCAAGGCCCGGATCGGCCACTTCGCCGAGGCGCAGGTGCTGCAGAGCCTGGGCGTCGACTACGTCGACGAGTCCGAGGTGCTGACGCCCGCCGACTACGCGAACCACATCGACAAGTGGGCCTTCACGGTGCCGTTCGTGTGCGGTGCCACCAACCTGGGTGAGGCGCTGCGCCGGATCACCGAGGGTGCGGCGATGATCCGCTCCAAGGGCGAGGCCGGCACGGGCGACGTCTCCAACGCGGTCACCCACATGCGCACCATCCGCCGCGAGATCCGCCGGCTGGCGGCGCTGGAGGGCGATGAGCTCTACGTCGCGGCGAAGGAGCTGCAGGCGCCGTACGCACTGGTCAAGGAGGTCGCCGAGAGCGGCAAGCTCCCGGTGGTGCTGTTCACGGCCGGTGGCATCGCGACCCCAGCCGACGCGGCGATGATGATGCAGCTGGGTGCCGAGGGCGTCTTCGTGGGCTCCGGCATCTTCAAGTCCGGCAACCCCGCGCAGCGCGCCGAGGCGATCGTCAAGGCCACCACGTTCCACGACGACCCGGCCATGGTCGCCAAGGTGTCCCGCGGCCTCGGCGAGGCGATGGTCGGCATCAACGTCGACGAGATCCCGCAGCCCCACCGCCTGTCCGAGCGCGGCTGGTAGAGCCCGGCACTCAGCGCAGCTCCGGGCAGTCGAGCAGCTGCCGGTCCGCCGCGTCGAGCCGGTCGTAGTCGCCCACGAGGTCGAGCAACCGGCCGTCGAGGTCGAGGTAGACCCGGAAGTCGTACTGACGGTCGGCCCACCACAGCTGCGGCTCGCCGCCGTTGGCGACGGTGTACTCGCCCGACGGCGGCCCCATCACCGCGACCACCTCGTCGCGGCGCATGTCGAGGCTGAGGTCGCACCAGCCCTGCACCCAGCGAGCGGTGTCGGCGTCACCCGCGGAGCGCGGGGTGACATCGGCGACCAGCCAGCGGCCGTTGCGGCGCTGCATCGACACGGTCTCGTCGGTGCCCGGGAAGTCGACGGCGAGCTCGCCGTCCTCACCCGTCTCCTGGGTGACCTCGATGTCGAGGGGGAGGTACTCGCGCGCGGGGTCCTCCCACAGCAGCGCGACGAAGCCGACGCACGGGTCGCCGAGCTCGGCCCGGTGCTTCAGGATCGCCCGCTGCCGCCGCTCGATGGTGAGCTCCGGCGCGTGCCGTGCGCAGGCGCCCTCGGCGTCGTGGGCCTTGAGTGCCGCCAACCAGGCGTCGTACGCCGCGACGACGGGGACCACCTCACGGATCTCTCCGGTCGCGTTCTGGTGCCGCCCTGGACCGCCGGCGCCACCGTCGTCGTCGTCGCCGCACGCCGAGAGCGTCACCGTGGCCGCTATCAGGACGCCGACCCACGCCGAACGGTTCGATCGGGTAGTCACAACGGATCATTCTTCCGGGGATCCCCTTATCTCGGTCGGTCCGAGCCCGTTCACTCGCTGTTGATCCAACGATCAACAGACCTCCGGGGCCGGTGTCCTGGAGCAAGGGGGGGCCATGAGGAAGAGCACCAAGGGCGCGTTCGCGGCCGGTGCGGCGGCGGTGCTGCTGCTCGGAGGCGCAGGCACGCTCGCCTACTGGAGCGACAGCGCGACCGTCGACGGTGTCACCGTCGGGGGCGGTCGCCTGGATCTCCAGGTCGACACCTGCGACGACTGGCAGCTCGACGCGACCGGCGGCACCGGAGGCGACCTGGGCAGCCGGGAGATCGTCCCGGGCGACTCGCTGACCAAGACCTGCACCTACACGCTCACCGCCGAGGGTGACCACCTCGAGGCGACCCTGGGGATCACCACGCCGTCCTGGACCGGAGACCTCGCGGGCAAGGTCACCACCGACGCCACCTTCACCGTGGGCGGGGACACCCTGACGCCGGGCACGCCGTACACGTTCGAGGACGGCGCTCCGCGGACCGTCACCGCGGCGTTCACCGTCGACTTCCCGTTCGGCGCGGTCGTCGACAACACGTCGCAGGACGTCACGGCCACCCTGGGCGACATCACGCTGACCGTCACCCAGACCGACAGCCACTGATCCGGTCGGAGACACCGTGAGCGCGGCGCGCCAGGCAGGCGCCTGGGTCGGCCAGGTGCTGGCCTGGGCGGTCACCCTGTCCGTCCTCGCGGCTCTCGCGGTGGCGGTCGTGGTGCCCCGCGTCGCCGGCGGCACGCCGTACGCCGTGCTCACGGGGTCCATGCGTCCCGACCTCGGACCCGGGGCGCTGGTCGTGGTCCGACCGACGCCGATCGACGAGATCGGCATCGGAGACGTCATCACCTACCAGCTGGAGTCCGGGAAGCCGACGGTCGTCACCCATCGCGTCGTCGGGGTCGGCATGAGCGTCGACGGCGAGCGCGTCCTGGAGACGAAGGGCGACGACAACGAGGTGGTCGACCCGGAGCCGGTCCGCGAGGTCCAGGTGAAGGGGAAGCTCTGGTACTCCGTGCCGTACCTGGGGCACGTGAACACCCTGCTGACCAGCGGGCAGCGCCAGTGGGCGGTGTACGGCGTCGCCGCGCTGCTGCTCGGGTACGCGGCGCTCATGTGGGGCGGCGCGGCGCGAGACCGCCGCCGCCGGGAGCCGGTGGCAGAGGAGGTGGAGCATGCGACCCACGCATCGGCGTCGTCGTAGCGGCCGGGTCCGCGCGCTGCTGAGCCTGGGACTGCTCCTGGGCATCACCCAGGTGAGCACGCTGGCTTCCTGGACCGACTCCGCGACCGTGCAGGGCGGCGGGTTCTCCAGCGGCACCCTCGACCTCAAGGTGGGGGAGTCGGCGGCCGACCAGCTCCCTGGACAGGGAGGCAGCTGGACCCACTCCACGATGACCCTGGGGGCGATGGCTCCCGGCGAGAGCGTCGCCCGGGCGCTGACCGTGGGCAACGGGGGATCGGTCGCGCTGACCTACAACGCCACCGTCGTCACGAGCAACAACGACCTGTTCAACACCGGCACGCCCGGCCTCCAGGTGACCGTGGTCGAGGGCGCGACCGCAAGCAACGGCGGCGCCCAGGCGAGCAACAGTCGAGCGGGCACCTGCACGGGCGGCACGGCGACCTCCCTGACCACCACCAACGTCAGCACCACCGCGTCCGGTCTGCACGGCTCGGCGGCCGCCCTGGCCTCGGGCGCGACGCGGACCTACTGCGTGCTCGCGAAGCTGGCGACCACCGCCCCCAACTCCATGCAGGGCAAGACGACCTCGCTCACCTTCTCCTTCAACGCGCAGCAGTGACATGAGAGCTCGCACCGCCGACTCGTTCCGCGAGACCGCGCTGACCGTCGGCGCCGGCCTCGGCCTGGTGTGCCTCCTCCTGGCCGTCGCCGCGCCGTTGGGCGGCATGCGGCTGCTGGTCTTCGAGTCCGGCTCGATGTCGCCGACCGTCGAGACCGGTGGCGTCGCCCTCACCCGCACCGTGCCCGCGGACGACCTGGCCGTCGGCGACATCGTCAGCGTGATCCCGCCGTCCGGCGTCCGCGTGACGCACCGCGTCGTCGACATCGACCGCACCGGCACGCCGACCCTGCTGCACCTCCGCGGCGACGCCAACGAGGCTCCGGACCCGGTGCCGTATCCCGTCACCGAGGCCGACCGGGTGATCGTCCACGTCAACCACCTCGGCTTCGTGGTCGACGCGCTGGCCTCGCCGTACGCCGTCTTCGCGGGCGGTGCCTTCGTCGCGGTGCTCCTGATGCTCGCCTTCGGGCGCCGGCGGCCCGGACGCCGCGCTCGCGAAGCTCGGCACCGGGCGCCGGTCGCGGCCGCGGTGGTGGTGGCGATCGCACTTGCAGGCGCGGGGGCGCTGATGCCCGCGAGGATCGCGCCGACCGCGGCGGCGTTCACGGACACCGCGGCAGCTTCCACCGGCAACCTGTCGTCCGTCACCGTCCCGGCGCCGGTGGTGAGCTGCGGAACTCTGATCGTCGGGACGACCACGCTGACCTGGACGCCCGTCGCCAGAGCGACCGGCTACACCCTTCACTACGGGCCCAACGGCTCGGTGACGGAGAACGTCGGACCCGGTGTCACCTCGAAGAGCTTCAGCGGCCTGGCCACGTCTGGTGTCTTCAGTGTCGAGGCAAGGCTCGGGTCATGGTCCTCCGCCACCTCCAACGCCAAGAACTACACGGTGCTGCTGCTCCTGGCCGGCGTCTGCACCAACGTCTGAGCATCCGGCCGCGCGACCTGGGGTCGGTCAGTAGCCTTTCGCACGTGACTGGCCGGGCCCGAGTGGCGTTCGCCGCCGTGCTCCTGTGCGTGACGGCGGGGCTGGTCGCGTGCACCGCTCCAGGCGACGACGACGCCGACTCCGCGCTCGTCATCGAGACCGAGCAGGGCAGGGTCAGGGGCGTCAACGAGGACGGCATCCGCTCCTGGCGGGGCATCCCGTACGCCGCGGCACCGGTCGGTGACCTGCGCTGGCGCGCCCCGGAGGAGCACGACGACTGGGACGGCGTCCGCAGCGCCACGCAGTACGGCTCCTCCTGCCTCCAGACCACCTTCCCGGCCCCTGGCCAGACCGGCGCGACGCCGCAGGCCAACTCCGCCGAGGACTGCCTCTTCCTGAACGTCAACGCCCCGAAGAAGGCCGACGGCCTGCCGGTGATGGTCTGGATCCACGGCGGCGGCTTCGTGGGCGGCACCGGGGGTCCGTCGCTGGCCAACTCGCCGGAGATGGTGAAGCGCGGCGTGGTCCTGGTGACCCTCAACTACCGACTCGGCCGGCTCGGCTTCTTCGCGCACCCGTCCCTCGAAGGAGACGTCGCCAACTACGGGCTGCTCGACCAGGTCGCGGCGCTGGAGTGGGTGGAGGACAACATCGAGGGCTTCGGCGGAGACCCCGACAACATCACTGTGTTCGGCCAGTCCGCGGGTGGCATGTCCGTCAACGCGCTGATGACGTCGCCGGCGGCGGAGGGCCTGTTCGACAAGGCGATCTCGCAGTCGGGGCTGGGCCGGGAGCGGTCGATCTCGCTGGACGAGGCGCGGGCGGACGGGGAGCAGTTCCTGCCCGGCATGGACGCGGCTGCGCTGCGCCAGGTCGACGCGACGCGCCTGCTCGGCCCCCCGCAGGACGTGCTCGCAGGCGACCTGCCGATCGTCGACGACGTGATGCCGATGCGGATCGCCGACGCCTTCGCGGCCGGCGAGGAGGCCGACGTGCCGTACCTGACCGGCACCACCAACGCGGAGTTCCCGGACTCGGTGTTCGTGTCGCTGGCCCGGCCGCCCGACGCGGCGCGCTCCCTGCTCGTGGGCAGCGAGCGCGCCACCTTCCTCTCCCTGTACGGCGGGGAGCTGGGGCTCCAGCAGCACGTGCTGAGCGACCTGATCTTCACCGAGCCCACGCGCTACCTCGCCGGTCTGCACGCGGACCGGGCGCCGACCTACCGCTACCGCTTCTCGATCGCGACGCCGGCCGAGCAGGCCGCCCTCGGCGGTGCCCCGCACACGGCCGATGCGAAGTACGTCTTCGACCACGGGGTCGACGGCGAGCTCGCCGACCCGATCTGCGACTACTGGGTCAGCTTCGCGAAGACCGGCGACCCCAACCACGACGGGGCGGCCGAGTGGCCGACGGCCGAGGACGACGCCCTCATCGAGTTCACCGCGCAGGGTCCGGTGACCGAGGACCGGGACCCGTGGGGCGCGCGGCTCGACGCCGTACGGGTGGCCACCGAACGGCTGTCCTGACCGGGCCATAAAATCGAGGCATGACCACCATCGGCGTGCTCGCGCTGCAGGGAGACGTGCGGGAGCACCTGCACGCCCTCGAGCGGCTCGGCGTGCGCACGATGCCGGTCCGCCGCCTCGACGAGCTCGAGGCCTGCGACGGCCTGGTCCTCCCCGGCGGCGAGTCGACCACGATGGCCAAGCTGGCCCGCACGTTCGAGCTGATCGAGCCGCTCCGGATCCGGATCAAGGCCGGCCTGCCGTGCCTCGGCACCTGCGCCGGCATGATCCTGCTCGCCGACCGGATCGTCGACGGCATTGCCGGGCAGGAGACGTTCGGCGGCCTCGATGTCACCGTGCGGCGCAACGCGTTCGGCCGGCAGGTCGACTCGTTCGAGGGCGACCTGTTCATGGCCGGCATCGACGGCCCGGTGCACGGCGTCTACATCCGCGCACCCTGGGTCGAGGAGGCCGGGCCGGGGGTCGAGGTGCTGGCGCGCGTCCCCGACGGGCCGGCCGCGGATAAGATCGTCGCGGTCCGACAGGGTTCGTTGCTGGCGACGGCGTTCCATCCCGAGGTGGGCAACGACACCCGGATCCACCAGCTGTTCGTCGACCTGGTGCAGGCAGCGCCGGTCGACCGCACTCACCGCACGTAGACGCATCCCCCAAGACAGAGGAAAACCGCATGTCCGGCCACTCCAAATGGGCGACCACCAAGCACAAGAAGGCGGTCATCGACGCCAAGCGCGGCAAGATGTTCGCCAAGCTGATCAAGAACATCGAGGTCGCCGCCCGGATGGGTGGGGGAGATCCCGCCGGCAACCCCACGCTCTACGACGCGATCCAGAAGGCGAAGAAGTCGTCGGTCCCCAACGACAACATCGACCGTGCGGTGAAGCGCGGCTCGGGCGAGGACACCGGCGGAGCCGAGTACCAGACGATCATGTACGAGGGCTACGGACCCTCGGGCGTCGCGATGCTCATCGAGTGCCTCACCGACAACAAGAACCGCGCCGCGATGGAGGTCCGCACCGCGATGACTCGCAACGGCGGCTCGCTGGCCGACCCGGGCTCGGTGTCCTTCCTCTTCAACCGCAAGGGCGTCGTGATCGTGCCGACCGAGCAGGATGATCGGAAGGTCAGCGAGGACGACGTGCTGGAGGCGACGCTCGATGCGGGCGCCGACGACGTCAACGACCTGGGTGAGGCGTTCGAGGTCATCTCCGAGGCCACCGACCTGGTCGCCGTACGCACCGCGCTGCAGGCGGCCGGCATCGACTACGACTCGGCGGAGGCCTCCTTCGTGCCCGACATGCAGGTCGCGCTCGACCGCGACGGTGCCGGGAAGATGTTCCGCCTGGTCGACGCGCTCGAGGATCTCGACGACGTGCAGAACGTGTTCGCCAACTACGACGTCTCCGACGAGATCATGGCGAGCATGCAGTAGCACGCGGGACGACCGCGCTGCGTCGCATGCGAACCACCGTCGGCAGCGTGTCGTGCGCAGGGTTGTGCCTCGCCGCGGTTAGCGTGTTCTCCGAACAGGTGTTCGGACGAAGGGCGAAGACGTGCGCGTGCTGGGGATCGACCCGGGGCTGACCCGTTGCGGTCTCGGTGTCGTCGAGGGTGAGGTCGGCAGGCCGCTGCGGCTGGTCGACGTCAACGTCGTCCGGACCTCCGCCGGGGTGCCCGTGGCCGAGCGGCTGGTCACCATCGAGCGCGGCATCGACGCCTGGCTCGACGAGCACTCGCCGGACGCCGTCGCGGTCGAGCGGGTCTTCGCCCGGTCGGACTCCAGCACCGTGATGGGCACGGCGCAGGCCAGCGGGATCGCCCTGGTCGCCGCGGCCCGGCGAGGCCTGCCGATCGCGCTGCACACGCCGAGCGAGGTGAAGGCCGCGGTCTCCGGCAACGGCCGGGCCACCAAGGACCAGGTCGGAGCGATGGTGACGCGCATCCTGCGCCTGGACGCCGTGCCGAAGCCCGCCGACGCCGCCGACGCCCTCGCGCTGGCGATCACCCACATCTGGCGTGGCGGAGCGCAGGCCCGGATCGAGGCCGCCCTGGCCACCACGAGGAGCAGACAATGATCGCGTTCGTCCGCGGCCGGGTCGCCGGCCTCACCCTGTCCAGCGCCGTCCTCGAGGTGGGCGGCGTGGGCCTCGAGGTGATGTGCACGCCGGGCACGCTGGCCGGTCTCCGCACCGGGCAGGAGGCCACCCTGCCGACGAGCATGGTGGTCCGTGAAGACTCGTTGACCCTGTTCGGCTTCGCCGACGAGGACGAGAAGCAGACCTTCGAGCTCGTGCAGACCGCGTCGGGGGTGGGGCCCAAGCTGGCCCAGGCGATGGTGGCCTGCCTCTCTCCCGACGACCTCCGCCGCGCCGTCGGCAGCGACGACGTGAAGACCCTGACCAGGGTGCCCGGCATCGGGCAGAAGGGTGCCCAGCGGATCATCCTCGAGCTCAAGGACCGGCTGGGGGCGCCGACCGTCGGCCACGCGCCGGCGTCGGGCCCGGCCGACGCCCCGTGGCGCGGGCAGGTCCACCAGGGCCTGGTCGGGCTCGGCTGGTCGGCCAAGGACGCCGACAAGGCGGTCGACGCCGTGGCCCCCAAGGCGGGGGAGGCCCCCGACGTGGCCGTCCTGCTCCGCTCCGCACTGCGCAGCCTGAGCAAGGCCTGACATGGACGACCTCGAAGCCGCCGAGCAGGCGCACCTGCAGTCGCTCACCGCGGCCGAGGCCGAGGGCGACGAGCGCGCCGTCGAGGCCGCGCTGCGCCCACGCACCCTCGACGAGGTGGTGGGGCAGGGCCGGGTACGCGCGCAGCTGGGGCTGGTGCTCGAGGCAGCACGGCGGCGTGGCCGGGCTCCTGATCACGTCTTGCTGTCAGGCCCTCCGGGACTCGGCAAGACCACCCTGGCGATGATCATCGCCCACGAGATGTCGGTGCCGCTGCGGCTGACCAGCGGGCCGGCCATCACCCACGCAGGTGACCTCGCGGCGATCCTCTCCGGGCTCAACGAGGGCGACGTCCTGTTCGTGGACGAGATCCACCGGATGTCGCGCCCCGCCGAGGAGATGCTCTACATGGCGATGGAGGACTTCCGGGTCGACGTCGTC
>DASTDJ010000364.1:0-9821 GCA_035710425.1 Nocardioides sp.
GGGCACCAGCAGCCAGCCCGCGCCATAGATCAGCAGGCCGGCGCCGCCGAAGAAGATCAGCACCACCAGCGCCACGCGCAGGATGATCGGGTCGACGTCGAGGTGCCGGGCCAGCCCGCCGGCCACGCCGGCGATCTTGCGGTCGTGCCGGCTGCGGCGCAGCCGGCCGAGGTCGCGGACCTCGTCGCGGGTCACGCGGGGTCCGTCGTCCGGACCGGCGTGCCCGCCGGGGTCCGACGGGTGCTCGGCCGGGGCCTCGGGAGGGTTCTGTGTCATGTCATCCAGACTGCGGTGTCGCGGGGCCCCGCACCATCGGGGAGGACCCTGGTTCTAGGCACCCCGGGACCGGTCCGTCCTCAGGGGCGGACCGGGGTTCGTCCTCATGGTTGCGCAGTGTTCCCTGTGTGACGATTGAGCAGAGATGAGCACCCCTGCTGCCCAGGCCGGACCCGCACCGCGCCGGGCCACCCGAGACCTCCGCGAGCCGATCATCGGCGGCGTGGCGTCCGGGCTCGCCCGCCACCTGGCGCTCCCGGTGCTCTGGATCCGGGTCGGGTTCGTGGTGACCGCCGCACTGGGCGGCATGGGCATCGCGTTCTACGCCGGGCTCTGGCTGCTCCTGCCGGCCGGCGACCAGTTCGAGACCGCCGCCCCCGGGCTCGAGAGCGCTTCGCGCGGCGGGCGCCGGCCGGGCCGGATCCGCCGGCTGACCGATGTCGGCCCGATCGTGGCGCTCGCGGCCCTGGGCATCGGCCTGGTCTTCACCATGGAGGCGCTGTTCGGCCGCGGCGCGCTGCTCTGGCCGATCGCGATCGGCCTGGCCGGCATCGCGCTGCTCTGGCGGCAGGCCGACGAGGCGCAGCGCGAGCGCTGGCTCGACACCACCGGCCGGATCAACCCGGCCCGGGTGATCCTGGGCGACGGCGGGTGGGCGTCGTACGCCCGGCTCGCCGCCGGCGCCGGCCTGATCATCCTCGCGCTGCTGCTGTTCGCGCTCCGCAGCGGCTCGCTGTCGCTCGCCCTCGACGTCACGTTCGCGGCCCTGGTCGGCGTGGTCGGCATCGGCATCGTCGTCGGCCCCTGGATCTTCCGGCTGGCCACCGAGCTGACCGACGAGCGCGCGGAGCGGGTGCGGACCCAGGAGCGCGCCGACGTGGCCGCCCACCTGCACGACTCGGTGCTGCAGACCCTCGCGCTGATCCAGAAGAACTCGGGCGACTCCGCGACGGTCGCCCGGCTCGCGCGCGCCCAGGAGCGCGACCTGCGCGCCTGGCTGTACGTCGGGGAGTCCACCGACGACCGGACCGTGGCCAGTGCGCTGCGCGGAGTGTCCGCCGAGGTCGAGGACGCGCACGGCGTCACCGTCGACGTGGTCACCGTCGGGGACGGCGACTTCGTGGAGGCGCTGCGGCCGGTGGTCGCCGCGACCCGCGAGGCGGTCACCAACGCGGCCAAGCACGCCGGCGTGCCCCGGGTCGACGTCTACGCCGAGATCACCGACGGAGCGGTCGACGTGTTCGTGCGCGACCGCGGCCGCGGCTTCGACCCGTCGGTCACCCCCGAGGACCGGTACGGCGTACGGCACAGCATCATCGACCGCATGCAGCGGCACGGCGGCACCGGCGAGATCCGGTCCACCGTGGGTGAGGGGACCGAGGTGCACCTGCACCTGCCCCGGCCCGCAGACCAGGAAGGCGACGACGAATGACGACAGGAGAGCCGCGAATGATCGGAGTGGTGGTCGTCGACGACCACGGCATGTTCCGCCGTGGGGTGCGCGCCGAGCTCGAGGCGGCGGGGTCGGGCGTGGTGAACGTGCTCGCCGAAGCAGCCGACGTCGACGAGGCGGTGGCGGCCGTGGCCGAGCACCAGCCCGACGTCGTGCTCCTCGACGTCCACCTGCCGGGTGGCGGCGGCGTCGAGGTCATGCGGCGGAGCACCTCGCCCGACACGAAGTTCCTGGCGCTGTCGGTCAGCGACGCCGCCGAGGACGTGATCGGCACGATCCGCGGCGGAGCGCGCGGCTACGTCACCAAGACGATCACCGGCCCCGAGCTGGTGTCGGCGATCCGGCGCGTCTCCGACGGCGACGCCGTCTTCTCGCCCCGCCTGGCCGGCTTCGTGCTGGACGCGTTCGCCGGCTCGATCGAGGTCGCCGCGGTGGACGAGGACCTCGACCGGCTGACCGAGCGCGAGCGGGAGGTGATGCGGCTGATCGCCCGCGGCTACGCCTACAAGGAGGTCGCGAAGGAGCTGTTCATCTCTATCAAGACCGTCGAGACCCACATGTCGTCCGTGCTCCGCAAGCTCCAGCTCTCCTCCCGTCACGAGCTCACCCGATGGGCCTCGGACCGCCGCCTGCTCTGACCCTGGCCGTTTCCCGCGGAGCGCCGTCGGGTACTGCCTGCCGTGAGCGCGATAGAGACTCGTCCTAACGCCGACCTGGACGAGCGTGGTCTGAAGAGAACGATCACCGGTCGGCAGCTCTTCTTCTACACGCTCGGCGACGTCCTCGGTTCGGGCATCTACGTCCTGATCGGACTCGTCGCGGCCGCCGTGGGTGGCGCGTTCTGGATCGCGTTCGCGGTCGGCATCTCGGTCGCGGCGATCACGGGGACGGCGTACGCCGAGCTGGTGACGAAGTATCCCCAGGCCGCCGGCGCCTCGCTGTACGTCAACAAGGCGTTCGGGAGCAAGACCCTGACCTTCCTGGTCACCGTCTCGTTCCTCTCGGCGAGCTTCGCCGCTGCCGGCTCACTGGCCAGCGGCTTCGCGGCGTACTTCGCCGAGCTCTGGGCCGCACCGCCGGCGCTGCTGGTCACCCTGCTCTTCGTGGCCGCGCTGTCGATCGTCAACTTCGTCGGCATCACCGAGTCCGTCGTCGTCAACATGGCGATGGCCTTCGTCGAGATCCTCGGGCTCGCGATCGTGATGTTCATCGGTGTCTGGTACATCGCCGAGGGCAACGCCGACTTCGGTGTCCTCACCGACTTCAGCACCGACGGCAGCCCCGCGCTCGCGATCCTGGCCGGCGTCGCCCTGTCGTTCTTCGCGATGACGGGGTTCGAGAACACCGCCAACGTCGCCGAGGAGACCATCGACCCGCACCGGTCCTTCCCGCGCTCGCTGATCGGCGGCATGGTCGTGGCCGGCGTCATCTACGTGATGGTCTCGGTCGCCGCGGCGCTCACGGTCGACACCGAGACCCTCGCCGGCTCCGACGCGGCGCTGCTCGAGGTGGTCGAGAAGGGGATCCTGCCGCTCGACACCGGCTTCATGTCCAACCTGTTCGTGGTGATCGCGATGATCGCGATCACCAACACCACCCTGGTCGCGATCGTCACCCAGCCCCGGATCCTCTACGGCATGGCAAACGAGGACGTCGTTCCGGACGCCTTCGCGAAGATCCACTCCCGCCGCCGCAGCCCGTGGGTGGGGCTGGTCTTCAGCGCCGCGGTCGTGGGCGGACTGCTGGTCGCCGGCACGTTGATCACCGAGGCCGGCGCGACGCTGAACCTCGTGGAGCGGCTGGCCCTGGTCACCGTGCTGTTCCTGCTGTTCATCTACATGCTCGTCATCGTGTCGGCGCTGAAGCTGCGCGGGCAGGACGAGACCGAGGAGACGTACCGGGCCAACACGCCCCTGTTGGTCGTCGGGCTGATCGGCAACGCGGCGATCCTGGGCTGGTCGATCTACGACGACCCGGCCGCCCTGCTCTGGTGCGCGGCTCTCATCGCGGTCGGCGTGGTGCTGTTCCTGATCGAGCGCTATCTCACGCCTGACGGCTGACTACGCTCGAGGAGTGCGTCGGCTGCTCTTCCTCGTGGTGCTGGCGGCGCTGGCCGCCGGGTGCTCCGACTCGTCGCCCGGCGACACCGAGGCGCCTCGCGCCGAGCCTTCGCCTTCCGCGTCGTCGCCGAGCCCTTCGGCGAGCCCGTCGGCGCCGGTACCGAGCGAGGACCCCGGGCCGTCGTACTCCGCGTGGGAGCTGGGCGCCCAGCCGCTGCGCCTGCGTCCCGACGGGCTCGGCGAGATCCGGGCGACGCCACCCTCGCTGCGCGAACGGCGCTACCCGACCGTCGACGTACTCCCACCGCCTCCGGACGGCCGGTTCCGTGCCACGGTCGGCCAGGTGACGCCGGGGGTCCGGGCGCGGTCGACGTGGAACCCTGCCTGCCCGGTGGCCCTGGACGACCTCCGCTACCTGACCGTCTCGTTCCGCGGCTTCGACGGCGCCGCGCACACCGGCGAGCTGATGGTGGCGGCGAGCGAGGCGGACGACGTCGTGTCGGTGTTCCGCGCGCTGTACGACGCCCGCTTCCCGATCGAGGAGATGCGGATCCCGACCCGCCGCGACCTCGACGCCCACCCCACCGGTGACGGCAACAACACCGGAGCCTTCGTGTGCCGTCCGACGGTCGGCGCGACATCGTGGTCCGCCCACGCCTACGGCCTGGCCATCGACGTGAACCCGTTCATGAATCCGTACCAGCGCGACGACGTGGTGCTGCCCGAGCTCGCCTCCAGCTACCTGCGGCGGGACTGGCAGCGCCCCGGCATGTTCGGCCCGGACTCGCTGGTGGTGCGCGAGTTCGCCCGGATCGGGTGGTCGTGGGGCGGCGCCTGGCGCACGCTGAAGGACTACCAGCACTTCTCGGCGACGGGTCGATAGCCTTCGCCCCATGGAGTTGCTGCGCCAGATCCTGCTGGTGATCCACATCCTCGGTTTCGCCGCGCTGATCGGCGGTCTGATCGTCCAGGCCGGCAGCCCCGAGCGGGTCGTCAACGCGGCCATGCGCGACGGCGTCGGCACGGCGTTCCTCGCCGGCATCGCGCTGGTCGGCGTCCTCGAGGCCGACGACCAGGACGTCAACCACGCCAAGATCGCGGTCAAGGGCCTGATCGGCCTGGTCCTGCTGATCCTGGTGATGGCCAACGCCCGCAAGGAGCGCATCCCCAACGGCCTGTGGGCGGGCCTGCTGATCCTCTCGATCGCCAACGTCTGCGTCGCGGTGCTCTGGTCCTCCGCGCACGCCTGACCTGCCCGGCCCGTGAGGGCCGCCGCCGCTGTCAGCGCGTCCACGTAGGGTTGCGCACAGCATGAGTACGCCGCTGCCCCAGCCTGGGCTCGACCTTCCTGGCTTCGACCAGACTCCCGCCGAGGAGCCGCGGACCACTCGTCGCGGTCCGACCCCCGACGAGCTGCTCGAGGGACTCAACGAGCCGCAGAAGGCGGCGGTGCGGCACGCCGGCGCGCCGCTGCTCGTGGTCGCCGGCGCGGGGTCGGGGAAGACCCGGGTGCTGACCCGGCGGATCGCCTGGCTGATCTCGGAGCGGAAGGCCCACCCCGGCTCGATCCTCGCGATCACGTTCACCAACAAGGCCGCGGCCGAGATGAAGGAGCGGGTCGAGGCGCTGGTCGGCCGGAGGGCGCGGGTGATGTGGGTCAGCACGTTCCACTCCGCGTGCGTGCGGATCCTGCGCAAGGAGATCGACAAGGTCGGCTTCAAGTCCAACTTCTCGATCTACGACGCGCAGGACCAGAAGCGGTTGATGACGCTGGTGATCCGCGACCTCGACCTCGACCCGCGCCGCTACCAGCCGGGCCCGGTGCTGCACTGGGTCAGCAACCACAAGAACGAGCTGCGCGACCCCGAGGAGGTCGCCGCCGACGCGCGCAACGGCATCGAGGAGACCTACTCCGCGGCGTACACCACCTACCAGCGGCGGCTGCGTGAGGCCAACGCCCTCGACTTCGACGACCTGATCATGGCGACGGTCCACCTGTTCCAGGCGTTCCCCGAGGTGCGCGAGGTCTACCGGCGCCGGTTCCGGCACGTGCTCGTCGACGAGTACCAAGACACCAACCACGCGCAGTACGCACTGATCCACCAGCTCTGCGCCGACGACCCCGAGCTCGCCGAGGAGGAGCGGGTGGAGCCCGCCGAGCTGATGGTGGTGGGCGACGCCGACCAGTCGATCTACGCCTTCCGCGGCGCCAACATCCGCAACATCCTCGACTTCGAGCAGGACTTCCCCGACGCCAGCACGATCCTGCTCGAGCAGAACTACCGCTCGACCCAGACGATCCTCAACGCCGCCAACTCCGTCATCGGCCACAACCAGGGCCGCAAGCCGAAGCGACTGTGGTCGGACGCCGGCGACGGTGAGCGGATCGTCGGCTACGTCGCGGACGACGAGCACGACGAGGCGCGGTTCGTCTCGGAGGAGATCGACCAGCTCACCGACGAGGGCGCCAGGCCCGGTGACGTTGCTGTCTTCTACCGCACCAACGCGCAGTCACGTGTGTTCGAGGAGGTGTTCATCCGCACCGGCCAGCCCTACAAGGTGGTCGGCGGGGTGCGCTTCTACGAACGCCGGGAGGTGCGCGACGCGCTGGCCTACCTGCGGATGCTGGTCAACCCCGACGACCAGGTCTCGCTGCGCCGCATCCTCAACGTGCCCAAGCGGGGCATCGGCGACCGTGCGGTCGCCTGCGTCCAGGAGCTCGCCGACCGCGAGCGGATCACGTTCTGGGAGGCGCTGCGGCGTGCCGAGGAGGCACCCGGACTGGCCACCCGCAGCCTCGCCAACATCCGCGGCTTCGTCGCGATGGTCGAGGAGCTGCAGTCGATGGTCGACGCCGGCGAGCGCGCCGACGTGATCCTCGAGTCGGTGCTGGCGCGCTCCGGCTACCTCGAGCAGCTCGAGGCCTCGGAGGACCCCCAGGACGCCACCCGGGTGGAGAACCTCGGCGAGCTGGTGGCGGTCGCCCGCGAGTTCTCCGACGACCCGGTGGCCGGGCCCTCCGCCGACCCCGCCGACGTCGACGCGGGCACGGTCGCCCCCGGGCTCGGCGACTTCCTGGAGCGGGTGGCGCTGGTCGCCGACACCGACCAGATCCCCGACGAGCCCGACGAGGAGGACCAGGGCGTCGTCACCCTGATGACGCTCCACACCGCCAAGGGGCTGGAGTTCCCGGTGGTGTTCCTCACCGGCCTCGAGGACGGCGTCTTCCCCCACTCGCGTTCGCTCGGCGACCAGCCGGAGCTCGAGGAGGAGCGACGACTCGCGTACGTCGGCATCACCCGCGCCAGGGAGCGCCTCTACATCTCCCGCGCCGTGGTGCGCTCGGCCTGGGGTGCGCCGTCCCACAACCCCGGGTCCCGGTTCCTCGACGAGCTCCCGGTCGACCTCGTCGACTGGCGTCGCACCGAGGCCGCGCAGACCTCGTGGGGCCGGCCCGACCTGGCCAGCGGGTCCCCGGCCCGGTTGGGCGCGCCGACCGCCGCCGGGCGCCGCAACTTCTCCTCGGCGGCCGCCCGGGCCGACGCCGCGGCCAAGGCCAAGCCGGCGCGAGAGATCCCCTCGCTCGAGCCCGGCGACCGGGTCGTGCACGACTCCTTCGGCATGGGCACGGTGGTGGCCGTCGAGGGCGCAGCCGACAAGGCCGTGGCCTCGATCGACTTCGGTTCGGAAGGCGTCAAGCGGCTGCTGCTGCGCTACGCGCCGGTGGAGAAGCTCTAGCCAATCTCGCGTCCCCCGCCCGGATGCCTCCGATTCGCGCCACCATGGACGAAGGATGGCGCGCGCAAGGAGGGTGCTCGTGGTGGCCGCGGCCTGGGCGATCCCGATCGCCTGGATCGCGGGGGCTCTGCTGTCCGGGCCGTCCGACGGGACGACGATCTCCCCTCCCTCATCGATGCTCGGGGCGGACCGCTGGGGTGAGTCGGTCACGGTGCTACGCACGTACGGCGACACCCCGCTGCGTGAGGGCGACGTCATCAGCCGCGTCGACGACGTACCCATCAGCGAGTGGGTGACCGACCCGCCGGACAGCTCCCGCGCTGTGGGCGACGTCGTCCGCTACGAGGTGATCCGGCCCGGCGCGGAGCTCGACCAGCGCCGTGTCATCGCGGTTCCGCTCACCCGCTACCCGATCGCCGACGCGGCGTACCAGAACATCGTGCCGCTCGCGCTGGTCGCGATGCTGCTCGCCGCGGCGTCCGTGGTCTTCTGGTACCGGCCACGGATGCCGGCCGCCCTGGCGTTCCTCGCCTCCGCGGCACTGGTCCCGGCGCTGCTGACGTCGTGGCCGTTCGGGCTCGGGGCCATCGACCTCGCCGGGTCGCGAGGCATCTGGCCGCAGCTGGTCGGAGAGATGGTGTGTGCCATCGGGATCGGCACGCTGCTGCTCACGGCCCTGGTCTTCGTCGCCTGGCCGCCGGCGGCTCCCCGACGATGGACCGTCCCCGTGGCGTACGGTGTGCCGCTGGCGGGCTACGCCGCGTGGGTCCTCCTCGTCGCACTGTGGCTGGAACCCGCCGCAGCCCGCCTCCAGGGACTCATCACCGTCGCCGGACCCGCGCTGGCCGCCACGGCCCCGGTGGCCCTCGCGGTCCTGCTCCGCGGGTACCTGCGGGCACCGACCCGCAACGACCGGCTTGCTGTCCGTCTGCTGCTCCTGGCGGTCGTGGGCGGCCTCGGCGTGCGGTTGCTCCTCGTCGACATCCCGCGCCGGATCACCGACGAGCCCGTCGTGCCCTGGGAGGTCCTCGCCCTGTTCCTGGCGCCGGCGGTCCTCAGCTGCGTGGTCGTGGCGATGTTGCGCTACCGGCTCGACGAGATCGAGCCCACCGTCCGGCGCACGCTGGTCCGGGCCGTGGGAGCCGCCCTGGTGGGTGCCGTGTTCGTCGCCGTCGCGGGCGCGGTCAACCTCGCGTCCGGCACGTCGTTCGAGTCCATGGTGGCCGGTGGCGTGGTGGCACTGGTCCTGCTGCCGATGGCCGTCGGCCTCAACCGGTGGATCCGGCGCCTCGTCTACGGCGACCGGGCGTCCGCGCACCAGGTCGTCGCCGAGCTCCGCCGGCTCGACCTGCGTACCGCGCCGACCGACGCGCTGCACGAGACCTTGGTGCTGCTGGCCAGGCGGCTCCGGCTGTCGTGGGCAGCCATCGAGGTCTACGGCGAGGACGACGACCGGATCGAGACCTCGATCGGCGAACCGCGCGGGTCGCCGACCGTGGTCGAGCTCGTGGTGGGCGGGACCGAGGTGGGTCGCCTCCGGCTCGAGGTGGACCCGGGCCGGGACCCGCTGGGGCCCGCCGACCGCCGCCTGCTCGAGGACGTCGGGGCCCAGGTCGGCGCGCTCGTGCAAGCGGTGTCGATGAACCGCGACCTGCAGCGGTCCCGCCAGCACCTCATCTCGGCTCGCGAGGAGGAACGACGCCGGGTCCGCCGCGACCTCCATGACGGCCTCGGCCCGTCGCTCGCCTCCCTGGCGATGCGGCTCGACGCCGCCCGCGACCTGGTCGCCCAGGACCCCGAACGTGCGACCGAGCTCCTGGACCAGCTGTCCGACCAGACGCGCGAGGAGATCGCCGAGGTGCGCAGGCTCGTCGACGGGTTGCGGCCGCCGGCGCTCGACCAGCTCGGTCTGTTGTCGGCCCTCCGGCAGCGCGCCGACGAGCACAACCTCGCTGCCCGATCGCAGCGCAGCGGTCCCGCGATGAGCTGGTCCGTGGTCGCCGACGACGACATCGGGCCGCTGCCGGCGGCGGTGGAGGTGGCGGCGTACCGGATCGCGATCGAGGCGGTGAACAACGCCGCTCGGCACAGCGCGGCCGAGTCCTGCGTGGTGACCATCGAGCGCGACCAGGAAGCCCTGCGGGTCCGGGTCGAGGACACCGGGCTCGGTCTGGCGCCGGAGGCGGTCCCGGGTGTCGGGCTGGCATCGATGCAGGAGCGCGCCGAGGAGCTCGGGGGCAGCTGCCACGTGACATCGACAGCGGGCACCGGCACGCTGATCGAGGCGACTCTCC
>DASTDJ010000365.1:0-4045 GCA_035710425.1 Nocardioides sp.
GGTCGGCGCGTGCCTGGCCGGCACGATCAGCCGTGAGGAGGTCGACCGGATCGAGCGGGCGATCTGCCCGGGCGAGGGCGCCTGCGGCGGCATGTACACCGCCAACACGATGGCCGCCGTCGGCGAGGCGATCGGGATGTCTCTGCCCGGCTCGGCCGCGCCGCCGGCCGTCGACCGCCGGCGCGACGGCTTCGCCCACAAGTCGGGCGAGGCGGTCGTCGAGCTGCTCCGTCGCGGCATCACCGCCCGCCAGATCATGACCCGGGAGGCGTTCGAGAACGCGATCACCGTGGTGATGGCGCTCGGTGGCTCGACCAACGCCGTGCTCCACCTGCTGGCGATGGCGCGCGAGGCCGAGGTCGAGCTGACGCTCGACGACTTCAACCGGATCGGCGACAAGGTGCCGCACCTGGGCGACCTCAAGCCGTTCGGCAAGTACGTCATGAACGACGTCGACAAGGTCGGCGGCATCCCCATGGTGATGAAGGCGCTGCTCGACGCCGGTCTGCTGCACGGCGACGCGCTCACCGTGACCGGGAAGACGATGGCCGAGAACCTCGCCGAGATCGCCCCGCCGGGCGTCGACGACGACGTGATCCGCACCCTCGACCGGCCGATCCACAAGACCGGCGGGCTCACCATCCTCAGCGGCTCGCTGGCGCCCGAGGGTGCAGTCGTGAAGTCGGCCGGCTTCGACGACTCCGTCTTCACCGGCACCGCTCGTGTCTTCGACGGCGAGCGGGCCGCGCTGGACGCGCTGGCCGAGGGCAAGATCCAGCCGCGCGACGTCGTCGTGATCCGCTACGAAGGCCCCAAGGGCGGCCCGGGCATGCGCGAGATGCTGGCTATCACCGGCGCGATCAAGGGCGCCGGGCTGGGCAAGGACGTGCTGCTGGTCACCGATGGCCGGTTCTCGGGCGGCACCACCGGACTCTGCGTCGGCCACATCGCCCCGGAGGCCGTCGACGCCGGGCCGATCGCGTTCGTCCGCGACGGCGACCCGATCACCCTCGACGTCCTCAACCGCACCTTGGATGTCGTGATGCCCGACGGTGATGATTGGGAGGACCGCAAGGTCGGCTGGGAGCCGCTGCCCCCGAAGTACACCCGCGGGGTGCTCGGCAAGTACGCCAAGATCGTGCAGTCCGCCGCGCACGGAGCGGTGACCTCCTGACGTCGTGAGGTTCCGTCTCGATCCCGAGCGCCACGGCGTCGTGCTCTCGGTGGCGGCCATCGCCCTGCTGATCGGCGTCGCCGGGCTGGTCCGCGTCACCGACGACCCGCCGGAGACCCGCGCCCTGTCGCTGGCGGCGGCACCACGCATCGACGCCGAGCGGAAGCCCGCCGCGCCGTCGTCGCCTCGCCCGCCGGCGTCCTTGCCGCAGGCGCCTCGCGAGGGCCTCTTGGACGACGGCAGGTTCCTGGTCGCCTACTACGGCACCGCCGGCACCGGCTCCCTCGGAGTCCTCGGCGAGTCCGCCCCCGACGAGATGCACCAGCGGCTGCTCGACGCAGCTGCGGCCTTCGCCCGGCCGGGCCAGCCGGTGCTGCCCGTCTACGAGCTGATCGTGACGGTTGCCGACCGGTCGCCCGGCAAGGACGGCGACTACAGCCACGACATCGACCGCGACGCCGTACGCCACTACGTCGAGGCGGCGCGCCGCAACAAGGCGCTGCTGCTGCTGGACATCCAGCCCGGCCGGAGCGACTTCCTCGAGGTCGCCAAGCGCTGGCAGTGGGCACTGGAGGAGCCCCACGTCGGCCTGGCGCTGGACCCGGAGTGGCGGATGCACCGCGCGGTGCCCGGCACCACGATCGGCCACGTGTCAGCGTTCGAGGTCAACCGGACCGCACGGTGGCTCTCCCAGCTGACCGAGCAGCGCAGGCTGCCCGAGAAGCTGTTCGTGCTGCACCAGTTCCGCACCTCGATGATCGAGGACATCGGCGCGATCGGCCCCCGCGCCAACCTCGCGATGGTGCAGCACGTCGACGGCTTCGGCACCCCCGCCCAGAAGCGGGCGACCTACGCCACGGTCGCCCGGCCGCGGCAGTTCGCGATGGGCTTCAAGCTCTTCTACGACGAGGACCGGCCGCGGATGGGGTCGGCCGAGGTGCACCGGATCCGCCCGGACGTGAGGTTCGTGTCCTTCCAGTAGGGCGTCTGTTGTAGACAGGGGCGCGTGAAGAGTGCCGAGGACCTGGACCGCGACGATCCGCTGGCGGAGTTCCGCGCACACTTCGTGGGCGCCGAGTCGACCCTGGCCTACTTCGACGGCAACTCCCTGGGCCGGCCGCTCAAGGTGACCGGACCGCGGTTACAGCGGTTCGTCGAGGAGGAGTGGGGCGGCCGACTGATCCGCGGCTGGGACGAGGGCTGGTTCGAGCTGCCCGAGGTGATCGGTGACGACCTCGGCCGGGTCGTGCTCGGCGCGTCGGCCGGCCAGACCGCCGTCGGCGACTCGACGACGGTGCTCCTCTACAAGCTGCTGCGGGCGGCGGTCACGCTGCGGCCGGGGCGGACCGAGATCGTGCTCGACCGCGACAACTTCCCGACCGACCGCTACGTCGCCGAGGGCGTCGCCCGGGAGTGCGGGATGACCCTGCGCTGGGTCGACGTCGACCCCGCCTCCGGCATCACCGCCGACCAGCTGGCTGCCGTGCTCGGCGACCGGACCGCCGTCGTCCTGCTGAGCCACGTCGCCTACCGCTCCGCCTGGGTGGCCGACGTACCAGCGCTCACGCAGATGGCGCACGAGGTCGGCGCGCTGGTGCTGTGGGACCTGTGCCACTCCGCCGGGGCACTGCCGGTCGCGCTCGATGGCTGGGACGTCGACCTGGCGGTCGGCTGCACCTACAAGTACCTCAACGGCGGCCCCGGGTCGCCGGCCTTCTGCTACGTCGCCGCCCGGCTGCTCGACGACGTCGCCCAGCCGATCCAGGGCTGGATGGGTGCCGCAGCCCCGTTCGAGATGGGGCCGGTCTACCGACCGGCGGCCGGCATCCGGAGGATGCTCAGCGGCACGCCGCCGATCGTGGGGATGCTGGCCCTGCAGGACATGCTCGCGCTGGTGGAGAAGGCCGGCGTCGAGGCCGTGCGCGCGAAGTCGGTCGGGCTCACCACTCACGCCATCGACCTCGCCGACCGCGACCTGGCCGGCGTCGAGGTCGCCTCTCCTCGCGACCCCGACCGGCGCGGCGGCCACGTCACCCTGCGCCACCCGCGGATGCGCGACGTGACGGCGGCGCTGTGGCGGCGCGACGTGCTGCCCGACTTCCGTGAGCCCGACGGGCTGCGGCTCGGGCTCTCTCCGCTGTCGACGTCGTACGCCGAGGTCGAGCGCGGCGTGGAAACCGTTCGCGAGGTGCTCGCCGGGCTGTCAGCCTGAGGGCATGCGCTTCCCGCCCCCGCTGCGTCCCGGCGACACCATCGGTGTGACCGCACCGTCCAGCGGCGTGCCCGACAAGCTCCGGCCACGGATCGAGGCCGGCATCGCCGACCTCCGTGCCCGTGGCTACGACGTGCAGGTCGGCGAGTGCCTCTACGGCGGCGACGTCACCTCCGCGCCGAAGGAGCAACGGGCCGCGGAGCTGACCGCGATGCTGCGCGACCCAGCCATCCGTGCGGTCGCACCGCCGTGGGGCGGCGAGCTCGCCATCGACCTGGTCGACCTCGTCGACTGGCAGGCGCTGGAAGCCGCCGAACCGACCTGGTTCGTCGGCTTCAGCGACCTCACCACGGTGATGCTGCCGCTGACCCTGCGCACCGGCTGGGCGACCCTGCACGGCAGCAACCTGATGGACACCGCCTTCGAGCCGGCGCCCGGCACGCTGCACTGGACGGAGGTCGCGTCGGCGACGGAGCCGTTCACCCAGTCCAGTCCGGGTCGCTACCGGGAGGGTTGGGACGACTACGAGAGCGACCCCGGCGTCAGCGAGATGACCCTCGACCTCGACGGCACCTGGTCGGTGCTCGGCGGCGGCTCCGCCGAGTTCGGGGGACGCCTCGTCGGCGGCTGCATCGAGGTGCTCTCCCCGCACGCCGCGA
>DASTDJ010000366.1:0-7890 GCA_035710425.1 Nocardioides sp.
CCCGCGAACGTCTTGTGCGCGATCGGGGTCGGACCTAGGTTCAACGGCGCGTCGCCACAATGTCGCCGTGTCGACATTGTGTAGTGGGGGGCATCGGCCCGACGTTTCGAGGAGCGGCACATGAATGACGGAGCATTCTCCGGGTTCCGGAGGACCACCGCACAGACCGGCAGCACCGCTCCGGAGATGCCACCTCTGGGCCCGATGCCCACTTCCCCACCTCCCGGAGCGCCGCCCATGTCCGAACCCATCCCGTTCACAGCGCCGGCCGTCGAGGCCGAGCCCGCACCACCCCCCGAGCCGGCGCCGGACGGTGAGCCGACTCTAGGCCCGACCGGCCGCCCGATGCCGGTGCTGCCGGACCCGAAGCCGATCACCGAGCACGGTCCGGCCCGGGTGATCTCGATGTGCAACCAGAAGGGCGGGGTCGGCAAGACCACCACGACCATCAACCTGGGCGCGTCGCTGGCCGAGTTCGGGCGCAAGGTGCTGCTCGTCGACTTCGACCCCCAGGGCTCGCTGTCGGTGGGGCTGGGGCTCAACCCGCACGAGATGGACCTGACGATCTACAACCTGCTGATGCAGCGCGACGTGACCGTCGACGACGTCGTGGTGCCGTCCGGCGTGCCGGGCATGGATCTACTGCCGTCCAACATCGACCTCTCGGCGGCGGAGGTGCAGCTGGTCCACGAGGTCGCTCGCGAGCAGACGCTACAGCGGGTGCTGGCACCCGCCATCGAGAAGTACGACGTCATCCTGATCGACTGCCAGCCGTCGCTGGGCCTGCTCACCGTCAACGCCCTCACCGCCTCCGACGGCGTGATCGTCCCGCTGGAGTGCGAGTACTTCGCGCTGCGCGGCGTGGCCCTGCTGAAGACCACCATCGACAAGGTGCAGGAGCGGCTCAACCCGCGCCTGCAGATCGACGGGGTGCTCGGCACGATGTTCGACGGTCGCACCCTCCACGGCCGCGAGGTGCTGGACCGACTGGTCCACGCCTGGGGCGACAAGGTGTTCCACACCGTGATCCGCCGCACCGTGAAGTTCTCCGACTCGACGGTGGCCGGTGAGCCGATCACGTCCTACGCGTCGACCTCGGGCGGCGCCGAGGCCTACCGCCAGCTGGCGAAGGAGGTGGCGGTCCGGTGCCTCGACGCGTGAACCTGCCGGCCGCGGACGACCTGTTCCGCCGTACCGGCGAGGAACCCCCCAAGGTCCGAGCGGTCCCCGACGCGCCCGACACCGAGCCGGATCCCGCGCCGGCGGCCAAGCGGGGGCCGAGCGGACGGGTCAAGCACGACGAGAAGATGACCGTCTACGTCACCTCCGACGAGCTGCTCGAGATCGAGCACGCTCGCCTGGCGCTGCGCAGCGGGCCGGGGCTGGCCGTCGACCGGGGACGGCTGGTGCGGGTGGCGATCTCCCTGGCCCTCGCCGACTTCGAGGCGAACGGCGAGGCGAGCGAGCTGGTACGTAGACTCACCGAGGAATGACCATCATCGCCACCGCCGCCGAGCCACCGACCGAGGCGCCGGCCTTCGAGCTGCGGCTCGACAACTTCGAGGGTCCCTTCGACCTGCTCCTCAACCTGATCGCCAAGCACAAGCTGGACATCACCGAGGTCGCGCTGTCGAAGGTCACCGACGAGTTCATCGCCCACGTCAAGGCGGGTGGCGCCCACTGGGACCTCGAGCAGACCTCGTCGTTCCTGCTGGTCGCCTCGACCCTGCTCGACCTCAAGGCCGCCCGGCTGCTGCCGCAGGGCGACGTCGAGGACGAGGAGGACCTCGCGCTGCTCGAGGCCCGCGACCTGCTGTTCGCGCGGCTGATGCAGTACAAGGCGTTCAAGCAGGTGGCCGGGGTCCTGGCGACGCGGCTGGCCGACGAGTCGAAGCGACACCCGCGGATGGTCGGGCTGGAGGAGCGGTACGCCGGGCTGCTGCCCGAGGTGCTGATCGGCATCGGGCTCGAGCAGTTCGCCGGGCTCGCTGCGAAGGCACTGGAGCCGAAGCCCGAGCCCGAGCTGTCGCTGCAGCACCTCCACATCAGCCGGGTGAGCGTGCGCGAGCAGGCGGCACTGGTGGTGGAGCGCCTGCAGCGCAGCGGCACGATGACGTTCCGGGCGCTCTGTGGCGACTCGCCGGACACGCTGACGACGGTCGCGCGGTTCCTGTCGCTGCTCGAGCTCTTCCGGGAGGGCGCAGTGGCCTTCGAGCAGGCCGCCGCGCTGAGCGAGCTGACCATCCGCTGGACGGGCACCGACGACGCCTCCGCAGAGGACCTGGTGACCGACGAGTTCGACGGCGCGCCCCCCGAGGCCCCCGCCGATGAGGAGACGACATGACCCAGGACCAGCTCGACGTACCCGTCGCTGAGCTCCGGCCGGCCCTCGAGGCGGTGCTGATGGTGGCGGACGAGCCGCTCGACGACCTGAGCCTGGCGACCGCCGTGGGCTACCCGGCCGACCAGGTCGCGACCGCGCTGGGGCAGCTGGCGGAGGAGTACACCGAGCAGGGCCGCGGCTTCGAGCTCCGCAACGTGGCCGGCGGCTGGCGCTACTATACCCGCGAGGAGTACGCCGCCGTGGTGGAGGGCTTCGTCCTCGACGGCCAGCAGGCCCGGCTGACGCAGGCCGCGCTGGAGACGCTCGCCGTGGTGGCCTACAAGCAGCCGGTCTCGCGGGCCCGGATCTCCGCGATCCGCGGGGTCAACGTCGACGGCGTGATCCGGACCCTGCTCACCCGAGGCCTGGTCGAGGAGGCCGGGCACGACGGCGAGCACGGCGCCACGCTCTACCGCACCACCGGCTACTTCCTGGAGCGGATCGGGGTGACCTCGATCGACGAGCTGCCCGAGCTGGCGCCGTACCTCCCGGACATGGACGACCTGGAGGACGACCTCGCGGAGCTCGCGACCTCGTCCGACAGCCATGACACGTGAGGTCGCGACCGACGACGACGGTCTGATCCGGCTGCAGAAGCTGCTCGCCCAGTCGGGTGTGGCTTCCCGGCGCCGGTGCGAGGAGCTGATGCTCGACGGCGAGGTCGAGGTCGACGGTGAGGTGGTCACCCGGCTCGGCACCAAGGTCGACCCGCGGACCGCGGTGATCCGGGTGTCGGGCAAGCGGCTGCCGCCGGTCACCGACCACGTCTACCTCGTCCTCAACAAGCCGCTCGGCGTCGTGTCGACGATGTCCGACCCCCAGGGGCGGCGGACGATCTCGGACCTCGTCGCAGACCGGCCGGAGCGGCTCTTCCACGTCGGCCGGCTCGACACCGACACCACCGGGCTGCTGCTGCTCACCAACGACGGAGACTTCGCGAACCGGATGGCGCACCCGTCGTACGAGGTCGACAAGACCTATGTGGCCGAGGTCGCCGGCGAGGTCTACAAACGCACCCTGAAGCGCCTGCTCGAGGGCGTGGAGCTCGACGACGGCCCGGTGACGGTGTCACGCGCCAAGCTGGTGGCCGGGGCGGCCGACAAGTCGATCGTGGAGCTGGTGATCCACGAGGGGCGCAACCGGATCGTGCGTCGCCTGCTCGACGAGGTTGGCCATCCGGTCCGCCGGCTCACCCGCACCCAGTTCGGGCCGGTGACTCTGGGGTCCCTGAAGTCCGGGGAGACCCGCGAGCTCACGCTCGACGAGCTCGGCGAGCTGCTCGAGGCCGCCTCTCTCTGAGACTTCCGGTTACCGTGGCTGGCATGGTCCGGCTCGGCCCGCAGCCCATCCCGGAGCTGCTGCGCCCGTACGTCGCCTCGCTGGTCGCGTACGACGTCGACCTGGGCGGGGCAGGAGTGCACCGGGGGCTGCCGACCACCTCGCTGACGTTCGTGCTGCCGCTCGACGCGCCGCTGGAGGTGAGCTGGGCGGCCGACCCCGCCTCGCGCCGGGCGAGCTGGTCGAGCGTCTCCGGGCTGCACCCGGCGCCCGCCGCGATCCACCACGACGGGCACCAGACAGGGATCCAGCTCGCCCTCACCGTCGCCGGCGCCCGGGCGCTGCTCGGGCTTCCCGCGGCCGAGCTCGCCGGTGAGCTGACCGACCTCGAGGCCGCCGTCCCGCGGCTCGCCGACCTGCCGGAGCGGCTGCTCGACCTCGCGGACTGGGACGCGCGGATCGCGCTCGTCTGGAGCGTGCTCGGCGAGGCGCTCCGGCGCAACGACCCCACCGACCCGCGAGCCGAGATCGGGAGGGCGCTGGGCCGGCTGACCCGGGGCGTGGGCGTGGCCGAGGTGGCCGACGAGGTCGGCTACAGCCGTCGTCACCTCGGCGGCCTGCTGCGGGCCGAGGTCGGGCTCACCCCGAAGGAGTACCAGCGGGTGGCCAGGTTCGAGCGCAGCAGAGCCCTGGTGATGGCCGCGGCCGCAGCGGGGCGGGTGTCCCTCGCTGACGTGGCCGCCCGCGCCGGGTACGCCGACCAGGCGCACCTCGCGCGGGAGTGGGTCCGGCTGGCGGGCTGCCCGCCGTCGACCTGGATGGCCGAGGAGCTCCCGTTCGTTCAAGCCGTCGACCCCGAGGGCGGGCCAGGGTGAGGCCATGACCATCGGACTCTGGCACACCCTGACCTACACCGACGCCGACGCCGGCCTCGCCTGGATGAAGGCGATCGGCTTCGCCGAGAAGGAGATCCACCGCGACCCGGACGACCCCACGGTCATCGTCCACGCCGAGCTGCTGTGGCCGACCGGGGGCGGTGTGATGTTCGGCAGCCACCGGCCCAACCCGGACTGGCCCACCCGGCCCGGCTACGCCGCGGCGTACCTGGTCACCGACGACGTCGACGGTGTCTTCCACGCCGCCCTGGACGCCGGGGCCAAGCCGCTCCGTGAGCCCCGCGACGAGCCCTACGGCGGCCGCGGCGCGACCGTGACGGACCCGGAGTGCAACCTCTGGTCGTTCGGCTCCTACGAGCCCGCCTGAGAGGGCGTGCCCTCGCGCCCCAGCCTGCCGTTCGGTCACCAACGGCAGGATTTGGGCGTCATTTTCTGCCGTTGGTGACCAAACGGCAGCGGCCGCGCCGCCGAGAGGGTCCACCCCCCAACCTGCCGGATCGCGTGGCCGCGCGGACGGACTAGGGTCGTCGGGTCAGGAGTCAGTGGGCGAAGGAGTGGGCGTGTCCGTGAGAGCGGTCCGTGGGGCGACCCAGCTCGAGGACGACAGCCGTGACCACATGCTGGAGCGGGTCGCGGAGATGGTCACCGACGTGATGGAGGCCAACGGCCTGGACGTCGACGACTTCATCTCCGTGATCTTCACGGCCACGTCCGACCTGGTCTCCGAGTTCCCGGCGTACGCCGCCCGCCGGCTCGGGTTCGGCGACGTCCCGCTGCTGTGCGCCCGCGAGCTGGAGATCGACGGCTCGATGCCCCGGGTGGTCCGGATGATGGCGCACGTCGAGACCGACCTGCCCCGCGCCGACATCACCCACGTCTACCTGCACGGCGCCGCCGCGCTGCGCAAGGACCTCACCCGCGTCAGGTCGGTCCCCGATGAGTAGCGAGCTGACCGGCCCGGTCGAGATCGTCGGCACCGGGCTGATCGGGACCTCGATCGGGCTGGCCTGCCGCCGGGCCGGGCTCGAGGTGCTCCTGACCGACGCCGCAGAGGACCACGTGCGCACCGCCAGCGGGCTCGGCGCCGGCCGCCCCAAGGCGCCGGGAGACCACCCGCAGCTGGTGGTGGTCGCGGTGCCCCCCGACCACCTCGCCGAGGAGATCACGCAGGCGCTGACCGGCGACGACGCAGTGGTCACCGACGTCGGCAGCGTCAAGTCCGGGCCGCTGGCCGCGGTGGCCGGCCTGCCCGGGGTGGAGCGGTACGTCGGCGGCCACCCGATGGCCGGCAGCGAGCGGTCCGGGCCGTTGGCGGCCAGCGCCGCCCTGTTCGACGGCCGCCCGTGGGCGGTCACGCCGCACGCCACGGCGGACCCCGCGGCCGTGGCGCTGGTGGAGGCGCTCGCGGAGCTGTGCGGCGCTGTACCGGTGCGGCTGAGCCCCGCCGAGCACGACCAGGCCGTCGCCCGGACCTCCCACCTGCCGCACCTGCTGGCCGCCCTCGCAGCAGGCGCGCTCGCCGACGCGCCCGCCGACCATCTCGCGCTCTCCGGGCAGGGCGTCCGTGACGTGACCCGGATCGCCGCAGGAGACCCGGTGCTCTACGGGCAGATCGTCGCCGCGAACGCCCATGCCGTGGGACAGCTGCTGACCCAGCTCCGCGACCGCCTGGACGGGGCGATCCTGGCCCTCGACGGGGGCGACCGGAGCGCGCTCGAGGCGCTGCTGAGGCTCGGGGTCGACGGCACCCGTGCGATCCCCGGGAAGCACGGCGGCCCCGTCCGGCCTACCGGAGAGGTCTACGTCGCGGTGCCCGACCACCCGGGCGAGCTGGCCCGCCTGTTCGCGGACGCCGGTGAGATCGGCGTCAACATCGAGGACGTCCGGATCGACCACGATCCCGGCCGTCCCGTCGGGCTGGTCGAGCTGACGGTCGAGGAGGGCCGCGCCGAGCACCTCCTGGACGCTCTCGAATCTCGGGGTTGGGTGACCCACAGGTAGGCTGCGCGGTCGTGAGCGAAGCGATCGTGGTGGCCGTCGACGGCACCTCGGGGTCGGGGAAGTCGAGCACCTGCCGGGGTGTGGCGACCCGGCTCGGCCTGCGCTACCTCGACACCGGTGCCCAGTTCCGCGCGGTCACCTGGTGGATGCTGCGCCAGGGTGTCGACGTCCACGACCCGGCGGCGGTCGCGGCCCGGGTGGACGAGCCGCGGCTCGAGTCCGGCACGGACCCCACGGCACCCACGATCCACGTCGACGGCGAGGACGTCTCGGTGGCGATCCGCAGCGACGAGGTCAACGCCGCGGTGTCCCCGGTGAGCACGGTTCCCGAGGTACGAGCCCGCCTGCTCGCCCTCCAGCGGGAGATCATCGGCGCCGGCGGCATCGTGGTCGAGGGTCGCGACATCGGCTCGGTCGTCTGCCCCGACGCCGACGTGAAGGTCTTCCTCACCGCCGACCCGGGCGCCCGCGCCGCGCGCCGCGCCGCCGAGGAGGGCGGCTCCGACCTGGCCCGGACCGAGCAGTCGCTGCGCGACCGCGACCGGATCGACTCCGGACGCACCACCGCCCCGCTGGTGATGCCCGACGGTGCGGTGCACGTCGACACCACGGCGTACACCCTGGAGGAGGTCATCGACCTCGTCGTGGGCCTGGCGCATCGGGTGCCTTCATGAGCGTGCACCTCGAGCCGCCGCGCACCGACGGCATCGCCTTCCCGCACCGGTTCCTGCTCTACAAGCTCCGGCCCTTCGCCCGGTTCGTGATCCGCCGTCGCTACCGGATCACGATGCACGGCACCGAACGGGTGCCCCGCAAGGGCCCGGTGATCTTCGCGTCCAACCACACCGGCGTCATCGACGGACCGCTGCTCGCCATCTTCTCGCCCCGGCCCGCGCACGCGCTGACCAAGGTGGAGATGTTCAAGGGCAAGATGGGCGCCTTCCTCACCTGGGTCGGCCAGATCAAGCTCGACCGGTTCAACACCGACCCCGCCGCCGTCCGGGAGAGCCTCCGGGTCCTCCGCGACGGGGGAGCGGTCGGCATCTTCCCCGAGGGCTCCCGCGGCGCCGGCGACCTCGAGCTGTTCCACCGCGGCGCGGCCTACCTGGCGATGGTCACGGGGGCACCGATCGTGCCGGTGATCATGTTGGGCACCCGCGAGCCCGGTGGTCACTCCGGGTCGCTGCCGGCCCGCGGCAGTCGCATCGAGATCCGGTACGGCGAGCCGGTGTGGGTCGACACCGCGCCCTGGCCGCGTACCAAGCAGGCGGTCGGTGTGGCCTCGCGCAGGTTGCGCGAGCGGATGCTGAAGGACCTCGCCGACGCCCTGGC
>DASTDJ010000367.1:0-5877 GCA_035710425.1 Nocardioides sp.
CGTCGGCGTACTCGACGCTCTCGAAGGACCCGCTCGGGTACGCCGTGCCGTAGTCACCGTCCGAGGCGTCGCCGGAGGTCATCAGGGCCGCCGCCTCCTCGAGCGGGTTGTCGGCCTCGACCTTGCGGAACTCCCGGAACAGCCGCGGACCCTGAGGGGTGTCGCCGACGAAGTAGACCGGCGCCGTCACGGTCGCGGCCGGGGGCTCGCTCGTCTCGGGCGGGCTGGACGGCTCCGTCGGCTCGTCGCTCGGGGTGCCCTCCGAGGTCTCGTCGGACCCGGTGTCGTCGGCCACCGGCTCAGGGTCGTCGCCGCAGCCGGCGAGCGCCAGGGCGAGCGCGCCAACGGCCAGCAGTGAGGTGAGGCGCTTCATAAGATCCATCCTTCTCGCTGCCGGCGCCTATTCCACGATGATCGTGCGCGTGTCGGTGAACGGTCCGAAGCCCTCGGTGCCGCCGGTCGGGTCGTCGGTCTTCGCCACGAACGTGTAGTGCCCCGGGTCGAGATCCGAGATGTCGATCTCGGTCTCCCAGGGGTAGAGGCGGTCCCCGGTGCCCTCGGCCGTGGTGGAGCCCTCCTGCACGACCCCCTGCTCCGTTCGGATCTGCCAGGGCACGGTGCCCTCGAAGGAGTTGGCCCGGCCCCGAGCGACGAACGAGTCGCCGGTGACGATCGCCCCTTCGACCGGGTCGCTGATGTTGACCAACGCGAGGATGTCGTTCTGCGGGTCCCGCTCGATCGGGCCGGTGCCGGGGACCACTCCGAACGGGTCGCCGGCGGGCTCGCCGTTCTCGGTGAGCTGCACCGGCAGGCTCTCGCCGGTAGCGGCCTGCGCCGTGTAGACGACTGCCTGGAGCAGGGCGTGGACGTAGTCCTGGTCGATGTCGTACTCGGGGCCGGTCCACTCGCCCAGCCCGACCTCGATCGCGTCGTCTCGCACCGTGACCGACGTGAACAGGCCAGCAGGCCAGAGGGTCGAGTAGTCGGGATCGACAGGACCGTTCTCCCTGGTGATCGCCTCGAGGTCGGCGATCGGACCGCCCGTCACCTTCTGGAACTCCCGGTAGAGCCGCGGGCCGGCAGGGGTGTCCCCGACGAAGTAGAGCGCTGCCGTGCGCTCGACGTCGGCGGCCGGCGGCGCGTTGTCGCGCCGTACGTCGTCGCTCTCGCCGAGGTTGACCGCGGTCACCACGGCGGCGGCCGCGAGGATCGCACCGCCCGCGGCGTACCACCCACGTCGCGCCGGCCGGTGGACGCGGGCCCGGATCTCACCGAGCCGGTACGCCGGCTCCACGTCGGACACCGCGTCGGTGAGCAGTTCGCGCAGCTCGTCGTGCTGGTCATCGATGGGGGTCACGACACGTCTCCCTTCAGCAGCTCGCGCAGCGCAGCGGCGCCGCGCGAGGCATGGCTCTTGACCGCACCCCGGCTGATGCCGAGGGTGGCGGCGATCTCTGCCTCGGACAGGTCGAGGTAGTAGCGCAGCGCGAGCACCTCGCGCTGACGCTGGGGGAGCGCCCGCATCGCCTCGAGCACCGCCGCCCGTCGGTCGACGACCTCGGCGGGATGGTCGGGCTCGGGCTCCGGGTCCGGGCCGCGGGCGGCGTGCCTGGCCACGACCATCCGGTGCCGGATCGCCGACCGCGACTGGTTGACGACCGTCTGTCGCAGGTAGGCCAGGGCCTTGTCGGGGTCGCGCAGCCGGCCCCAGCGCCGGTGCACGGCGATGAACGCGTCCTGCACCACCTCCTCGGCGGTGCCGACGTCACGGACGAGGAGCACCGAGAGGCGCACGAGCTGCCGCCAGTGGGCGGCGTACAGCTGCTCCAGCGCCTCGTCGGCGGTCCAGGAGCCGTCGGCCATCAGGCCGTCCGGTGCGGTCGCATGGGCGGTCACGCTAGTAGGACGCCCGGCGCCCGCCTACGGTTTACCCATGGACGACTGTCTCTTCTGCAAGATCGTCGCCGGTGACCTTCCCGGCGACGTCGTGCACACGACGGAGCGGACGGTGGCGTTCCGCGACGTCAACCCGCAGGCGCCCGTGCACGTCCTGGTCGTGCCCCGCGACCACCACCCCAACGCCGCCGCGCTCGCCGCTGCCGATCCGGCCACCTCGGCCGAGCTCCTGCAGACGGCCGCCGCGATCGCGACCGCCGAGGGGTACGACGACTACCGACTGGTCTTCAACACCGGCGCCGACGCCGGTCAGACGGTCTTCCACACCCACCTGCACCTGCTCGCCGGACGCTCGTTCACGTGGCCGCCCGGGTGAGGGGCCTGCGCACGGCCGCCGCGGCCGGAGTCCTCCTGCTGCTGGCGGCGTGCTCGGAGTCACCGGCGGAGTCCCCGCGCGACGACGCGGCGGACCCGCCCGCCGCCGGGACGTCCCCTGCTGAGCCCGGTCATGCCGGTCACCCGGACGCCAAGCCGGGCAAGCTGCTGCCGCTGCGCAAGGGCGAGGACCGCCTCACACTGACCATGCCCGCGGCGTACACCCCGTCGGCTCCGACCGGGAAGGGCACCGACGACTACCGGTGCTTCATGCTCGACCCCAAGCTGGCCCGCGACAGCTACCTGACCGGCACCAACGTGCTGCCGGGCAACCCCGACGTCGTCCACCACGTGATCCTGTTCCGGGTGCCGCCCGACCAGATCGACGAGGCGGAGCGCCTCGACAACGCCGACCAGGACGAGGGCTGGACCTGCTTCGGCGGCTCGGGCGTGGCCGGCGAGGTGGACCAGCTCAACGACGCGCCGTGGCTGGGGGCCTGGGCGCCGGGCGGCTCGGAGACGAAGACCCCGGACGGCTATGGCGTCGACCTGCCCCGCGGCTCGCGGATCATCATGCAGGTCCACTACAACCTGCTCGCCGACGTCGGCCCGGACATGAGCTCCACCCAGATCCGGGTGATGCCGAAGCGTCCCGGCATCACGCCCCTGCACACGTTCCTGATGCCCGCGCCGGTCGAGCTGCCCTGCCGGCCGGGTCACGACTCCTCGCCGCTGTGCGACCGGGACGCGGCCCTCGCCGACGCGCGGGAACGGTTCGGCATGGTCGGTGGGGCGCTCGCCGAGGGGCTGCACTACCTCTGCGGCACCGAGCCGCGGCCTAGCCCGACCAGCTCCTGCACCCGCACGCTGTCCCGGCCGATGACGGTGATGGCGGCTGCGGGTCACATGCACCTGCTGGGCCGCCAGATCAAGCTGGAGGTCAACCCGGACACCCCCGACGCCCGCACCGTGCTCGACATCAAGGTGTGGGACTTCGACGACCAGGGGTCCCGGCCGGTCCGTCCGGTCCACCTCGACGCGGGCGACAGCGTGCGGGTCACGTGTCGCCACGTGCAGTGGCTGCGCGACAAGCTGCCGGCGTTCGACGGCCAGGAGGAGAAGTACGTCGTCTGGGGCGAGGGCACCACCGACGAGATGTGCCTCGGGATGCTGTCGGTCGCGTTCGAGTGACCGTCGCTCAGATCGCGACGACGGTCCGCGCGACGGTCGCGAAGCGATCGACCGGGACGCCCGGTCCGTAGCGGAACCCCTGTGCCCCGTCGCAGGCCCGGCGCTGGAGGTAGCGCTCCTGGTCGCGGGTCTCCACACCCTCCGCGACCACGCCCATGCCCAGCGAGTGCGCCATCACGATGATCGTGTCGACGATGGCCGCCTCGGCATCGGCGTCGGTGAGCTCGCGGACGAACGAGCGGTCGATCTTGATCTTGTCGATCGGGAACCGGGTCAGGTACGACAGGCTCGAGTAGCCGGTCCCGAAGTCGTCGACCACGATCCGGATTCCTCTCGCCCGGAACGCCTGCAGCTGCTCGATCACGTCCTCCGGCCCGTCCATCAGGATGCCCTCGGTGATCTCGAGCTCGAGCAGGGTCGGGTCGAAGCCGGTCTCCGCGAGGATCGCGTCGACCACCTGCAGCCAGTCCGGGGTGTGGAACTGCCGTGGCGAGACGTTGACCGCCAGGCCGAGCGGGCGGCCGAGCACGCCCTGGATCGCGAGCGCGTCGACGCAGGCCCGGCGCAGGACCCACTCACCCAGAGGGCAGATCATCCCGCCGTCCTCGGCGACCGGGATGAAGCGGTCGGGACCGACCGGTCCGAGCTCCGGGCTGTCCCAGCGCGCCAGCGCCTCCATGCCGACGACCGCGCCGGTACTGAGGTCGACCTGCGGCTGGTAGACGACCGACAGCCCCTCACGGTCGAGCGTCCGCTGCAGGGCCGTGGCGATGACGAAGCTGTCGTCGGTCTCGTCGGGCACGACGCCGGCGCCGATCCGATCGCTGATGTCGAGGATCGCGGCGAGCTCGAACGTCCCCTCGTCGGTCTCGAGCGGGCTCAGTCGGATCTCGATCGGCACCTCGGACCCGTCGGGGCGGAGACCGTGGAGGTGGGGTCCCGGACGGAGCCCTTCGGTGAACAGGTCGTCGGCTGGCCGCCCGAGCAGGTCATCGCGTCGGCAGTCGAAGAGCCGCTCCGCCTCCGCGTTGGCCAGCGTGACCCGGCCCGCGGCGTCCAGCACCATCAGGGCGACGGGCGACGCCTCGACGACCTGACGCAGGCGCCGCTCCTCGTGGGAGGCGCTGTGACTCATCGGGGCTCGCTCTCTGGGGCGCCTCAGGCGCGGCTGAAGTGTGGATCCCCATCTCCGACGGCTGATGGTAGGGCCCGGGACCTGCCGCCCGGGCCCGAATGGCCACAGTCGCTGCTGGTCTAGAGCAGGAAGGCATCGACGAAGCGGAGCACGGAGAAGACCACCGGCAGCCCGAACACCACCAGCAGGAGCCAGGCCGCGATGCGATGACGGGAGTTGGCGCCGTCGAGGGAGCCGGCGAAGTCGAGGAGCGCGCCGTCGGGCACGTGGTGGGTCAGCCCCATCCGGCCCGCGTCGGGCGGCAGGTGCTGGCCGGCGAACCAGTACGGCGGAGCCGGCTCCGGCCCGGCGTCGTCGCCGGCGAAGTCCTCGTCGTACTCGTCGGCGGAGTGCATGCACCAACGGTACGCGTCGGAAACCGCTGGGCGAGGGAAGTCGGCTCACGTACGCTGGGAGGGTCCGATCCGTCGAACCCGAAAGGCCGCCCGTCCGGGCACCCATGACAGACAGCAACCATTCAGGGGACGCTCACCACACGCGGCACACCGTCGTGGTCCCCAACAGCATCAACATGGTCAGCCTGCTGGGTCCGGGGGACGAGCACCTCGGCCTCATCGAGCGCAGCTTCGACGCGGAGATCCACGTCCGCGGCAACCGGATCACCATGCGCGGCGAGCCGGGCGAGGTCGCCCTTGCCGAGCGGCTGCTCGACGAGCTGGTGGCGATCATCCGCACCGGTCAGGGCGTGACCAGCGAGACCGTAGAGCGCGTCCTGCAGATGCTGCGCGCCGAGACCACCGAGCGCCCCGCCGACGTGCTCTCGCTCAACATCCTGAGCAACCGCGGCCGGTCGATCCGGCCCAAGACGCTGAACCAGAAGCGCTACGTCGACTCGATCGACAAGCACACGATCACGTTCGGCATCGGTCCCGCGGGCACCGGCAAGACCTACCTCGCGATGGCCAAGGCCGTGCAGGCCCTGCAGTCCAAGAACGTCAACCGGATCATCCTGAGCCGGCCGGCGGTCGAGGCGGGAGAGAAGCTCGGGTTCCTGCCCGGCACGCTGTCGGAGAAGATCGACCCCTACCTGCGGCCGCTCTACGACGCGCTGCACGACATGGTCGACCCCGACTCGATCCCCAAGCTGCTCGCGGCCGGGACGATCGAGGTGGCGCCGCTGGCGTTCCTGCGCGGCCGGTCGCTCAACGACTCGTTCATCATCCTCGACGAGGCGCAGAACACCACGCCCGAGCAGATGAAGATGTTCCTCACCCGGCTGG
>DASTDJ010000368.1:0-14507 GCA_035710425.1 Nocardioides sp.
GAACGGCAAGACCGCGAGCCCGCGCCCCCGGGCCTCATCCAGCGCCGAGGACACCAGCGCCGAGCCGACCCCCCGGCCCTCGAACGCGTCGTCGACCTCGGTGTGGGTGAACTCGATGCGACCCTCGCCGAGCTTGAACTCGGAGAATCCGGCGAGCTCGCCGTCGACGGTCGCCTCGAACCGGGCGCGCTCGTCGTTGCGGGTGACGGTGATGTCGGCACTCATGGTGTCGAGCCTAGGTCGCGGCCAATGCCTCGACGGTCTCGAGGTCGTAGGAGCCCGCGTCGGTGCCGAGGCCCTGGGCGACCTGCGCCGCCGTCGCGCAGCCGAGCCGCGCCGCGCCGACGGGGTCGCGCCCCAGCGACAGGCCGCGGAGGAACCCCGCGGAGAACGCGTCGCCGCAGCCGGTCGTGTCGACCACGTCGACGGGGTACGCCGGGACCTCGATCGCAGCGTCGGCGGTGACGACGAGTGCGCCCTTCGCGCCCTGGGTGACGGCCACGCATCCGGCACCGGCCTTCACGAGCGCCAGCGCACCCTCGGCGAGGTCGGTGGCGCCGGTGAAGCCGAGCACCTGCTCGTCGTTGGGCAGCAGGTAGTCGGTGTGCGGCAGGGCATCAGCGATCCAGGCCAGCATGTCGGGGTCGCCGGGAGCCAGGACGTCGAGGGAGGTGACGGCGCCGGCCGCACGCGCGTCGGCGAGCAGCCGTCCGGCGGCCTCGCCGCCCAGGAACTCCGGGCCGCCGAGGTGCAGGTGGGTGATCCCGTCGAGCGCACCGGGTGCGAGGTCGTCGAGGGTGAACGCGCCGTTGGCGCCGATGCAGTGCCAGGCCGGCCGGTCGCCGTTCGGTCGCACGGGGATCACCGACGCGGAGGTCTGGTGACCCTCCTTGCGCACGAGGCCGGTGACGTCGACCCCCTCCCGACCGAGCAGGGCCAGCAGGGTGCCGGCGGCCGCGTCGTCGCCGACGGCGCCGAGGGACCGGACGTCGGCGCCGAGCCGGGAGAGCACGACCGCGGTGCCGCCGGCGGTGCCCGCCGGGGAGATCCGGATCGCCTCGACCAGCTGGCCGTCGGATCCGGCGGGGATCGACTCGATGCCGATCACGTGGGTGTCGAGGACGTGCACGCCGACGGTGGCGATCTTCATGTGCTCTCCTGAGTGGTGCCGTAGCCGCGCCGGAGCGCCGCCTCGATGACCGCGGACTGCTGCGCCTCGGTGAGGGTGTGGGGTGTGCCGAGCGCACTGGCCCGGTGGTGGAGGGTGGCGAGCCACTCGAGCAGCAGGGCGTGCTCGACGGCCTGGTCGAGGTCGGCGCCGACGGCGACCGACCCATGATTTGCCATCAGCGCGGCCTGGCGGCTCGCGAGCGCCGCACGTACGCCGCTCGCCAGCTCGGGGGTGCCGAACGTGGCGTACGGCGCGACCCGGATCGCGCCGCCGAGCAGCAGCTGCTGGTAATGGATGACCGGGAGCTCGTCGAGCACGCACGCCACCGCCGTCGAGTACGGCGCGTGGGTGTGCACGACCGCGGCCGCGCCGGTGTCGGCGTAGACCCCGAGGTGCAGCTCGAGCTCGGAGGTGGGGACGAGATCGCCCTCGACGACGGCGCCAGCGAGGTCGACGACCGTGACGTCGTCGGCGCGGCAGGTCCCGAGCACGACGCCGGTGCCGGTGACCGCCACCCGGTCGCCGTCGCGCGCGCTGACGTTGCCGGCGGTGCCGACCAGCAGGCCCTGGTCGGCCAGCCGGCGGGCGGCCGCGGCGACGTGCTCGCGGATCACGCGGCGTACCTCTCGAGGTAGGCGGTCATCAGCGTGATGCCCTCCTCGATCAGCTCGGCGTCGCCCGCCGGGTCGTTCTCGAAGGCCAGCTGGAAGACCCGGTCGCCGATCTCCACAGCGAGCGTCGCGACCGCCGGGGTGAGCCTCTCGTCGGCGAGGCCGCGCTCGAGCGCGTAGTCGCGCAGCGCCTCGGCGATCCGGGTGTTGTGGTCGCGGCCGAACCGGTTGACCGCGACGTTGGTGCGCCCGCGCAGGTAGATCTGCACGAACGCCGGGCGCCGGTGGTAGACGCTGACGAACGCCGTCATCACCGTGCGGACGAAGTCGGCGACGGTGGGCGCTTCGAGCTCCGCCACGTCCGCGGCGACCTGCTCGTCCATCTCGGCCATGTCGCGCTCGGCGAGCGCGAGCAGCACGCCTTCCTTGTCCGCGAAATACTGGTAGAGCGAGGCGACCGGCACCTCCGCGGCCTGCGCGATGTCGCGGGTCGAGAGCGCCTCGACCCCGCGGTCGACGACCAGCGCCGCTGCCTCGTCGAGGATCCGCTGCACGCGCACGCGGCTCCGCTCCTGGGCGGGCACCCGGCGCTGGACGGCGCGTTCCACGGACACGTTCGGGAGTGTAGGGTACGAACCCGAACCTGACACATCTTCAGATATTGCCATGGGGAGACCGCATGACTCCGTCGTCCGTGAGCCGTCGTGCCGTCCTCGGCGGCGCGACCCTCGGCGGCCTCGCGCTCGGTGCCGGCGACCTCACCGAGCTGACGCTCGCAGCGCCGCAGGGACTGCAGGGCGCGCTCCCCCGCAAGGTCGACGCGATCGTCGTCGGCGCCGGCATCGCTGGCCTGATGGCCGCCCGACGGATCGCGCGGCGGGGCCGCTCGGTCCTCGTGGTCGAGGCCCGCGGGCGGGTCGGCGGCCGGGTGCTCAACCACCGGCTCCGCCACGGCGGCGTGATCGAAGCCGGCGGCGCGTTCGTCGGCCCGACCCAGGACCACATCCTCAGGCTGGCCGATGAGCTGAACGTGCCGACGTTCAAGGAGTACGTCGCCGGCAAGAGCGTCTACGTCTCCTCCACCCTCGGCCGGATCGAGTACTCCGGCACCGTGCCGCCCGACCCGACGATCCTGCTGGACGCCGCGGTGCTGCTCGGCAAGATCGACGACTACGCCGCGCAGATCGACGTCGACGCTCCCTGGAAGCATCCGCAGGCGGCGGCGTGGGACCGGATGACGCTCGGCGACTTCATCCGCGGCGCCTCCCTGCTCAACCCCGAGGGCGTCTCCCACCTGATCGAGTGCTGGACCCAGCCGGGCTTCGGCGCCGACCCCGACCGGCTCTCGTTCCTCTTCGTGCTCTGGTACGTCGCGTGCAGCGGCAACGAGCGCCACGTCGGCACGTTCGCCCGCAACTCCGACACCGTGAACGGCGCGCAGGAGCGGCGCTTCGTGGGCGGGTCCCAGCTGATCCCGCTCCGACTCGCCAAGCAGCTCGGCGACCAGGTGGCGCTGAAGGCTCCGGTCGAGCGGATCGCCCAGGGCGAAGGGTCGGTGCGGGTGCACACCGGGCGCGGCGTGGTCGAGGCGCGGCAGGTCGTGGTCGCCGTACCCCCTCCGCTGGTGCTCGACATCGACTGGTCGCCCGGCCTCCCCGACCGGCGAAGGAGGCTGATGCGCTCGCTCGACATGGGCCGGCTGATGAAGTGCGACGCCGTCTACACGACGCCGTTCTGGCGCAAGGACGGGCTCAACGGCTTCGGCATCAGCGACTCCGGCGCGGCCCGGGCGGTGTTCGACAACTCGCCCCGCGACGGCTCGCCGGGCGTGCTGCTCGCCTTCGTGGGCGGCTCGGCCTGGCACCGCTTCGGTCGGATGTCCAAGGCCGAGCGGCGGCGCCACGTGCTCCGCGGCTTCGCCCGGATGTTCGGCGAGCGCGCGCTGCATCCCATCGAGTACACCGAGCAGGACTGGACGAAGGAGCAGTGGAGCACCGGCGGCCCCACCGCCATCCACGGGCCGGGCACGCTGACGAAGTACGGCCCGGCCATCCGCCGCCCGTTCGGCCGGGTCCACTGGGCCGGCACCGAGACCTCGACGTACTGGTCGGGCTACATGGACGGCGCTGTCCGCTCGGGAGAGCGCGCGGCCGCCGAGGTGCTGGACGCGCTCGGATGAGGCGACTCGTCGCCGCCGCCCTCGGGCTGGCGCTGCTCTCACTGCCCTGCCCAGCTCAGGGGGCGCCGGCTCCGGCGGCTCCGGAGAAGTGGACGACGAAGGTCTTCGCGAAGGTCCCCGCACCCGGCTACCCCGCGCACGTCTACAAGCACAGCAACGGCCGGGTCTACGCCGGCACCTACAAGGCGGCCGGCAGCAAGCGCGCCTCCCGGGTCTTCGAGTGGTCGCGCGGCGGCAAGCTGCTCCGCTCGTGGGACGTGCCGCGCCAGGTCCTCGGCGGTCATGGCGTCCAAGCGGCCAACCAGACCCGCGACGGCGAGCTGGTGCTGCTCGAGACCTCGCGCGCGGCAGTGCTGACGCTCGACCTCGACACCGGCAGGTTCCGGAAGGTCGCCCGGCTGCCCGAGGGCTCGGTGCCCAACTACGCCACCTGGGGGCCCGGGCCCGCGCTCTACGTGACCGACTACGAGAAGAGCACGATCTGGAAGGTGCTGCCGCGGACCGGTCGGGTCGCCGCGTGGCTCACCTCCGACCGACTGAAGGGCGTCGGCGGGTTCGGGACGACCGGCATCGCGTTCCGGCCGGGTCGGCGCGATCTGCTGGTCACGCAGCAGACCGCGCCCGGCGTGCTGCCGGTGAACGGCCACCTCTACTCCGTGCCGATCCGGCGCGACGGCCGGCCCGGCCGGATCAGGACGCTGTGGACGTCCCGCCCGGCCGAGCTGCCCGACGGCTTCGGCATCGGTCGCTCCGGCCACGTCTACGTCGCCCTGGCCGGGCTCTCCGCCCAGCTGGTCGAGCTGACCGCCGCCGGCCGCGAGGTCGACCGCTTCCCCGACGCGCCGCTCACCGGCGACAACGGCTCGCCCATTCCGTTCGACACCCCGTGCAACGCGACGTTCGACGGCACCCGCGTCCTGGTCGCCAACCAGTCGGCGATCTTCGGCGACGCCGACCACCAGGCGATCCTCGCCGTCGAGGTGGGCGAACGCGGGCGGACGCCGTACCTTCCCGACCGGGCGGTGTTCGGGCGCTAGTGTCGCGCGGGTGAGCGCGCTCTCGGGTCTGGTGGACAAGGGCCTGATGGCCCCCGACTGGGCGGAGGCGCTGGCGCCGGTCGACGACCGGGTCGCGCAGATGGGGCGGTTCCTGCGGGAGGAGATCGCGGCCGGCCGCAGCTACCTGCCCGCCGGTGACCACGTCTTCCGGGCGTTCCAGCGGCCACTCGCCGACGTGCGCGTCCTGGTCGTCGGCCAGGACCCCTACCCCACTCCCGGCCACCCGATCGGGCTGAGCTTCGCCGTCGACCCGCACGTGTGGCCGCTGCCGCGCAGCCTGGTGAACATCTACGTCGAGCTCCGCGACGACCTCGGCATCGTGCCGCCCAAGCACGGCGACCTGACGGCCTGGAGCGACCAGGGCGTGATGCTGCTCAACAGGGTGCTGACCGTGCGGGCCGGCGAGTCCGCCTCCCACCGCGGGCGCGGCTGGGAGGAGGTCACCGAGTGCGCGATCCAGGCGCTCGTACGCCGGGTCGGCGCCGGCGGCCCGCCGGCCGCCGCGATCCTCTGGGGCCGAGACGCCCAGTCGCTGAAGCCGATGCTCGGCGAGATCCCATGGGTGGAGTCGGTGCACCCGTCCCCGCTCTCGGCGAGCCGGGGGTTCTTCGGCTCCAAGCCGTTCAGCCGGGTGAACAGGCTGCTGGTCGACCAGGGCGCGGAACCGGTGGACTGGACGCTGGAATAAAGTTCAGAATTCAATCATTATGGGGACATGGACCCCATGCCCGCCCTCTACATCGGCCACGGCGCACCCCCTCTCCTCGACGACCCGATCTGGTCGGGCCAGCTGGCCGCCTGGGCGAGCGACCTGCCACGCCCGAAGGCGATCCTGATCGTCAGCGCCCACTGGGAGTCCGCACCCGTGTCGCTGTCGGCCGACGGCGCACCGCTGGTCTACGACTTCGGCGGGTTCGACCCGAAGTACTACCGGATGACCTATGAGACCCCGGCCGCCACGAGCCTCGCCGCGCGGGTCGCCGCGATGATGCCGGACACCGAACCGGTCCACCAGCACGCGTCGCGCGGGCTCGACCACGGCGCCTGGGTGCCGCTGAAGATCATGTACCCCGACGGTGACGTCCCGGTGCTGCAGATGTCGCTGCCCACCCACGACCCGGAGAAGCTGCTGGCCCTCGGACAGCGGCTCCGTCCGCTCCGCGACGAGGGCGTGCTGATCATCGGGTCCGGTTTCCTCACCCACGGCCTGCCGTTCCTCCGGGAGTTCCGGATCGAGGCCGACGCACCCGGCTGGTCGACCGACTTCGACGCCTGGGCCGGCGAGGCGATGGCTCGAGGTGACGTCGACGAGCTGGCGGCGTACCGCTCGAACGCGCCGGGGATGCCGTACGCGCACCCGACCGTCGAGCACTACACGCCGCTGTTCGTCACCCTCGGCGCCGCGACCGACGCCGGCACGCCCGGCACGCAGGTGATCGACGGGTTCTGGATGGGGCTGTCGAAGCGGTCGCTGCAGGTGGCCTGACGCTCAGTCGGTCGGCGGCGACTCGCTGCCCGGCGGCTGCATGAGCGCCTCGACCTCGGCGCGCAGTCCGGGCCCGAGCAGGCCCCAGTCCGGCTCGTACCCGTAGACCTCGCGCAGCGAGGTACGACGGCGGGTGCCGTCGAGGATGTCGACGTCGTCGGCGGTGATCAGCCCCGGGTGCACCTCGCCGACCGCCTCGCTCACCTTGAGCAGGTCACGACGCAGCGAGACCAGGTAGTTGGCGGCGCGCACCGACTTCAGGTCGGGGTCGAGGCCCCGCTGCAGCCACTTGTCCTGGGTGGCCACGCCCGTGGGGCACCGGTCGGTGTGGCACCGCTGCGCCTGGATGCACCCGATCGCCAGCATCGCCTCCCGCCCCACCTGGATCAGGTCGGCGCCCAGGGCGAACGCCACGATGGCGTTCTCAGGCAGCCCGAGCTTGCCGCCCCCGATGAACGTCACGTCGTCGGTGAGCCCGGCTGCGGCGAACCGACGGTAGACCTCGGCGAAGGCGACCCGGAACGGGAAGGCCACCGAGTCCGCGAACACCATCGGCGCGGCGCCGGTGCCGCCCTCGCCGCCGTCGACGTTGATGAAGTCGACGCCACGCTGGCCGTCGGCCATCAGCTCGACGAGCTCGTCCCAGAAGTCCATGCCGCCGACGGCGGACTTGATCCCGACCGGCAGCCCGGTCTCCTCGGCCAGCAGCTCGACGAAGTCGAGCATCGAGTCGACGTCGTGGAACACCTGGTGCCGGCTGGGCGAGGCACAGTCCTGGCCCTCCGGGATGCCCCGGATCTCCGCTATCTCCGCCGACACCTTGGCGGCCGGCAGCATCCCGCCCAGCCCCGGCTTCGCCCCCTGGGAGAGCTTGATCTCGAGCGCGCGCACCGGTGCCGACGCCACCAGGTCCTTGAGCCGGGCCAGCTCGAACCGACCGTGCTCGTCGCGGCAGCCGAAGTACGACGTACCGATCTGGAACACCAGCTCCCCGCCGTTGCGGTGGTACGGCGACAGCCCGCCCTCGCCCGTGTTCTGCAGGCAGCCGGCCAGCGCCGCGCCGCGGTTGAGCGCCTCGATAGCGTTGGCCGACAGCGACCCGAAGCTCATCCCGGACACGTTGACCACCGACGGCGGCCGGAACGCGTGCCGCCGGCCGCGGGCCCTGCCGACGACCTTGGCGGAGGGCAGCGGCACACCTTCCTCGGCATGTCGCCCGGTGCTCGCCCCCGGCCCCGCGAAGGTGCGGTGCCGGATGATCGGGTAGCCCTCGATGTTCTCGACGTCGTTGTCGGTGCCGAAGCCGAAGTAGGCGTTCTCCAGCTTGGAGGAGGCATAGATCCAGCGGCGCTGGTCACGGCTGAACGGCCGCTCCTCGTCGTTGGAGGTGACGATGTACTGCCGCAGCTCCGGACCGAACTTCTCGAGCTCGAACCGGAGGTGGCCGACCACCGGGTAGTTGCGCAGGATCGCGTGCCGCTTCTGCATCACGTCGTGGGCTGCGAGGGCACCCAGTGCCCCCGCGCCCATGGCCAGGACTCGGGACAGCTTCATGGACCATCGGTACCCCGTCAGGGCCCCTGACGGCCAGACCCTCGGGACCTCATGCGCTCGAGCTCTGCGTGCAGCTGGCTGTTGGTCTCCTCGAGCTCCAGGACCCTAAAGATTCCTGCGAGGTTGAGGCCCTCCTCGAGGAGGGCGCGGATCCGGTGCAGCCGGTCGATGTCGTCGGGGCTGTAGAGCCGCGAGCCGCCGGGCGTGCGATCGGGTTCGACCAGGCCGCGCCGCTCGTAGACGCGCAGGTTCTGGATCTGCATGGACACCATCTCGGCAGCCACCGAGATCGCGAAGACACCGCGCGTCCGATCCGCCATCTCGCACCTCCTGCGCCGATGCTACTTGACAAACATGGAACATATTATCTATATCAGTCATTACAGATATTGACGACCCGCTCTGACGGGTCGCCACCGGACACACCGCTCAGAGGAGGACCCACCATGTTGCTGCGCAGCACCGACCCGTTCCGCGATCTCGACCGCCTGACCCAGCAGCTGCTGGGCTCGACCAACCGGCCCGCCGTCATGCCCATGGACGCCTGGCGGGAGGGCGACCGCTTCGTCATCGAGCTCGACGTCCCGGGCGTCAGCCCCGAGACCATCGACCTCGACGTGGAGCGCAACGTGCTCACCGTCCGTGCCGAGCGCGTCGCGCGCAACGGCGACTGGGAGATGCTCGCCTCGGAGCGCACCCGCGGCGTCTTCAGCCGTCAGCTGGTGCTCGGTGACAACCTCGACCTCGAGCGGATCGAGGCGTCCTACGACGCCGGGGTCCTGCGCTTGGTCGTCCCCGTCGCCGAGAAGGCGAAGCCGCGCAAGATCGAGATCACCGGCGCCGGACGCGAGGCCGCGGCCATCGAGTCCTGACCCGCTTCCGGCGCGCTGACCCGCCGCTCACGCAGCGGCGGGTCAGCGTGCGTCTGGCACGCGATCAGCGGATGCGGAGCTTCCGCATCACCTTGAGCGAGGTCAGCATCTGCTTGACGTAGGCGTCGTAGGACTGGCCCGGCTGGGCGCCCATCACCTGCTTCTTGAGCACGCCGAGGTTCTGCACGTCGGTGTACTTAAGCAGGCCCTGGTCGCCGTGCCGCGCGCCGACACCCGACTGCTTGACGCCACCGGACGGCGTGCCCTTCGAGGCGTACGCCGTGGCCAGGATGTCGTTGACGTTGACATTGCCAGACTGGATCCGGCGGGCCACCGCCTGCGCCGCGTCGAGGTCGGTGCCCCACACCGAGGCGTTCAGCCCGTAGTCGGTGTCGTTGGCGAGCGCGATCGCCTCGTCGACGCCGCGGTAGCGGTGCAGCGCGACGACCGGTCCGAACGTCTCGCAGGAGCCGGCCAGCATCTCGGTGGTGACGCCCTCGAGGATCGTCGGCTCGAAGAACGCCGGCCCGATGTCGGGGCGCGCGCGGCCGCCGGTGACCACGGTCGCGCCCCGCGCGACGGCGTCCTCGACGTGCGAGGCCACCCGGTCGCGGTGGTCGACCGACACCAGAGAGCCGAGCTCCGGCTCGAAGTCGTACGTCGCGCCGACCTTGAGCGCCTCGGTCGCGGCGACGAATCGCGTCTTGAACTCGTCGTAGAGCGCGTCCGGCAGGTAGATGCGCTCGATATGCATGCAGATCTGGCCGGTGTTGCCGAAGCAGCCGAACAGCGCGCCCTGCACCGCCTCGTCGAGGTTGGCGTCCTCGAGCACGACCATCGGGTTCTTGCCGCCGAGCTCGAGACAGCAGCCGATCAGGTTGCGGCCGGCCCGCTCGCCGATGGTCCGGCCGGTCGCGGTGGAGCCGGTGAACATCACGTAGTTGGCGTTGTCGATCAGGGTCGGGCCGACGTCGGGACCCTCGCCGCAGACCACCTGGAACAGCCCCTTGGGCAGCCCCGCCTGCTCCAGCAGCGAGACGCCGTACAAGGGAGAGAGCGCGGTCTTGTTGTCCGGCTTCACCACGACCGCGTTGCCGGCCATCAGCGCCGGGATCGCGTCGGAGAGGCCGGTGGCGAAGGGGAAGTTCCAGGGCGCGATGATCCCGACCACGCCCTTGGGCTGGCGGATCTCGGTCGAGCTGGAGACCACCGGCACCGGCCCGCCGCGCTTGGTCGGCGCGAGCAGCTTGGCCGCGCGCTTGAGGTAGTGGCTGATCACCATCGGCGGATCGCAGGTCTCCTCGATCGCCATCCGCCGGTTCTTGCCACTCTCGGCCTGGATCAGGTCGGCGGTGGTGTGCGCGTTGTTGACCATCAGGGTGTGCGCCTTGCGGAAGACCTTGAGCCGCTTCTTCAGCGGCCACTGCGCCCACTCGCGCTGCGCGGCGCGCGCCTTCGCGTAGGCCCTCTCGATGTCCTCCGGCGTCGACTGCGGCAGCTCGACCAGCACCTCGCCGGTGTAGACCTCGGCGAGCTTCCAGGTGCCGCCGCCGGAGCCCGGCACCCGCGAGACCAGGCTCTCGAGGAACTCGTCGGTGAGCGACGCGGGGCGCTTCAGGTCGCCGGTGACCGCCTGGACCATGTCAGCGTCCTCCCGCCGGGCGCCCCAGGATGAGGTCGGAGGCGCGTTCACCGATCATGATCGCCGGTGCGTTGGTGTTGCCGCCGGTGATCGACGGCATGATCGAGGCGTCGACGACCCGGAGCCCCTCGATGCCGCGGACCCGGAGCTCGGGGTCGACCACGGCGAGCTCGTCGACGCCCATCCGGCAGGTGCCGACGCCGTGGTAGACCGACGTGGCCCGGTTGAGGATCGCCTGGCGCAGCTCGGTGCCGCGGAGCGTCCCGCCCGGGTGGATCTCGCCCTTGACCGACCCGCCGAACGCGGCCCCGCCCATGATCTCGCGGACCATCTCCGAGCCCTCGGTGAGCAGGTCCAGGTCGGCCTGGTCGGCGAGGTACTGGAAGTCGATCAGCGGCGTCGCGGTGGGATCGGCCGAGGACAGGCGGAGGGTGCCGCGACTCCGTGGATAGATCAGCGTGGTGAGGACGGTGAGCGACGGCCGCGGGTCGACCTCGTGCCGGATCGGCTCGTCCTGGTTGGGCGAGACGTAGGCCCAGGGCAGCAGGTGGAGCTGCAGGTCGGGGATGTCGGTGGCCTGCGACGTCTTGAGGAACGCCAGCACCTCGAACACGGAGTTGGCCAGGAACGACCTGCCCGGACGCATCAGCTCCTTGGCGATGCCCCGCGCGAAGAAGAGCGCGTTGCCGCGCATCGTCGAGCTGGTCGCGTGGAACGTCAGCGCGTGGAACATGTGGTCGTGCAGGTTGTCGCCGACCGGCAGGTCGGCGAGCACCTCGATGCCGTGGTCGCGCAGGTGCTGCGCGTGGCCCACGCCGGAGAGCATCAGGATCTGGGCGGAGCCCACGAAGCCGGCCGAGAGGATGACCTCCTTGCCCGCGCGCACCGTGCGGGTCGAGCCGTCCTTGTCCTGCACCTCGACGCCAGTCGCGCGACCGTTCTCGATCAGCACCTTGGTGACCAGCACCTCGGACTGCAGCTGCAGGGTCGCCGGGGCGAGGTCGTGGATGTAGCCGCGGGAGGCGCTGTAGCGCAGCCCGTCCGCGGCGTTCTGCTGCATCCGGCCGACGCCCTCCTGCGAGGCGCCGTTGTAGTCGTCGAGGACCTTCGCGCCCATGGTGTCGGCGGTGGCCTGGAGGAACTGGAGCGAGCCCTCCTGCGGGAACTTGTTGCGGCTGACCTTGATCGGGCCGCCGGCGCCGCGGAACTCGTTCTCGCCGTCCTCGAAGTCCTCCATCCGCTTGTACGCAGCGTTGACCGAGTCGGCGTCCCAGCCGGTGTTGCCCTCGGCGGCCCAGGAGTCGTAGTTGGCGCGGTTGCCGCGCACGTAGACCATGCCGTTGATCGAGCTGGAGCCGCCGACGACCTTGCCGCGTGGCACCGGCATCTTGCGGTCGAGGATGTGCTTCTGCGGCACCGAGTAGTAGCCCCAGTCGACGGTCGCCTTGATCTTGGGCTCGGCGTGCATCGGGCCGATCATCCCGGGCTTGCGCACCAGGAACTTCTCGTCGGTCTTGCCCGCCTCGAGGACGATCACGCTCGCGCCCGACTCGGCGAGTCGGCCGGCCACGGCGGCCCCGGAGCTCCCCGACCCGACCACCACGTAGTCGGCGTCGTTCTTGTACTCCTTGCGCTTGGCCTGCTTCGCCATCCGGTCCTCGCCTCACTCGTGCCGCTTCGCTCCGCGCAACTGTAACCTGTTCTAGTTTGCGGCGTACAGGCGTCCGACGGGACGATCTCGCGGTGCGCATCCTCTCGATCCAGTCCTCGGTGGCCTACGGCCACGTCGGCAACTCCGCGGCCGTGTTCCCGCTCCAGCGCCTCGGGCACGAGGTGTGGCCCGTGCTCACCGTCCACTTCTCCAACCACACCGGGTACGGCGCGTGGCGCGGGCCGCTGCTCGCCCCCGCCGACGTCGCCGACGTGGTGGCGGGCATCGGCGAGCGCGGGGTGCTCGAGACGTGCGACGCAGTGCTGTCCGGCTACCAGGGCGACCCGGCGATGGGCGCCGTTGTCCTGGACGCCGTCGCCGCCGTGAAGGCCGCCAACCCGAAGGCGGTCTACTGCTGCGACCCGGTGATGGGCGACGTCGGACGCGGGATGTTCGTGCGACCGGGCATCCCGGAGTTCATGCGCGACGAGGTGGTGCCACGCGCCGACATCATCACGCCCAACCACTTCGAGCTGGACTTCCTGACCGGCCGCACCACGACCACGCTCGACGAGGTGCTCGCGGCGGTGGACGCCGTACGGGAGAAGGGTCCGCACGACGTGCTGGTCACCTCGGTGCTGCTCGCCGACCGCGCACCCGACACCCTCGACGTGCTCGCCGTCTCCGACGCCGGCGCCTGGGCGGTGACCACGCCGATGCTGCCGCTCTCGCCCAACGGCGGTGGCGACGTGACCGCGGCGCTCTACCTCGCCCACCTGCTCGAGACCGGCTCGCCGGCGGCCGCGCTGTCGCGCACGACCTCGTCGGTGTTCGGCGTGCTCGAGGCCACCCTGGCCGCCGGCGCCCGCGAGCTCAGGCTGGTCGACGCCCAGGACGCGATCGCCGACCCGGCCGAGCGGTTCGAGGTCCGCCAGGTCCGCTGAGAACCGGAGCTGCGGCCGACCCTCTCGGGCCGGCCGCAGCTCGGTTGCGTCCTTGCGGGTGTCAGACCAGCTCTGCCTCCCGCGCGGACTCGGTGGACTCGGCGGCGGGCCGAGCCGCGAGCTCGTCCTCACCGTCGTGCTCGCCACCCTCGATGTCGATCGTCGGCAGGCGACGCTCGAGCCAGGCCGGCAGCCACCAGGCGCGGTGACCGAGCAGGCTCATCGCCGCCGGGACCAGCACCATCCGGATCAACGTGACGTCCAGCAGGACCGCGACCGCGAGGCCGACACCGAACATCTTGGTGGTGACATCCACGTCCAGGATGAACGAGCCGAACACACCGATCATGATCAGCGCGGCGCTGGTGATCACCCGGGCCGTGGAGCCGACGCCCTCGACCACGGCACGCTTCGGGTCGAAGTGCCTCCGGTACTGCTCGCGCACCCGGCTCATCAGGAAGACCTCGTAGTCCATCGACAGGCCGAACAGGATCGCGAACATCAGCATCGGAGCCAGCGGCATGATCGGAACGCTCTCGTGCACGCCGATCAGGTTGGCGAACCAGCCCCACTGGAACACCGCGACGACCACGCCGTACGCCGCCCCGACGCCGAGCACGTTGAGCAGAGCGGCCTTCAACGGGACGAGCACGGACCGGAACACGACCATCAGGATCAGGAACGCCAGCCCGATGACTGCTCCGAGGAACAGCGGCATCCGGTCCTGCAGCCGCGAGGAGACGTCCTCGGTCAGGGCCGTCGAGCCGGTGACCGACGCCTCGACGTCGGAACCGTCGAGCGCCGCGGGGATGGTGTCCTCACGGATCGTCTCGAGCAGCTTGCCCGTCTCGGCGTCCTGCGGTGCGGTGGTCGGGATCACCGTGATGATCGCGATGTCGCCGGCCTCGTTCGTCACCGGCTCGTGGACCTCCGCGATGCCCGACTGGTGCTGCAGCGCGGACGTGACGTCCTGGACGGTGGCATCCGGGATCCTCTCGCCCTCGGTGTCGAGCACCACCTCGAGCGGACCGTTGGTGCCGGCGCCGTAGCCGTCAGCCATCAGGTCGTAGGCCTTGCGAGTGGTCGAGTCCGGGGCGTCGTTGCCCGCGTCCGCGAAGCCGAGGTGCATCGAGAAGACCGGGATCGCCAGCACGCCGAGGATGACCGCGGCCACGCCGCCGTAACGCAGCGGCTTGTCGACCACCCGGGCGGACCACCGCGCGGAGGCGGAGTCCGGGTTGTAAGCCGGCTGCTGCTTGACGAACGGGACCTTGGCGCTGTTCACGCGGTGCTTGACCACTCCCAGGATCGCGGGGAGCAGGGTGACCGACGCGAGCAT
>DASTDJ010000369.1:0-4202 GCA_035710425.1 Nocardioides sp.
CCGGTCTGGCCGATGGACGCGATCCGGGACCGCCTGTTCGCCAGCTTCGGTTATTGAGGCGCGAGCGCGGCGAGCCCCGTCCCCGCCTCACTGCGCGAGACGCAGCACCGGCGTCCCGTCCTCGGTCTCGACCACGATCGACTCGATGTCGTCGGCGGTCAGGGCGGTCGCCAGGGAGATGTGCATCTCGCGGCCCGGCTCGGCCCGCCAGGTCCCGACCTGCTCGACCTCCCCGTCGGTGGACCGGACGAACATCGCGTACGCCGGCCACTCGGCGTACCCGCTGGTGCCCTCGTAGCCGCAGGTCAGGTCGATCCGGGTCCCCCACTTCACCTCGGTGAGCGACACCCAGCCGGTGACCCAGCCGGCGCCGAGGCTCTCCATCTCGACGGCAGGAGCGGTCGACGGCGCCGTGGTCGGCGTCGCGGCCGGCGGGCCGTCGTCGTCCATTGCGGCGACGACGACCCCCGTCACGGCGACCGCGACGACCGCGGCGGCCGCTGCGACGATCGCCACGATGGCGCTCCGGCGCCGCCGCTGGGAGCGCCGAGCCTCCGACACGACGGCCGGGAGGAGGGTCTCCGGCGGCGGCTCGTGTTCACCCGGCGGCTCCACCACCTCCAACGGCACCTTGCTCAGCAGGCCGGGCAGCCCGGCCAGCTCACGGACGGCGCGCGAGCACTCCTCGCAGCCGGGCAGGTGGCGCTCGTACTCCGCTCGCTCGGTGGGCGACAGGGAGCCGAGGACGTAGACCGCGTCGAGGTGGCCGAACTCGCAGGTCATGCGACCACCCCCATCTCTTCCAGGGCGAGGCGCAGCGCGCGCAGCGCGTAGTGGGTGCGGGACTTCACGGTCCCCTCCGGCACCCCGAGCCGGCGCGCGACCTCGGCGACCGGGCGACCCCGGTAGTAGCACTCGACCAGCACGGCGCGGTGGTCGGCGGACAGCGAGGTCAGTGCCTCGGCCACCACCCAGGAGAGCAGCAGCTCGTCGGTTCGGTCGCCGGTCGGCTCGATGTCGGGCGGCACGGCGGTCGCGAACTCGCGCTGCGAGCGGCGGGTGCGCCACTCGTCGATCACGATGTTGCGCGCGACGGTGAACAGCCACGAGCGGACCGAGCCGCGCGACTCCGTGAGCACCGTGGAGTTGCGCCAGGCGCGCAGCAGGGTCTCCTGCGCGACGTCCTCCGCGCGCGCCCGGTCGTTGCCGGTCAGGTGCAGGCAGAAAGCCCACAGCGCCGCCGCGTGGTCCTCGTGCAGCTCCTGCATGGCGATCTCCGGGTCGTCCGTCATTCACGCCTCCCGTCCAATGACACGGATCGGGACCGGGCAGGGTTCAACGCGAGCCCCGCCCAGATGCCCACGGCGAGGGCGGCGAGCACGTAGCCGTTGCCGACGAGGTGGTCGTACCAGCGCCAGTCGAGCTCCCGGCCCTCCCCCCACGGCGGCCAGACGATCGGTCGCGCCACGAACACAGCGGTCCACAGAACGGCGCCCACCCGGGTGCGCTCCCACAGCACCAGCGCCACCGGGACCGCCCACACCCAGTGGTGTGACCACGAGACGGGCGAGGCGAGCAGCATCGCGAGCGCACCGAGGCAGGTGCCGAGCACGCGTTGCCCCCGGCGCCACCAGGCGGCCGCGACGATCACCAGCGCCACCGCGACGGGGCCGGCGATCGCGACCCAGAGCCAGGTCGGCGGTGTCTCGCCGAGCAGGCGGGTCAGCGCGCCGTGGACCGACTGGTTGTGCGCGAGTGCGGGCGGCCCGACCCGGGCGGGCTCGAGAAGTCCCTCCGTCCAGTACGTCGTCGCTCCCGGGACCGCGACCAGTCCCACCAGCACGGTGCCGGCGAACGCGAGCGAAGCGCGTGCGGCGGCCCCGCGGTGGCCGACCAGCACCAGCAGCACGACGAACACGAGTGGGGTCAGCTTCACTCCCGCGGCGATGCCCACGAGCACCCCCGACCAACGCCGCTCGGGCCGCACCAGGTCGACCAGCACCGCCAGCATCAGGATCAGGTTGATCTGCCCGAACGAGAGGTTCTGCCACACGGGCTCGAGTGCCAGCGAACCGGCGCACACCAGCACCAGCAGCCAGTCGGGTGTCCGCACGCCGAGCGAGCGGCGGACGACCAGGACCGCCGCGGCGAGGCACGCCGCCGAGGCCGCGGTCCACAGAGCGGCCGCGAGCCACCCCGGCAGCAGCGTCAGCGGCGCCATCACGATCGCCGCGAACGGCGGATAGGTGAACGGGTAGCCCGTGACGGGGTCGTCGTCCGCGTAGACCTGCCACTGGTCGAGCAGCCCGTGGCCGCCGTACCGGTAGACGTGGAGGTCGGGGTACTCCCCGACGATCGCCCCCGCGAGCGCGCCACCGAGTGCGACGACCAGGATTGCCGGCCACGCGCGGCTCATCGGCGCAGCCTAGGCTTCAGGGGTGCGACTGGCCACCTGGAACGTCAACTCACTGCGCTCCCGCATCGACCGGGTCGAGGCACTCCTCGAGCGGCACGACATCGACGTACTGGCCCTCCAGGAGACCAAGGCGCGCGAGGACCAGCTCCCGCTGATGGGGCTGCAGTCGATGGGCTACGACCTCGCCTACGCGGGCACGAACCAGTGGAACGGCGTGGCGATCCTGAGCCGGGTCGGCATCGAGGACGTCGAGGTCGGCTTCGACGGCATGCCCGGCTGGGGTGACCCGGTCGCGGCCGAGAGCCGGGCGGTCGCAGCGACCTGCGGCGGCGTGCGGGTGTGGTCGCTCTACGTGCCCAACGGCCGCAGGGTCGACGACCCCCACTACGTCTACAAGCTCGACTGGCTGGCCAGGCTCCGCGAGGCCGCGCAGGCGTGGCGCGAGACGCCGACCGCGCTGGTCGGCGACTGGAACATCGCGCCGCAGGACGACGACGTCTTCGACATGGCGGCGTTCGCGAAGGACACGCACGTCACCCCGCCGGAGCGGGCGGCGTTCCAGGCCTTCCTCGACGACGGGTACGTCGACGTGGTGCGGCCGCACGCGCCCGGCCCGGAGGTCTACACCTACTGGGACTACTACCGGCAGCGCTTCGAGCGCAACCGCGGCATGCGGATCGACTTCGTGCTCGGCACCGCCTCGTTCGCCGATCGGGTCACCGGCGCCTTCATCGACCGCGACGAACGCGCCGGCAAGGGCGCCTCCGACCACGCCCCGGTCATCGTCGACCTCACCGCCTGACGGGAGTGGCACAGGCGGTGGTTGAGGTGCGAGGAGCGCAGCGACGAGCCTCGAACCACCGTCTGGGTCGCCGAGTAGCCGAAGCACGCCGTACGACGCCCGCTCTCGATGGTCGAGCCGCCGAAGGCACGCCGTACGACGCCCGCTCTCGTTGGTCGAGTAGCGCGAGTGAGGAACGAGCGAGCGCGTATCGAGACCACCCAGCAGGTCTCGATACGCCCCGGCCTCACAAGCTCGGCCGGGGCTACTCGACCAACGAAAGCGCGAGCCGGCGATGGTGGTTTCGAGGCTCGCTGCGCTCGCACCTCAACCACCGTGTGCGACCGGCGGTGGTTGAGGTGCGAGGAGCGCCAGCGACGAGCCTCGAAACCACCTGTTAGCCCGGCGCCACGACGAGGGTGACCCCGGCGCTGCCCGTGCCGTCCGGGTACTCGCCGACGGCGAGCCGCATCAGGCCGTTGTGGTTGGCGTACTCCTCGGCACCCACCTGCACCGAGGCGGCGCCCGGCATGCGGTAGGTGAGCGAGGAGGCGCCGTGCTCACCTGACTGCCGGACGCGGACCTCGTCGCGGTGGACCCGGGTCGTTGCGGGCGTCCGCCCGTCGTGGGAGAGCACCGGGGCGACGCGTCGTACGGGCCCGTCGTACCCGCGGAGCACGGTGGCGACCCGGGCCTCCCGCCGGGTCAGGGCGAACCGCTCCTCGACCCCGGTGACGCCGCCGCCGAAGTCCCCGTTGTAGCGAACGGTGAACCTGACGTCGTCGGCGCGCAGCCGGGTCGGGAGCACGATGACCTCCTGGGTCAGGCTCGGCTCGAGCTCGCCGAAGTGGCGCCACTCGTCCGGAGCGACCTCCCAGGCGACACCCATCCCGGTGGTGGGCGGCCTGGGTCCGTCCGGCACCTTGTAGCTCGGCGCGCTCAGCAGTGAGTCGCTCGACCCGAGCTGGGGCGAGTGGTCGGCGAAGTGTGCCCGGATGAAGCCGG